>NZ_AP025460.1:630749-946124 GCF_024347315.1 Vibrio atlanticus | reverse complement strand
CAGAAGCGATAGCATTGGCGTTACCAAACATTTGAGTCTTTTCATCTTCAACTTCCTGACAATAGTCAATCTGGTTGCTTTTTAACGCCGCCTCCACCATAGGATGAAACTCAATGATGAGTTCCGCGATAGTGAATGGCTTAACCACCTTATTGTCGCCACCTTTGGCAAACAACAGCATGTCATTCACTTGTTTCTCTAGATCATGCAACCTATCCATCAGCTTAGATTGAAAACGCGTTTTTGTTGCCGGCGGCAAATTTGGCGCGGCAAGGTTTGATGCATACAGCATCGCACTAGAAAGCGGCGTGCGAACCTGATGGGCAAGCGAAGCGACCATTCTACCAAGTGAAGATAAGCGCTGAAGATCGCTCACACGAGACTGCAGCAGGCGAGTTTCTGTCAGGTCTGTAATCAAAATAAGCTGACCTGTAGTCGAGGCTGAAATCGCTAAGCGCACTTTTCGCCCATTCTTCAATGAGATCTCATGCCCATCATCGTCCCTTGGTTCAAAGGCATTTTGTATTACCGAAAACCATTTCTCGCCAACCAGCTCAACCCCGAGAATACGGTGTGCTTCAGGATTCGCTTCTCTCACTTCACCATGCGTATCTAACAAGATAACCCCCGCAGGCATAACATCGAGCACTTGCTTATAGCGCTCAACCTGTTGCTCAACAGAATCTAGATGTGATTGATTTTCTGGTTCGTTAGATAGATGCATGTCAAAAATTTGCCTCAAATACTAAAACAGCCTGACATGTACAACACAAGTCAGGCTATTTGCTATATTTATCACATAGTTAAGCAAGCAACAACTCGACTATGGTTTATCTGTTCGTTTAGCTAAAGTTGCTAAAAAGCTAAAAAGCTAAAAAGCTAAAGTGTGTGCTAGTTTTCGTTTTCATCGAAATAGGCACTAACGCTGCAAGTTATATTTACGCATTTTTTCGACCAGAGTGGTTCTGCGCATTCCAAGCATATCAGCAGCGCGAGCAACAATACCGCCCTGAGCCTCCAACGCTTGATTGATCATATTCACTTCCATATCAGCGAGTAGTTCTTTCAAGTTAACCCCTTCAGCGGGTAAATCTTGAGGTGCGTTCGCATTGTCAGCAAGCTCATCGTGCTGCTCAAAACTGAAGTCTTCCGAGAACAAGTCAGAAAGAGCATCTCGCTCTTGCTCTTCCTCTGATGCAAAATTATTAAACTCTGGCTGAAACTCTGGGATATCACTGTATCTATATTTAGTTGGTAGATGATTCACATCAACCAAGCTATTTGGATATAAAATAACCATTCGCTCAACTAAATTAGCTAACTCACGTACGTTGCCCGGCCAGCAATGCTCCATCAAAGAGTTGATTGCACGGGGAGTAAAACAGATTGGCATGCCACCTTCAGCTTCCATTCTGGTCATCAACTCCTGAAGCAATAGGGGAACATCTTCTTTTCGCTCCTGAAGCGATGGCATTTCAATTGGGAAAACGTTCAAGCGATAGTAAAGATCTTCACGGAACAAATCATCTTCGATCATATTTTCAAGATTGCGGTGTGTTGCCGCAATCACTCGAACATCAGCTTGAATGGTACTATTGCCACCTACACGTTCAAAACTGCGTTCTTGTAAAACGCGAAGCAACTTAACTTGCATCGCCATTGGCATATCACCAATTTCATCCAGAAACAGTGTACCACCTTCAGCCAACTCAAAACGGCCTTTACGTGCGGTAATTGCACCAGTAAACGCGCCCTTCTCATGACCAAACAGTTCACTTTCGAGCAAGTCTGGCGGTATAGCGCCACAGTTTACGGGAACGAAAGGTCCTGAACGACGTTTAGAATGATAGTGAACATTACGTGCTACAACTTCTTTGCCCGTGCCTGACTCACCAAGAATCAATACGTTTGCTTCAGTAGAAGAGACTTGTTCAATCAAGTGACGAACTTCTTGGATACCAACACTCTGCCCAACTAGACTACGAAAAAGCGTGTTCTTACGCGCTGAAGGTAAAATTTGAACGCCTTTACGGCCTAAGAAGTCTTTACAGTGTCTCAGTGCATCACTTAATTGCGGGTAGTTAAGAGGAAGTTCGAGTTCACCAACAAAGTTAGTAAGTTCCTCAACCGGGTAATCGTTTTTGCCAATCACCAGTAAAGGGATGTGATTAACATGAACAAGCTTTTCATTCAGTAATGCGAAGCCTTTGGCTTTAATTGAACCAATGATGCAACCGGCCCACTGTAGGGACCAGTCAACTTTGTGTGCTTGTTCAGAGCTGATTACTTCGCAGCTCTCTCCTACAAACTCTAATATTGTGCTTAAATTGTGACGATTTTGAGCGTTATCATCGACGACAAGCAGTTTTGCCAAACCTTGCATAAGTAGGAATTATTGCCTTTATTTTGGTGCGATGCGGAAATTGGTAAGCGACGTAAGAGACAAAACAGAGAAAATATCAATGATTATGATCTACGTGGACAAATCTAGGAAACCAGCAACGAAAAAAGCCATTAGGCTATCTAATGGCTTCTATTTTATTTGATTATAAAAATAAGGCAACCAAGCAATTCAGAGATATGCGATTGGTTTAAACTGGGATGTTTCTTTAAATACCAACATCCGCAGACGTTAAATTGTGATATTCATTCGGAATTTGGTCCCAAGCGCTCTTAATTTCGCGGATAATATCGATAACATCATCAATTGGCTGAGGATCATTTTTGTGATTTGCAGCAGAAATTTGCGTGATCATAAACTCATAAAGTTGATCTAGATTTTTCGCAATGTCGCCACCATCGGACATTGATAGGCAACTACGCAGGCTAATAATGATATCTAGAGCCTTACTCAGTCGCTCACCTTTCACCGGGATGTTGCCCGCTTGCATTGCCGCTTTACCTTGAATTAAGCGCTCGATAGCACCAGCCATTAGCATCTGAACAATTTTATGCGGTGAGGCAGCTGTTAGCTGGCTATCCACTGATACCTTTTTATATGCCTGTAAAGAACCGCGCATAGTAAACCTCTTCTATAAAAACTTTTTGTATTGTTGAACTGATTTGGCACCATGTCGGTATTTATGTAAGCTTTTACCTACTAGACCAGTCTCAGACTGCATCAGTTCGACCAATTGTCTTGTTCTCGAAATGGCTTCAAACCACTCGGAGCTTTGCTTAACGTCGGGATATGAATCGATTAATTGAAGCACGTTTTGCAATAACTGTTCTCTGTTATCGACAAGATGCACGATTTCTTCAGCATTAATTTCACTAAATTCGAGCTTAGACATAATTAATTGATCGAGCTCACAAAGCTCTTGAAGCAGTTTGCTCATCTATTAGCCCATTGCACTCATCATGCTGCCTAACTGAGATTGCATCTTGCTGGTCGCATCCTGCATAGCAGTGAACTTGGAGTGCGTGCGATTCTGCAGGCTATCCATACGGCGATCGAGTGCGACTTGGTCATCAACCAACCGATAGTTTTGTTCGACCAAGCTCTTCTCTCTCGTACGGATAGAACCGGTAACACCAGTAATCCCTTGAATCGCATCTTCGACTTTTTTAGCGAAGCCATTGTTACCACCAAAGAACTCACCCAACTTATCAAAGTGATTGTTGAGTTGACGGTCAAGCATATCGTAATTGATTTCTAACGAGCCTTGTCTTGTGGTGGTGATGCCAAATTCAGTCAAAGACTTTAGATTGTCTGGCGCGTCTTCAATACTTGATGAGAACACACCTTTCAATCGTGAATCTGCACTACGTACTGTACTGTCGCCAGAGAGAGGGCCTTTTTGACCAGTCAGTGGATCTACGCCCGCTAAATCTTTAGATACTTGGTAAAACTGATTATAAGAGTTAACAAAAGCTTCAATATCTTCACGAACACGATTACGGTCGTACTCAACACCAATCTCTGCTGGCGGCTTATCTTGAGGGGTTTTACCTTTAACCGTAATATCAATACCTTCAACGGCATCTTCAATCACATTGTTATTGCTAGAGAGCTGAGCAATGCCGTCTAGAACAACCATAGAATTTTGTCCTGCTTGCACTTCAGTCATACCGCTGTATTGGTCAAAAGACTGTTGAGCTAGCGCAAGGTCAGCTTGAGCTTTATCAACCTTCTCTAAGTGTGCTCGTTCTGCTGGAGATAATTTAGCTCTCTCTAATTGCTGAGCCTGCAGTGGGGTTAGTTCACCTCTTTCAACTCTCTTCGCTAACTCAGAACGTTCATCAACCAATTTACTTTCTATTCTGGCTTTCTCGGCATCGAGTTTCTGCTGTGCCTCTTTGGGAGTAACATAAGAATCCGTCAACGTACCAGCGGCAGTATTTGACCACCCTGGAATATCAGCTGCTTTCTCTATGGCTTTTTCGTCAAGCTCAAGTTCAGGCCTAAAAAAAGAATCGAGTAATGTACCTGAAGCGGTATTGTTCCACCCAGGGATTGTATCTTCTGGCATCCCTGAAGCCGCTAAAGCTGCCGCATCTAGCGCCTTCTGACCAGCCATTGCCGCAGCTTGACCATAAGTTAAATTGTCACGGTCAAATTCAGCGAAAGGATCTTCGGGTTCAACGACGGGTTCCGATTTTCTTTCATAAATAGGATTACCGTTTACATCAAATATAGTGTTTCCGTTAGCGTCTCGCAGAGGAACAGCGAAGCCGTCTGGAATAGGGTTACCGTCGGCATCCAATTTGGGAGGGGCATCAGCCAAGACGCCTTGCGCTACTGAGCGAGCATCTTCTAAGGCTTTCAGTCTTTCCGATAGGGTTTTATATTCTAATTTTTTTAGAGGGTTGTTATCTTCAGAGTCAACGTGGAGTTTTATTTGATTGTCTTCACCAGACATATTTGAAGCGAGGACTAACCGTGGTCCTTCTTTATCATTAATAATAGAAGCTCGAACACCCGGATTATCCCCGGCACTGTTAATTGCTCTAACAACATCACGCAGTTTTGAGTTAGCACTAACTTGTGTCTCGAAGCTCTCTTTACCAAGCGAAACCTGCAGCTTACCTGGGCCAAATTTCATGTCCTCTGATAGTACATCAGAAGCCACTTTATGGCTCTGGGCAAGCTGCAACACATCGATGGCATATTTGCCAGCGATCGCTTCGGTAGTCGCGGTTGCAGAGACAAGACCTTCATCAGAGCTTTCTACTGTTCGCACAGCGAAAGCTTTGTCCTGGCGAAAGCTTGTCATCAGATTTTTCATCGAATCAAGGGACTCTCTGAGTCTTCCATAGGCACTAATGCTGGTGTCGATTCGCGTTCGTTCATTGTTGATTTGTTGCTGTTTAGGCACACGCTCCGAATCAACAATTTTGCTGACCATGGAATTGATATCCATGCCAGACGAAATCCCCATTGGGCCAAAACTCATTAAACCACCTCAATAATACGACTTAAACCTTAGCCTCCAATATTCCACTATTCGAGGTTTGGGCTGCTAGGCGCCTTAGAATTTCGAGCATTTCTTCATCGGGAATTTGGCGAATAATATCGCCCGTTGTGGTCTCATAAATGGTAACCACATCTCTCCCAGTCTCTTCATCAACCTTAAAAGCAACACCCTTGTTGAGAGAAGATATAAATTCGTTTACCTTCTCCACCATTTTGACTCGCTCCGCATCATTTAACTCTTGTCTATGTTGAGCTAATTTAATCGCCGCTTCGGTAGCCATCTCTTTCGATTTTTCTACCTTGTCATAAGATGTTGTTTCTTTCGGTTGTAAAGTACTCGACGCACTACTACCTTTATCGCTTGCAAATTTAATGCCATTAGGTGAGCCATAAGGCTGGATGTTCGATGCGTTAGATAATATTTCCATAACACTCTCCCTCCCAACTTTATGAGCCTAACAGTAAAACTCTACCTACAGTAGAGTTTACCGTTACTTACTGAAGTAAGTTTAGCCCAATAAGCTTAAAGCTGCTGATGGTGATTGTTTTGCTTGAGCTAAAATAGAAGTACTCGCTTGTTGTAAGATTTGAGACTTCGTCATTGCCGTTGTTTCTTTTGCGTAATCAGTATCTTTGATTCGGCTCTTAGACGCATTAACGTTTTCGTTAATATTTTCTAAGTTGCTGATTGCGTGGTCAAAACGGTTTTGGAATGCACCAAGAGAGGCACGATTACTGTCTACTGCCTTTAAGGCACCGTCAATAATAGATACAGCGTTGTTTGAACCTGCAACAGAAGTTACATCAATGTCGTTAACAGTAACATCCGTTACAATAGCCTTGCTGCTGCCAGGAATCTCTTTACCTTCTGCATCTTTACCAGAGCCAAGACCTAGCTCTTCAGCAAGAGAGCCGCCAAACTCAACATTACCATCAACTTTTTGGCTTGAAGCGAAGAGTTGCAATTTACCGCCTTCACCTACCGAAGCTTGAACATCCGGGCTTTGACCGTTTAGGTAAGTGGCAAGTTCTTCCATGTCATTACCTTTTTTCGCAGTAATCGACAGATCTTGAACGTCACCAAACTGATCTTGGTACTTCATCGTTAGGACAGAATCTTCACCTACGCGCCAAGACGTATCTTTCCCCTCAGCAACGCTATAACTCTTACCGCCCATCGCTTCAGTATCTGTACGCATATTATTCATTGTCAGCATTACTGCTTCACCAGAATCTGCACCAATTTGGAAAGATTGACTACCGAAAGTTCCGTTCAAAAGCTTATTACCACCAAAAGAGGTCGTTTCAGCAATACGGTTAAGCTCAGTGTTTAGAGCAGAGACTTCTTCTTGAATTGCAACACGTTCAGATTTCGTGTTTGAACCATTTGAAGATTGAAGAGAAAGGTCACGCATTCGTTGCAGGATATTGGTTGACTCATTCATTGCACCTTCAGCTGTCTGTGCAATAGAGATACCATCGTTCGCGTTTTTTACAGCCATATCTAGGCCACGACTTTGCGACGTTAAGCGGTTAGAGATTTGTAGGCCTGCAGCATCATCTTTTGCGCTATTGATTTTATAGCCAGAAGACAAACGCTCCATTGATTTTTGAGTACCTTCAGCCGCACTATTTAGGTAGCGCTGAGCCGTCATTGCAGACACATTTGTGCTTACATTAATCGCCATAGTTGATCTCCTTTAGGCATTTTTTCATGCACTTATGTGACTCTCACCTCACAAAAACACATGTTATTTTGTTTTATATACCAGTGTCTCTCTCACCTTACATTGGTACATATCATTTCTCTCAATCCCTTTAACGGCCCCTTAACTAGAAGCTTTAATAAAAAATGCATTTTTTTTCGTATTATTTTCAATGTTAAAAAAAACGTGAAGTAGATCAATTAATCTCACGACATCTTTTAAAGCCGAATTTATACCAATCACAGTAAGTAAGTGAGTAGAAATAGCGCAGAAAAAAGGCTGAGAAAAGGTAGGTTTTTTCGATAAGTAGTTATTCTACAATCAAAAATTCTAACGTCGTTATCGAGTTTTTTAGCAAGCTAGGGTGATAAGTTATTTACTACGATCGGTATTAACACTATGTGTATCAATATCCATCAGAACATTGATATAAGAAAAGATTCCTGATACCTCGCTCTGCTCGGTTCTGGAATGACGAAAGGCTACTTCGCTACAATAAGCGATAAGCGCTTAAATCAGCATTTCCCGACTCGGTCATTCCCTACAGTGAGGAACGAACGTGATAGAGGGTCTCGCGTTTTTGCTCTTTTAAGCATTACGGCACTTTTTCCAAATTCACCCTAGCCAAATAGCAGGCAATAAAAAACCCAGCCGAAGCTGGGTTTATTTAGCGCTCATCTCTCACCACGAGCTAATTTGTGGAAGCCTAACATTGACGATTATAAACAATAATGCACATGGTCAATGTGGCCTTTCAACCGATTAACCTAGTAGGCTAAGTGCCGAGTTCGGAGCTTGCTTCGCTTGAGCAAGAATCGAGCTTGAAGCTTGAGAAAGGATCTGAGATTTAGTCATCTGAGTCGTTTCTTTAGCGAAATCGGTATCTTTGATACGGCTCTTAGATGCATTAACGTTTTCGTTGATGTTGTCTAAGTTGTTAATTGCGTGGTCGAAACGGTTTTGGAAAGCACCAAGCTCAGAACGGTGGCTATCTACATATTTAAGTGCAGCATCGATAACAGCGACAGATTCTTGAGCGCCACCAACAGACGTTACGTCGATACTATCAACCGTAACTTGCTTAGCCTCTAGCGTTTTTGGGTCTTCAGGTTTAGCACCTGCTGTCATACCTAGTTCATCTGATAAAGCACCAGAAAATGCAATTTCCCCATCAACTTTGTTGTTACCAGCGAAGATTTGCAGTTTACCTTCTTCATCAATTGACGCTTTTACTAGGTCTTGTTGACCGTTAATGTAAGTCGCTAGCTCTTCGATATCATCGCCTGCTTTAGCAGAGATGTTGATTTCTCGTTGGTCACCGAAGCTATCTTTTAATGACATGGTTAAGTCATTAGCACCAGCTGTTACACCCCAATCTTTACCTTTAGCTTCTGTAAATTGGTAGCTGTTGCCGCCCATTTGGTCGTTATCAGAACGCATGTCTTTCAGCTGAAGCATTACTGCCTCACCATTGTCTGCACCAATTTGGAATGACTTAGTACCGTGAGTACCGTTAAGCAGCTTGTTGCCACCAAAAGAGGTAGTTTCAGCGATACGATTCAATTCATCGTTAAGCGCCGTTACTTCTTCTTGGATTGCTACACGGTCAGCTTTTGTATTTGAACCGTTTGTTGATTGCAGAGACAAATCACGCATACGTTGTAGAATGTTTGATGTTTCATTCATCGCACCTTCTGCCGTTTGAGCGATAGAGATACCATCGTTCGCGTTACGTACAGCAACATCAAGACCACGACTCTGAACGTTCAAACGGTTCGAAATTTGTAGGCCAGCAGCGTCATCTTTTGCGCTGTTGATTTTAGAGCCTGAAGATAGGCGTTCCATTGATGTTTGTTGAGCGCTGTTTGCACTGTTTAGGTAACGTTGTGCTGTCATTGCTGAAACGTTAGTATTTACATTCACTGCCATGGTGATTTCTCCAATTGATTTTCCGGTATAGCGGTTTCCGACGTCTCGGAAAACCAAGTAGTTATCTCTAAGTTACTTTTAATAACGGCTCAAAATTCAGAAGCTTTAGAAAAACTTTCAAAAAACCACAAATTAAATATTAAAATCATATTTATCATACACTTAAAATATAACACTTTCTATAACAGTGGCAGTCTTCAATTGAGAATGCATTTAAAAAGTGTTTAAAAAACACACTAATCACTATTTGAGTTACCCAATGTCGAGAAATGAATAGTCGCCAAAGAGTTCAGATTGGTATGCTTCTTATACAAAGAGTTGAGTTGTTTGTCGTGAAACAGGTAAGTGAGATCGAGGTTTTACGGATTTGAAAGGTAAACTAGACGATCTAAAAGAAAAAAGTGTAGAAATAGAAAGGAAAAAGCCCCTTTTCCTGTGAAGGAACCGGGGCTAGTTGGCGTGTCAGAGCCTGTGCGGAGATCATCGAGAAATGAACACATTTCCGACGCGCCGTTGCATTCTTACCGTAAAAATGGATAGCAGGTGAGAGATGAGAGAGCTAAACACCCAATAGTAAGTATGCTTGCCAGTATCCCTCGCTAAGCGGTTCACGTCTGAACACGAATAGCGAGTTCAACCAATAACTATTGCAATAGTGATATTGCAGAGTTAGGCAACTGTTTTGCTTGAGCAAGTATTGATGTACCAGCTTGTTGCAGAATTTGAGCTTTGGTCATTTGCGTTGTCTCTTTCGCAAAGTCCGTATCTTTGATTCGGCTGTTTGAAGCGTCTACGTTCTCTTGAACGTTTGCCAAGTTATTAATACTGTGGCTTAGACGGTTTTGTTTCGCACCCAAATCAGCACGCTGTGAATCAACGTACTGCATTGCAGAGTCGATGACACTGATTGCGTTTTGTGAACCTGCTACAGTATTCAAATCGATATCTTGAACTAATGTCGTTCGACCTACAGCAGGAGCAGGTACAACTTTGCCATCCGCCGTAGTTGTGGTTTCCTGGCCTTCAGGAGCATCAATTTTGAAACCAAGTTCGGAAGCTAAACCACCCGAGATTCTCATCTCACCATCTAAATCTGGCTCAGCAACAAATACCTGCAGGCGTCCTTCATCGGTAACCGACGCATTAATCAAATCAGATTGACCATTTATGTAGGTGGCTAGTTCTTCGATATCGTCGCCTGCTTTAGCGCTTATATCTATAGCAACCTCTTCACCCGCTTTGGTTTTGAATTCAAACTTAAGATCTTTGGCTTCTAGTGGTACTTCCCAGCTTTTATCTTTAGCGTTTTCAGTGTCGAATGTTGTTCCACCCATACGGAAATCATCCGCTCGGATACTCGTCAGCGCCATGATCATCGCTTCACCAGAATTTGAACCAATCTGGAATGAAGCTTCACCAAATGAGCCATTCAACAAACGGCGGCCACCGAAAGCCGTGGTCTCTGCGATACGGTTAAGCTCATCTTGAAGAGCCATAGTCTCTTCGTTTAGTGCTTGACGCTCTGCCGGAGAGTTGGTGCCGTTTGATGACTGAATCGCTAGATCACGCATACGTTGTAGTATGTTCGTTGATTCGTTCATCGCGCCTTCTGCTGTTTGAGCAATAGAAATGCCATCATTTGCATTACGCATTGCTACATCAAGACCACGAGATTGGGCTGTCAAACGGTTTGAAATTTGCAGACCAGCCGCATCATCTTTTGCACTATTGATCTTGTGACCTGATGACAAGCGCTCCATAGAAGTCGCTAGTTCATTAGATGATTTATTCAAGTATCGTTGTGCTGTCATAGCAGATACGTTAGTGCTTACATTAATAGCCATATTGCTCTCCTTATGAGTTCGCAAACTTTCTGCGAAGCGGCCAGCTTTACTCTCATATGGATAAGCACTGACCGTGTATTACGCGATAAACCCTAGATAAGGTTTAAGATCTGTATTAATCATTTATGACAAATACAAAAGCATGTTATGTGCCAACTTTTTAAACCAATCACAATAATTTAAAAAATCACAATAAAACAGAGACTTAATTACAAGCCACCATAAGTAACAATTGAATTAAGTCGAGAATATAAGAGATTAATATCTCTCGTTGCCGTTTTTTGCCGCTATTTTTAAAACATGCCACTTTGAATAAAAAAGCGGCAATCCATAGGATTATTCGCACGTATGGCATAGCACATACGGCAGAGAACTAACCCCAGATTAACGACTGTTCACAGCTAAATATAATTAAACAAGGTCAGGTCTTTGGTCTTGCCAAACGCTTGTTGTGAAGCTTGTAACGCTCGAGAGTTTTCATTGAATTCAATGATGGCTTTCGAATAATCCAAGTCTTCAAAGTTGCTTTTTGCTTTCGCTAAAGACAACTTAAAATCTTCATGTTGCTGCTCTTGAATATCCAACGTACTCAAACGTGCACCGACATCCGTTCTCGCCTTAGTCAAATGAATAAACGCGGCATGAAATTCTTCTGTCATTTGGTGCAGTTTTGCCGTTGCCGATGCATCCGATACTGGATTTTCAGCCTGTTCGGCGGTCTCTTTGAATGTATCAAAAATAGAAAATGTCTTTCTCGGCTCTAAAGTGATCGAGTCACCCTTCGTGATCTGCCCCTTGAATTGGATATTCAGACCTTCATAGACAACACCTTTCGAAGGATCAAAATCTTCCGAGGCAACCACTTCGCCATCTTTTTCAAGCTGGTAAGCGAACTTGCCTGTTTGCATATCAACAAAAGTTACTTTATAAGTAGAACCATCTTCAGATTTATTGGTTGCGCGCCCTAGTAATAACTCAGAGGCCGGTTCAAGATCATACTGAGGCTCGTAGTCACCAAACGGGTTATCTATTTCCATAAACAACTTACTGCCCGGATCGTTCATTGCCATTTCAAAGCTAGTTGCTACTCGCATCTTTCTTTGATAGTCATCACCTTGATAAGAAACATTTCCTTCATTATCTTGAAAAAATGGCTGGCTCTTGGGCTTGGTTCCTGAAAATGTGTAGTTACCTGACTCATCTTGAGTATTAGCTAAATGTAGAAGATTATTCGATAACTCTTGAATTTCACGCTTCTTCGCTAAGCGGTCTTCCGGTGAAAGTGCACCGTTAATCATTTCCATCACGGTTCGTTTTGCTTCATCCGCGAACCCTTCCGAGTTGGCGACCATGACTTCATGATGTTCAAGCCGGTTTCTAATTAGAGTGATCGCATCGACATACTGTTTAAGTTGCTCAGATTGCTGGCCTATGTTTTGTAAATAATGCGTCGCCAAAGGATCATCACTCGCCGACTGTAATTTCTTACCGGAAGCCAGTTGTGCTTGATTATGATGCACCTTGTTTTCTTGGCGGCGAAAGTCATTTTGTACTGACTGATAATTATGAAAGCTAGAAATACGAGTCAACATTTATATCTCCTACCTCAAAGCCAAAATAGTATTAAACGTATCATTGGCGGCTTGCATGATGCGTGAAGAAGCCATGTACGCTTGCTGAAATTTCATCATATTTGCCGCTTCTTCATCTAGGTTCACCCCAGAGACTGAAGCAATACGTTCTTGAGCTGACTCTTTTTCTAGCCTAGCAATATCACTCAAGCGATTTGCCGTTGAAGATTTCAAGCCCGTATTGGTATTCAAGTTGTGGTAAAGATCTAAAATCGTAGACTCATCATCATCCAGGACTTTGCCTGTTTGGAGATCTTGCAATTTACGCAAGTTGCCATTGTCACCTTCTGATGGGACAAGGTTTGCCGTAAATTTATCGTTTGCCACCGCGCCCGGTGTAAGTTCAAACGTTGTGCCATTAATTGTCACTGGGCCTTGTGGTGGATACGGTTGAGGCTGCATAAGTATGTTGCCCTTAGGATCGGTAACCGCAAACTGTTCGCCCTTTGGTGACACGATCACTTCAAACTCTCGTAATTGACCTGCCGCCAAAATTTTGAAACCTGCAGTGCCTTTGGCAAAGGTAGTTGATGCCTCATAGCTTTGTGCCGCAATATCTTTAGGGTCTTTGGTTTCCATCTGAATCTGCGCGGCAAAGTTGCGGGTTGGGCGTAGTAATAGCTTCTCACCCAGTTCAGGTGGATTGCGAACTTCCACTCGCATGCCATCTAAATAAAAGGCATTGCCGGTTGAATTGGTGCTAACTTTTACCGTTTCACCATCTGGCTTAATCACCACATAATCGCTGCCATCGTATTTCAGACCATACTCGCCGCCTTTCAGAGCAGAAGTATCATCAATATAAACCGCGACATCCGCTTTTGACTGTCCGTGAGCAGTAACACGAGACTTAGCCACTAACTCAGAGTTCACATCGGTAAACAGGTTTTTACCTACATTGCCATTGAGATCCAAACCTTGCGATTGCAGTGCATTGACCTCGTACGAAAACGCGGTAGCCAAACGACCAAGCTCATCCATAACTGCAGGAATATGTTCATCACGCATGTCTAACATCGCGCCGATTTGTCCATCAATATCGCGGTTAGTAATCGCCTTTAATGACTTTCCTTCTACGATAGCAAGACGACGCTGATGTGCATCTGGTACGCCATCGATCATTTTCAGTTGGCTCGCTTCTGTACCAGAAACTAAGGTATGACCATTACCGATATGGACATTAAACCCTTCATTATTAGCTCGTGGTGTCACCGTCACTTTAGTGTAACCAGAAAGCTCATTAACTAGCTGTTCGTGCTGATCTTGTAGATCATTATGAGGTCCGGGAGTTCGTACCATTAATCGCTGAAGATCACGGATCTCGTATGCAATTTGGTTAACTCGCTCGATACCCATGTCTAATTTCTTATTCGCAGAATCAGACTGTTGACGAACGGTTTCATGAAATTCATTTAACGTTTTACTTAATAACCCAGCTTTTTCTATGACGACTTTTCGTGTACCCACATCATTCGGGGTATCAGCGAGCGTCTTAACAGAATCAAACCACTCATTAAGGTTCTCTGGGATCTTCTTCGAAACAACCGATGACAACATGCTTGACAGCATATCCAGGTTAGCTTCGGTATCCGCTTTGTTAGCGGCATTGGTTGTTGATAAGTTAAGTTCCTTGACGGCAAATTGGTCCCACGAGCGGCGAACATTTTCCACATGCACACCCATGCCGTAGGTTTGACCACCGTACTGGCGCGGGTCATTCACACCTTGAACCACAGACTGGCGGCTATAGCCTTCTGTGTTGGCGTTAGAAATGTTATGACCTGTGGTGTTTAGCTGTCTCTGAGCAGTAAGAACACTTTGTGCTCCTACATTCAGAAGATCCGACGCCATAATGCCCCCAAAAAACTTAACAAAATCAGCATGAACTGATTAACTACTACAGCTTATTATTAAGATAATTAGCAATATATGTGCCAATAGAAATAACGAAGAGTTAAAAGACAATAATTTGTTGAAGTGTAAGGAGAAAACTATGGATGGCGGGTAAGACTGAAGGAGCGGATAAGAAAAGAGCCTGCCGGTGGCAAGCTCTCGAGTGCATTCAATAACGCTATTTCATCTCATCAATCTTAGCTTTAACTCGTAAAACCTTGTCGGCATAGTTAGGGTCGGTTGCGTAACCCGCCTGGTGAATGCCTTTGATGAAACTCTCAGAGTTACCTTGATGCTGCAATGCCGTTTCGTATCTTGGATTTTCGTTCAAGAACTTCACGTAATCATCAAAGCTATCTTCGAAATTAGAGTAAGAACGGAAAGAAGCAGACTCTTTAACGGCTGTTTTACCATGGAACTCTAGAGTTTGAGTAGCAACCTTATCGCCCTTCCAACTTCTATCGGCTTTGATATTGAATAGGTTGTTGCTGTTGCCCAAAGAGTTCTTAATCATCTTAGAACCCCAACCTGTTTCAAGTGCCGCTTGTGCCAATAGCAGTGATGAATCGACACCGAGCGCACTCGCTGCTTTTTCAGCGTAAGGCTTCATTGAGGCAACAAACGATTCTGGAGAATCGAAGGAAGCTCGTTGTTTGGCTGCTGACACGTCTGTTGCTGACATAGCTTGCGCAGATTGAACTTCAGGTGATTTATCTTCTGAACGACCAGAGTACTGCGGTCTTTGCAGAGAGGTATCAAAGCCTTCATTGCGAACCTTATCTTCAGTTGCATCATTTGCTTGGCCAGCGCTTAACTGAGCTACGATCATGTCCGCAAGACCGAGCGAACCTGACGCACTGAGTTCACTCGCCATTTGGTCATCTTGCATCTGACGATAAAACTGTTCATTCTGGCTGTTCAACATATCTGACTTAAAGCTCGAGTTTGCATCACGCATCGACTTAAACAACATCGAGGTAAAAATAGATTCAAACTGTTTTGCTGCAGCGGTTAGCGCTTCTTTTTCACTGCCTTCTTCACCGCTTACCGCTTGTTGACGAAGACGGTCTAGGCTACCAATATCGTGAATAAAGCCGATGTCATTGTTATTTTTAATCATGCTTTATCCCTTAAATAATGATCAACTGACCTTCAATTGCACCCGCTTGTTTCAGTGCTTGAAGGATTGCCATTAAATCAGAAGGTGCGGCGCCGACTTCATTGACAGCGCGTACCAAATCATCGAGCGTTAAACCGGGTTCGAACTTGAACATTTTACCATCGGCTTCGGTTACTTCGATGTCCGAATCAGGAACGACTACCGTTTGACCACCAGAGAATGCGTTAGGTTGACTTACGTTTAGATTTTCTTTGATTGCGACTGTCATGCCGCCGTGGGTTACTGCTGCTGCTTTTAAGCGCACATGCTTACCAACAACAATAGTACCGGTACGAGAGTTAACAATGATTTTTGCAGAGCCCTCTGCAGGGTCAAATTCGATGTTTTCGATGGCAGACAAGAAAGCCACACGTTGGCTGATTTCACGTGGAGCACGAACTTTTACAGAAGTCGCATCTACCGCAGACGCCATTTGAGGGCCTAGGAAATTATTAACCGCATCAGCTAAACGCTGAGCCGTAGTAAAATCAGATTGGATTAAGTTGAAAGTGATGTAGTCACCACGACCAAATGGGGTTGGGATTTCTTGCTCTACCGTCGCACCGCTAGAGATGATACCGACGTTAGGGTTGTTACCAACGAGCTTAGAACCATCGTTGCCTTGAGCACTAAAACCACTCACCACCAAATTACCTTGTGCCACAGCGTACACTTGACCGTCTAGACCTTTAAGAAAAGTCTGCAGCAAAGTACCACCACGAAGGCTTTTTGCTGAACCAATAGACGACACCGTTACGTCTACTTCCTGACCTTGCTTAGAGAATGCCGGAAGTTCAGCGGTAACGATTACCGCCGCTACGTTTTTGGTTTTTGGCTTAGTGCCAGGCGGCAATTGAATGCCAAAATTTTGCAGCATTGCGTTAAACGTTTGATCAGTAAAGGGAGTTGTCTCACCGGTACCCGGCAAACCCGTCACCAAACCATAACCGACAAGTTGGTTACTACGAACACCCGCTACTTTTGCCACGTCTTTTATACGCGCGGCATGAGCACTGGAGGCAAGAAATAGCATGCCGAAAAGTACGAGTGTTAGTTTTTTCATTGAGTAACCTGTCTGTATTGCTTTAATTTATAATGAGTTAGCTTGAAATTAGATAGTTCTTAAAATGTCAGTATGTCGACACAGTCTCAAGCTCTACAAAGATACATTAAAGAATCGTGCCAAGAACCCAGGTTCTTGCATATCTTTCTGCACACCCGTACCTGAGTACTGAATTCGTGCATTCGAGACACGGTTCGAAGCAATGGTATTCTCAAAGTCGATATCATCAGGGCGGATGGTGCCACTTAAGCGAATGTACTCATCACCCGTATTCAACGTCATCCATTTTTCACCGCGAACCACTAGGTTGCCATTAGCTAATACTTCAATAACTTCAACGGTAATGTAACCGCTAATGCTGTTACTTTGGTTAGCTGATGCATCTCCAGCAAAGGTGTTGGTGTTACTCAGATCGTAAGAAAAGTTGTATTTACCAAGTTCTAGATTTTCACCACCTACAGCTAACGGTTCCATCGATGCATCGTTCGATTTAGACATATCTGCATTAGCTTTTTTAGTCGCTCGCGTATTCTCATCTAACGCAACTGTAATAATGTCACCAATACCGCGAGGTTTTGAGTCGTCATACATGCTACCAATGTGGTTAGCATTGAACAGTGAGCCTGTTGCTGCCGCATAATGCTCTTGTTTTTTCTTCGGGTTAATTGGCGCCCATGCAGGATCACCAGCAATAGGGTCAGTTCTATCTCGAAGTGTGTCGATAATGCCAGAGCTTTCCTGGGCAGCCTTGTCGCCTTCTACAGCATCAACCACAGTCGTTGCGTTCTCTTGCGCCGGAGTTTCAATTGGCTCCAGTGTGGTACAGCCCGTCATAGATAAAAACAGAGCTAAACAAACAATACGTTTCATGGCGATGTACTCTCAGCAGACAATAGTAAACAGAACGATTAAAAGAAATAAGTAAACAGCTTCGTTAACCAGCTACAGTTGTTGGTTAACGAAGCTCATCATCTTATCTACCGCCGAGATAACTTTTGAGTTCATTTCGTATACACGTTGAGCTTCAATCATGTTAACCAACTCTTCAGTTACGTTTACATTGGATGCTTCAAGCATAGACTGACGAACATTACCTAAGCCGTTCAACCCTGGAACCCCCTCTTGCGGGTCACCACTTGCACCTGTAGGCAAGTAAAGGTTTTGGCCAATGGGCTCTAAACCACCTGGGTTTACGAAATCAGTAATGGTGATTTGACCTACCACAACGTTGTCTTGCTGACCACGTAGACGAACCGACACCTCACCATCGTTACCAACCGTTACCGAGATCGCGTCTTCAGGAATAACGATTTCGGGTTGTAGGGCATAACCTTGACCCGATGTTACGATCGCGCCATCACCGTTCAGTGTGAATTGACCATTTCGGCTGTAGCCTGTTTCACCATCTGGCATTTCAACTTGGAAGAAACCGTCACCTTCGATCATCATATCTAAGCTGTTCGAGGTTGTTTGTGCATTACCGTGTGTGTGCACCTTTTGAGTTGCTACTACCTTAGAACCAGCACCCAACATCAAACCACTTGGCAACTCAGTGTTCTGAGACGATTGGCCACCCGGTTGGTTGATATTCTGATAGAACAGATCTTCAAACACCGCGCGGCTCTTTTTAAAACCAATGGTTGAGGCGTTGGCAAGGTTGTTTGAAATTGTTGAAATATTGGTTTGTTGGGCGTCTAAACCGGTTTTACTTACCCATAATGCTGGATGCATAGCAATTTCCTTAAAATTCTATTAGCTCATACGAAGCAGTGAATCAGACGACTTGTCCATTTCCTCTGCTGTGCTCATCATCTTGACCTGCATTTCAAACTGACGTTGTAAGTCAATTAAGCTGGTCATTTCACCTACGGCATTTACGTTACTGCCTTCGATAGCACCTTTAAGCAACGTTACCGCTGCATCTGCTTCGTATGCCTGATCTGGGTTTTTCGAACGGAATAGGCCATTCGTATCTTTAAACAAGCTTTGGTTATCTGGACGCACAAGCTTAATACGATCAACTACGGCTAATTCTTCAGCTGGAGCGCCTTGAGGAATCACCGAAATCGTACCATCAGTACCAATTTCTACTTTACTTATTGGGATTGGGAGCGTGATTGGTGCGTCGTTTTCACCAAGCACTAAATGGCCACTTGCGTTGGTAAGTAAACCGTTTTGGTCAACCCTCAGGTTACCGTTACGGGTTAAACCTTCACGGCCAGTATTGTCCATTACTGAAATCCAACCATCACCTTGAATGGTGACGTCTAGATCTCGGCCAGTAGTAACCACACTACCCTGAGCAAAATTATGACCCGGACGCTCTGTCATGCTGAAAACACGAGTAGGCATGCCTTCACCATACGCTTGCATTGAACGTGCCTGTGCTAAATCAGCACGGAAACCCGTTGTACTTACATTGGCAAGGTTGTTTGAACGCAGCTGCAAAGCCTGCATATTTTGCTTAGCGCCGCTCATGGCAAGAAACAGTGCGCGATCCATAATTTTGCTCCAAAAATCATTTTCTGGAACTAACAAAGCAAACACTATGCCAATATTTTTAACTGTTACTTATCAAAAACTTAAATGAAAAAACAACAAAAAAGGCTGATCGTAAAGGATCATTGAGGAAGAATTGTTGCCAGAGGCATTACCGGGCGGCAATAGGGGCGGCAAATAGAAAAGCAAACAGCCATACGTAATTCATCAACAATACCCAATTCAATAACATTGAATTGGGTATTCGCAGATGATTCAAACGCTCGAAACGATTAACGAATCTGAAGAATATTCTGTTGTAGTTGGTTGTGTACTTCTAGAGAACGAGAGTTCGCTTGGAAGTTACGTTGAGCAGAAATCAAATCAACCAATTCTTGAGTCATGTCGATATTCGACTGCTCTAGTGAGCCATTGTTGATACTACCAAATGAACCTTTATTTGATTCACCCCAGATTTTATCACCTGAAGCGTTAGTAGAATCCCATTGAGTGCCGCCTTTCTTATCTAGACCATGCTCATTAGGTACACGAACTAAACCTACGCGGCCTAGTATCACATTTTCACCGTTTGAGTAACTGCCTAGAACACTGCCGTACTCATCGAAATCGATTTTCGTTAAGAAACCAGTTGTCGCGCCATCTTCATCAAACCTAGACAGTTCGAATGGAGCGGCAAACTGAGTTGAAGAATCCAGACCAAAGTTAAGTACCTGTGTCGGATCTGCACCGTTCAAATCAATTGCGTTCTCACCAGCGCCGATAGGATCAGATAGAATTGGCTGACCACTGTTAAGGCTTGCTAAGGTACCGTCATTGTTGAATTTCATGGTGTGACCAACATGACCTGCTGAATTCGTCGCGTCGCCACCAGTAATATTTACCGGCTTCTCGCCCGTTTCATCTGACATGGTGTAGTACGTTTGCCAAGTATTCGGTTGAGTCTGATCTTTTAGGTAGTAAGTCGTTAACTTGTAAGACTGTCCCATAGAATCGTAGACCGTCGAAGACGTTGCACGGTTATAGGTATCTGGATCTTTGAAGTCAAATGTTGCCGGGTCTTTAAGATCACCGTTCGCAGGAAGGTTAACCCCTACTTCAATGTTTTCTGTCTGTTTAGGCTTACCAAACTCAGCTGGAATGTCGAGAGGCTTTGGTGCGTAAGAAAGAACTTCACCGGTATTTGGATCAACATCATAGCCTAAAAGAAACTCATCATTGGCCGTAACCATGTAGTTGTCTTTGTTTAGGTGAAATGCACCATTACGCGTTAGTTCATTGATCTCTGGCACCATACGGTCTTTCGATACTGCAAAGAAACCTGTACCACTTACACGCAAGTCCATTGGGTTATTCGTATAGATACTTGAACCTTCATGGAACTGTTGTGCCACTTGGCTAGCTTGCGCACCGCCTCCTGGCGTCGTTTTTGCGTTAGTGAACAACGAGCTTGAGTAAACATCCCCGAACTCCGCACGAGACTCTTTAAAGCCAAATGTGTTTGCGTTCGCAATGTTGTTACTGGTTGTATTCAGGTCTAATTGTGCAGCGGATAGACCGCTTAAAGATACATATGACATTCCAATATTCTCCTAATCTAGCTAGCATAATCACTCTAAAAAGAGCTACGCTTTACCAACTTCTAGTACTTCAGCAAGTCGTACTGGCGATGTAAAACCAGCCAGATTGAGTAGTACGTTGCCATCACCTTTACCAAGAAGCACACTGTTCACGTTCGCATAACTCGACACTTGGAACTCTGTGTTCTCACCTTCCAATAAACCCGACGCTTTCACGTTGTATTTACCGGCCGGCAATGGATTACCGTCTTCGTCTTTTCCGTCCCACTCAACACGCGTGTCACCAGATGGTTTTGACCCGATATCAAAAGTGCGAACCAATTGGCCAACTTCATTCTCAACACGGACCATTACATTGTCCATTGCCTGAGGAAGCTTAACCATTGACGCCATACCGCCATCACCTTGTTTCACACCTGCCGCTCCAGGAACCAATACATCGCGGCCAACCAAAGAAGATGCCTGCAGTGCTTGGTTAGAGGTCATTGATGAATTCAAGCTTTCAAACTGTGTATTCATTTTGCCAATGCCATCTACGGTCGCAAATGAAGCCATTTGCGCAATCATCTGGTCATTGCTAACCGGCTTAAAAGGGTCTTGTTGTGCAAGTTGCTTAGTCAACAACGATAAGAAGTCATCTTGTTTAAGATCTTGCTTACCTGTTGTTTCATCGGGCTTCTTAGCACCATCTTGAAGACTCTTCAGCTGGTCAACATAGGACAAGCCGCTTTGACCAACATTGTTGATTCCAGCCATTTGCTACCTCCTTATCCTTATTGACCCATCTGCAGCGTACGCAGCAGCATTTGTTTACTCGAGTCAGCAACCTGTACGTTTGTTTGATACGCACGTGATGCTGAAATCATGTTTGCCATTTCTTCCATAACGTTCACGTTAGGCTTATAGATGTAGCCTTCGTTGTTCGCTAACGGGTGATCTGGGTTGTACTCCGCATTCAGCGGTTTATCGCTTTCTACGATACCTAATACTTTTACTGGCACAGTGTGACCACTATTACGTGCCTGATTTAACTCAGCGCCAAACACTGCGTGACGAGCCTTGTAAGTGTCTTTAGCAGAGCTACTTACACTGTCTGCGTTAGCAAGGTTACTTGAGGTAGTATTTAGACGAACAGATTCAGCACTCATCGCAGAACCAGTCACATTGAATACATTAAATAAGCTCATCTAGTTATTCCCCTTTTATCGCTTTAGTTAAATTCTTGAACTTACTTCCTAAGAAGTCGAGAGAGGCTTGATGCCTAATTTGGTTTTGCATGAAAAGATTTCGTTCCAAATCCAAATCAACCGTATTGCCATCTCCAGTATCAGGTTGCGTAGGAATTCGATACTTCGTTTCCCCATTCACCGTTGTTGAGGCAGAAATATGCCGACCGTCTGTTCGGCTAAGACCAATGCTTGCCCCAGAACTTGCCGCCTGCAGTGATTTATTAAAGTCTAATCCCTTTGCTTTATACCCAGGCGTGTTAGCTTGCGCGATATTGGTGGAAAGCACCTCAGCGTTACGCTCACGTACACCAACTGTGTGCTGGTGAATGCCTAAAGCATTGTCAAAAGAAATAGCCATGTAAACCTCAACTCAAGAACTGACTGTTATGAAATAACCTAAGCAATATATATACCAACTTTAAAAACAAAGTGGCCAACCATTACTTTTACAGGTTACTCGTGGGTAAACTTGCAATATACAAGCCAACAAATAGAGTAAATTGGAATGTCACTCTGACTTAAAGATATAGATTAAATGAGAAAAAGAAAACCCAGCACTTGGCTGGGTTTTAAATTTAGACAGTAATATTGCACCTTAAAGTGGTGACACTAATTACTTTAATTTGTAGATGATGCCTGGATTACAGCGAACCATTTCAAAACGATCCGTTAAGCCAGTTAACGATTCAGACGCACCCAATAACAGGTAACCACCAGGATTCAGGCTATTTGCCATCTGGTTAAGTACTTTTGACTTCATATCCGGAGAGAAATAAATCAACACGTTACGACAAAAGATAATGTCGAATTTGCCTAACAGTGCATAACTCTCCATCAAGTTCTGAGGGCGGAAGTTTACCATTCGCTTAACGTTGTCTTTCACTTTCATACGACCATCGCCAGCATCTTCAAAGAAAGTGCGACGGCGCTCAGGAGAGAGTCCTCGGCCCAAGGCAAGGTTGTCATAAGCGCCGGTGCGGCACATATCCAACATACTTGCTGAAATATCAGTAGCAGTAATCGATACATTTGGCAACATACCCGGCTTACGTGCTTGGGTCTCAAGTATCGTCATAGCCATTGAGTATGGTTCTTGGCCTGAAGAGCTTGCCGCAGACCAAATCTTGATAGGACGTTTATTTGCCGCTATTTCCGGTAGAAGTTTATCCGCTAGTACAGCAAACGGATAAGTATCTCGGAACCAAAGTGTCTCGTTAGTCGTCATAGCATCCACTGCCGCCACTCTCAACTCACGGTTTCGACCTGTCACTACATCTCTTAGCAAATCAGACAATGAAGCTACATTAAACTTCGTTACTAATGGGCTTAGACGACTGCGCACTAAATACTGCTTACTGTCACCTAATACAATGCCACATTGAGATTCTAAGAAACGGCTGAAATCGCGATACTCTTGATCACTTATTGTTATAGCAGTCATTAATGTCTCTTTTAGTTAGTTAACGCAGCTTTAACCGCGCCACCAAGCTCATCAGGATTGAATTTCGCAATGAAGGAGTTAGCCCCTACACGCTCAACCATGGCTTGGTTAAATACACCACTCAATGATGAGTGCAAAATTACGTATAAATCTTTTAGTTCAGCGTGACGACGAATCTCAGCCGTCAGCGTGTATCCGTCCATTTCTGGCATTTCGATGTCTGAAATCACCAATGAAATTTGATCGTAAATACTGCCTTCCGATGCCATTTTCATCAGAGTCTCATAGGCTTCTTTACCATCTTTGACAGCAATGACCTCAAAACCAATAGATTCTATAGCACGTTGAACCTGCTTACGAGCAACCGTCGAGTCATCAGCAATCAAGATTCGGCGAACCAATTCTTTCTCTTGTTCAACTTCTGCAATTTCCTCTGCGATTCTGCTATCCATGGTCTCATCAACAGGTGAGATCTCAGCAAGGATCTTTTCAACATCCAGAATTTCAACCAATTCATTATCGATGTTGGTTACCGCTGTTAGGTAATTATCTTTACCTGAACCATCTGGTGGTGGAAGAATAGCTTCCCAGTGCATATTAACAATTCTATCTACAGAGCTTACGAGGAATGCTTGGATAGTACGGTTAAATTCAGCAATCACCACAAAGCACTTATCGATATCAGATGTAGGACGTCCGCCTACCGCTAGGCTCAAATCAATGACAGAAACTGTCTGACCACGAATATGAGCCACACCTTTTACGAGATGATGTAAATTTGGCATTAAAGTCAGACGAGGGCATTGTAAAACCTCTTTCACTTTAAATACATTAATACCGTAACGCTGACGCCCCATTAGGCGAAAGGTTAGTAATTCTAATCGGTTTTGACCGACGAGTTGCGTACGCTGATTCACTGAATCAAGAATACCCGTCATGAGCTCATCTCCATATCAAACTTTTTGGATAGAAAGTGTTAGTCTACTGCAGGCTACGAACCACTAGAGAAATAAAATGACATATCATAAAGCAAACATATATCTTTTTTCCATAGCTATGTGTAGAACTATTTTTAAAACTGTCGCTAAGTTTATCGGCATTCTAACAATATTGTTTAGTTTTTTTACACACGCGGCAACGCCGGAACAAATTGACATGATCCAATCAGCGGCTGAGCAACACATCCTTGACTCGGTGGAGCAACCGCGAGGCGGTGAACTTTTTGTTAATTCCGCTAATGTAGACTCTAGAATCAAAGCCACAAATTGTCCTATCCCCCTCGAGACTAGTGCCTCAACAACAACCAACACCCGTAGCAGCATTACTGTTTTAGTTCGTTGTGTTCCTGATGAATGGCGTGTTTACGTGCCAGTGCGCCTTTCAATGTCAGTACCACTTGTCACAACGACTCGCTCACTGGCGAGAGGCGAAATTGTCGGTCAATACGACGTCACGACTGCGATGATTTCTCTCAACAAATTTCGTCGCCAAGGCTTTACCACTCCACAACAAGTCATCGGAGCTAAGGTAAAAAAGAACCTTAGACCCGGTGATGTTGTCGAAAGAGGCGATATTTGTGTCGTATGCCGAAATGAGAAGGTTATCATACAGGCAGTAAAAGGTGGCATGACCATCACCACCAAAGGTACTGCACTTACCGATGGCTCAATGGGTGATCAAGTTAGAGTGAAAAATGACAAATCACAGCGTATAATCGAAGGTATTGTTACCAGCATGTCTGAAGTCACGGTTTACTTTTAACACTTCACTTTAAAGTGTCGGTATCGTTAGCGCTTTTATTCTCAACTCTAACATCCAATTATAACGGTTGAGGTGTTTGGTTCGTTTTCGACTATTGAGCTAAAAATTGCTAAAGTATTCTCACCCATGGTCGATATTGACTGTACAGGTTCCCATTTTGAAGAAAAAGGCTTAACTATGGCAGGTATTGATAATATTCGTTCAGGGCAAACCCTAGCGAGCACTAACCGATCAGCAGTGCGCTCTGATTCTAAGTCTGAGGCATCAAGATCTGATGCATCACCTAAATCACCCGCAAGCAAAGATGCGGTTTCACTAAGCCAACAAGGCAAGGCGATTGGTCAACTCCATCAAGAGATGGCAGCACAACCAAGTTTCGATTCAGTGAAAGTCGCGGCAATAAAAGAAGCGATCGCAAATGGTTCATACACTGTTGATCCAGAAAAATTGGCCGACAACATGATGAAATTTGAAAACGAATTAAAAGGTCTTTAAGCAAACATTAGCTTTTAAATAAAGTTATTATCTTAAAGTACACGAGGTTATTAGTAGGTTACATTATGGCGGCACTAGCAGATTTAGTTAATTTCCAACTTCAAAATGCCAAAGCCTTATCTGAATTGTTGAGTTCAGAGAAAATCGCTATTACAAGCCGACAATCAAGCGATATTGAGCGAATAGCCAAAGAGAAAGTGGTTCTTGTTGAACAACTAAGATCAACCGATCAACGAATCGCTGCCCATACTAATATATCTGAACTGACCGAGAACCCTGAACTTGCTCAGTTAGTCGCAACCATCAAATCCATAGTGCACGACTGCCATCAAGCGAACCTAGTAAATGGCGAAGCCTTGAATCGAGCACACCTTAGCTTCAAAAAACTCAGCAATATGATGCAGCAAAGTCACGGTAAAATTGGCATGACCTACAATGCCGGAGGCCAAACGCATACAATTTCTACGCTAGGAACCAACGTTAAAGCCTAGTAGGTAAACCACCTCCCTCTCATATCTGTATCTGTATCTGTATCTGTATCTGTATCTGTATCTCAGCCAACCCTTCTCGTTACACTAGTCAAATCTCCCACTAAACCTGTGAATGTACTCCCCAAGCCGATAAACAAAAAAGCGGCAAGTACTTTAATACTTGCCGCTTTCTTATTCATAGCCGTTACTGGTTGTCGTTACGCCATCTGGAAAGCGAATAGCAGCCAATATAACAGGAGAAACCTATGACTAGACGATCCTTAAACTAGAACAACGTTTGTTGTCTCTTCTCAGGCACTGGTTGAACTTCGCCATAATTACGCAGTTGTTCCATTTTTTGGATATCTAACCGCAGTTCAGTCACATAGCTGTCGCCAACAGGGTAACTGCGCACCACTTCGGCACCACGGATAACACCATCAACCGCGCCTGAAGTTCTCTCAGTACCAAGACGCTGATCTTCAAGCTCAGCTCGACCACTCACGCGCATACCATACACTTGCTCGGCAAGTTCACGATACGCATCAATTTTAGAGGCTCTCATTGCTCGAATACGTTTCTCTTCGTCATTACGACCTTTCTGCTCGCTGACACTCGCGTAGCCAACCGCAACCAAAAAGTCATTAGGTCTCATGCTTTGTAATGGTTGACAGCCGACAAGCAATAAAGCGGCAACAACAAATATTAACTTCTTCATCACGAACTCCTAAGGGCGAAGAATAACAGTATGAGGCTGACTGATCGTTGGATCAGAACGAATAATAACCCCGTCTTGAGTTCGAATACTGTTCAGAGTATCTAAGTCACGACCAATACGGTCTGCAGGTAAAAAGCCTTGTGCGGAAGCAACAACGATGCGAGTTTGCATTCCGACCACACGAGCATTTACTAGAACACCGCCTTCTTGACGAAGCATAGTTCCAGTCAAAACATACTGGACGTCTTGCTCTTGGGCTAAGTCTTTCCAATCGCGGCTAATAGCAAAATCCCCCTGGTGGGTCACTTGGATAGAGCCTGTGGTTTTAAAATCAACCACTTTAAAACCTCGACGCTGAAACTGATGAATGAAACCTTCTGATACCGAGTTTCCTAACCAACTGGTTGTGTCCATGTGTTGCAGATCGACAAACGAGGTAATGGCAATGGGTGTTCTGGCTGAAATACTCGTATTCGACAAGATCAAATCTTCGGTCATGCTTTCCACGAAAAAATCCATGGTATGACGCGGGCTGTCCATCAACATAAACGGACTGCCTGAATACTCAGATTTACCGTTATAGATTGGCGAATAAGCGCATGATGTCATTAACATGACACTCATTACTACGAGCCATTTTTTCATTCTCTTATCTCCAGATATATTTAGTGCTTGCTGTTCCAATATGTTCTCGCCATGACTCTTTTCAATGGATTACAATGTTGGAACAATCTTTGCTTTTCATTAATGGTTCAGATTATGAAAAACGCACTTGAGTCAGCTTTAAGCTTATAGATATTTGTTAAGCAATATTTATACCCAACTGGTAACGAATAGATGAAAAAAATAATTTATTACTTATTTTCAATAAGTTTACTGACAACCATCAGCTTCAGTACTCATGCCTCTTGGTATGAAGTTACCGGTACTGCAACCATCGTATCGTCAGAGGATGCGGCAAGGATTCATGCCCTAGAGGATGCCGTTTACAAAGCCATACAGTTCTCTGGCGCTGACATCGGCAGTATTGCAAACCTCACCCCCTACTTAGATGCAAAAAAGAAAGAATTTCAATTTACCAATCATGAAGTGCGCTACATCTTAGTAGAAAAAGAGAAGAAACGCGGTGGCAATATAATGGTCACTGCAAGGATAGACATCTACCCTTCGGCAAGTGCTTGCCATGAAAGCCAATATAAGAAGACGTTTTTGGTCGGTAATATTGATGTGAGCTCTCCACAACAAGCTGTGATGGGCCGAATCTATAACATTGGTGATGATTTTGGCCATGTCGTTAACCGACAACTGGCGCAAGAATCTCGCAGTTTTGTCTCGGTTGGCACAACAAATTACGACATAGACAAGCGTCGACCGGAAGTGATCAAAATGATCGCACAAGATACGGGGGCACAGTACATCATAGGTGGTGATATCACCGACTTAACCGCCACCATCGAATCGAAGCTTTTGAAAGACGACATTATCAATCGCCAATTTGCGTTAGAAATGCAGGTGTTCGATGGTAAAACAGGTCATCAGGTTTACAACCGAAGCTATCGTGAAGTAGCAAAATGGCCATTTGCGAAGACCAGTGAAATCGACACCCGCAGTGCTCGTTTCTGGGCATCAACCTATGGCAGCATGATGCTTCGTGTCAGTCGTAATATTATGTTGGATTTAGAATCGGAAGTATCTTGTAAAATCACGCTTCCTGAAGTTGCTGCTGTGTTTGGGAATATGGTGACCATTGATTTAGGCCGAATACACGGTGTACAACAAGGTGACAAGCTTCAGCTTTGGCACACAGGTTCATTTATCGACCAAAGAGGCTTGCCACGCAATAAGGTCTCTCAAAGCGATATCACCCTGACTGTTTCTCGCGTTTATGAAAACGAAGCTGAACTCACCATTGATCAACCAAGCCTTGCGGGAAGCATTCAAATTGGTGATGTAATGCAGAAAATCATGTAGTTAGCAGCACCATCAACTCATATTTCCTAATAAAGCCTTAGCACTTTTGTTAAGGCTTTATTTTTTTCATGAGGATTAGTTTCGGTTTCGCGGTATTTGTCGTAATCTTATTAATAACATAATCATCATTTAGCGAACTATGAGCCAGAATAATCTAATTGGTGCTACCGGTTACCGCTTTATCTCGAAAGGTAAGACCGCTTTTAAGATCCACATTCATACACCCGACGATACGGTATTACATCGTTCAGTTGGCTTTGTTCGTATGGGGGAAGACAAAGCACTCAAGAAAACCATCAAATTAAGAGATGAGCTAGGTAGACAGCTTTGGGGCAAGTTTTGGCCAAAGGTCCTCAAAGAACCCTATCTCATGACACGTCTGCCTCATAGTTTAGAGCCTAAAATTGTATTTAAGCCCAATCCAACGCAGAGTGACCCTGAACATCGCGACGAGTGCTACATAGCGAAATGGCGTGTTTTCTCTGAGAATGGTGATTACAAATACAGAACGAAAGTATGTTCTATACGGAAACACGGTCGACTCGCAGCCTACAGCCAAACCAAACGAGCACTGCTTGAAGCTCACAAAGATGTGATTGAGCTGCTTATCTTTATGGGACGATTGAACAGCATTGATCTGAAGTAGTATCAACCTCGATAACTTCGTTAGAAATTTGGGATTCTGACTTACTGGCGTTGGTATTCGCTCTGAGAGGCTGATTATCAGATACAAAAACAGCCGCGCATTGCGGCTGTTTTGATTTATGGCTAACCATAGTGACCATTTAGCGTGCTATTACATATTAAATAGACCATCTAGCTTCGGCATATCTCTGCCAGCGTCTTCAATCGACGTTTTGACTCGTTTACATAGGGGTTGCTTTGATCCCATGCGTAGCCCGCCAAAATCGAACATACCATTTGCTTTATCTTCGGGTTTGGTTCTTGATAGAAAATCACATCCTGAAGAGCCCCCGAGTACCACCCTTCAACATACGTTCTAAAAGTATTTACCCCAATCATCAATGGTTCAGCGTATTCACGATCCCAGTCGACTTTCTCGCCATTGAGTTGTTTTTCCACACACTCAACCACAAACTGAGCCGACTTCATCGCAATAGTCACTCCCGATGAAAATACAGGGTCAAGAAATTCCCCCGCATTACCCAGTAATGCATACTTATCGGTTGCAAGATGTTTAACGTTGACAGAATAACCACCAATTTCGCCTGCGGGATTTGGATACTCCGCATTTGCCAAAATCTCGGCCAAGCCCGACTCTTCTGTTGCCAGTTGCTTAATCGCCGAAATTTTGTCTTCTGGGTATGATTCAAAGAATTCAGGCTCCCCTACCACACCGAATGAAGAGACTCCGTTACTGAAGGGAATCAACCAATACCAAACATCAGGATTGGTTGGATGTACCGAGACCAAAATTTTACTACGATCGTATTCAAGATCAGTATCCGTTGCTGAGATATGATCATTAATATGTGTGAAGATAGCTTTGCGCGGAGGAAGTCGTGATGGCTCTTCTAAATCGAGCATCTTGGGTAACACTCGACCAAAACCACTACCATCAAGGACGTATTGAGCCTCTAGCTGATAACGCTCTCCACCCTGTATTTGTACATCTAGTACAGTACGGTCTTCAGTGAAGTTAATGCCGATCAGTTCATGTTGGTAATCAATGGTAACACCCTGCGCTTCAGCACAGTCTGCCATTACCTTATCAAAAGTACCTCGTTGAACCTGAAACGTCGTTCCCGGCCCAGAAGAGAACTTATCTTCAAAATTAAACGCCGTATAAACACCATTTTTACGAAAAGCCGCGCCATCTTTAAATTGGAAGTTAGCATTAGTCACAGCTTCGCTCATGCCCGCTTGTTCGATCACTTCCATGCACGCTGGTAACAGACTTTCACCAATAGAAAAACGGGGGAAAAGGCTTTTTTCAATCACTCGAACATCGATGCCTTTTTTATGAAGCAAAGACGCAGCAATAGCCCCTGATGGGCCAGCTCCGATGATCACTACTTGAGTTGACAGTTTTTTCATTAATTTAAGCCATGTTTACCATGATTATTTCGCGCTAGCTTTCAGCTCCAGAAGCGTATGCCCAAGACCGATATCGTCGGTACGAGTCACCACATCAAAGCCAGCCTCTTCCACTATCTCTAGGAAATCTTCACTGCGGTAAAAGCGGCTGTTGCCGTTGGCCAAGCAAGTGAAGTAGAGAGACGTCGCATTTAAGCTATAAGAAGCCGCATCGTATTTCTGTGCATCCCAAAACAGTTCAAGGATATAAACAGTCGCGTCTTCTGACATATGAGAGCGAACACGCTTTAATATGCTAAGAATTTCCATTGGCGAGAAACAATCAAGGAACTGACTCATCCACCACACATCCGTACCTGTCGGCAGCGCTTGCTGTTTATCAAGCATGTTAGCGGGGAATGGAGTCACTCGGTCTTGATGACCGTGCTGTGTTGCGTTTGCCATTGCCATTTCTAATTGTTGCGGCAAATCGACAATCGTCACCTCGACATCAGAGTCGTAGTTACAACATTGCATTGCCCACTTACCTGTATTACCGCCAATATCCACCAACGATTTAGGCTTCTTACTGAAAACTTTCTCAAGCAACACGGGGAACGAACGATCTGAGTAGAAATGATCAAACTTAAACCAGCTCTCTTTTGCTTTTTCTGGTAATTGAGACAAACCTTGGTAAATCGTTTCCCAATCACCCAGCTCTTTCAGGCCTGCAGGTGTACCTTCTTCTATTGCTTCGGTTAAATGCATCATCGCGGCATAACAAACATCAGCCGTGAAATCCATATTTGCGTTGGTCATGCCATCGTGCAATAGATAAAAACCTAGGTTAGCCATTTTATAATGAGGCTTATCCCAAGTAACGATGTGAGCACTCAACGCCATATCAAGCAGAACTTTGACACCGTATTCGGATACACCCGTTGCTTGAGAAATAGTTTCAGCGGGTAAACCATCATTGCCCGCGTCATCTAACGCTTTCAAGATACCTAAATCACGAAGTGTACGAGCTGTATGAAAAACAATAGGAGCAAAAGACAATTTTTGCGCTTCTGTTTTTGCTTCCAATGCGTTAAATGGATCTAATTTATATTCCGACACGAAAAACCTAACTTTAAAATAATAGAGAGCTACATAGCAGCCATTTGTGCAAGCTTGCGTTTAATATCAACGTTCAAGTTATTAACCCAACGGTTGTAATTACGGTGTATTTCACCATCGTCGTACTTCAAATTCTCTGATTCGACGTAAAGAATAGAGTAAAACTTATCATTATATAGAATATCAACCACAGCATGATGTGAACGGACATACAGTTCAGCACGGATTAGGCCTGGCTTAATTTCTGAAACCAACCAACCTCGGTTCTCAGCAGACTCATAAATCGCTGATTTCACCTGTTTACTTTGAAGATTCAAAGCAACTGGAGTATCCTCAACATTCATTACAGGTTGGACACGTCCACAGCCTGCAAGAACGAGTATAAATAACATTGAAACGGCTATTTTTAGTAATTTCATTTAAACTCCTTACCCGTGTTTATTTATAAGCATGCATAGTATTAGTTAGACCCAAAGTAAATCAATACTCTATGTCAAATCAATCCCAATTAATGTCGTTTAATATTGAAAAATGGTCAGCAAATTCGCCAGGCCTCTATTCCGTTGCCGAGTGGCAAACGTGGAGCACTCATTTAGATTGGCCACAAAATGGCTCAACCGAATTTAAAGCCATCCCTCCTATGATGCGCCGCCGAATGAGCCTGCAAAGCAAACTGGCCGTCCAAACCGCATTAACCCTATTAAAAGATACCTCGATTGATTATCTGGTTTTTGCCAGTCGGCATGGTGAGCTCCACCGAACAGCCACTTTAATTCAATCAATATTAGAAGGTGACGACGCCTCTCCAATGGCGTTTTCCCAATCGGTACACAACACCGCTGCAGGTCTAACAACGATTGCTGCAAAAGCACCGATTCCACTGACCTCTATCGCTGCTGGGCAAGATACCTTTCACAACGCCCTGATTGAAGCTTATCTTTACCTACATCAGTATCCGTCACATCGTGTACTCGTCATTGACTTCGACCAACCTCTGCCTGATGTATATCGAGAATACGAAAATCAGCACTATGCTGACTACGCTCTAGGTTTAGTACTCACGGCAGGCAGTGACTACTCAGTTTCGAGAGCAGTAACAAGTAAACCAATCGCTAGCGCCCCCAAAGTTAGAGACAGCTCAGCCGCTGATTTACCACAAGGCCTACAAACGCTACAACATATCCTATTGGGAACACAGCATTGGACTATTGCTGGTAAGCACCAAAACTGGTCCTGGGTCAATAACGCCCAAGCAGGTGCACAGAAATGAGCAAAGTAGGCCAATGTTGGCGAGTATTCGCGACGGGGCTCTGCTTTACCATCTTTGGTTTGGGAGGCTTAGTCTTAAGCTTCTTAATCTTACCTTCGATCGCCCTAACGACTCGCAACGTCATAGAAAGAGAGCTCAAAGCACAACGATTAATCCGTTTCTCATTCAATGCATTCTGCCAAATAATGAAGTTCACAGGCGCGATTGATTACCAAATTGATGGCGCCGAACTGCTCCGCGAAGATCGCAACTGCATCATTGTCGCCAATCACCCTAGCTTGATTGACTATGTACTGATCGCCTCTCAACTTCCTCAATGTGATTGTCTTGTTAAAGCGGCAATATGGGAAAACCCGTTTATGAAGAGGATTGTCAAAGCAGCGGGATACATACCCAACCAAACCCCTGACGATCTTTTAGAACGCTGTGAAGAACGCTTTTCGCGTGGAAATGTATTGTTAGTTTTCCCTGAAGGAACTCGCACAACGCCAGGAATTGAACCATCCTTACAACGTGGTGCGGCACAAATTGCCACTCGAACACAAACCGACTTACGCGTGATTCATATTACAGTTTCTCCGACATTCTTAACAAAAGAGAAAAAATGGTATCAAGTTCCTGCCACTAAACCCTTTTTTCATATCGCAGTGAAAGGTAAAATAGACGTCGCACCCTTTATTGAGAATTCAAACAACTTAACTTCGGCAGCAAGGCGCCTCAATCAACACCTTGCACAGACTATTTTTCCTTCCGAAGAGAATATTTAGCTCATCAATAAAACAACTGGTGATATCAGCGTTTCGAAAATACATCACATAATGTAGAATCGCCCCCCTTGAAGTAGCATTTAGATAAAGTACTAAGTAGGCCTAAGTGGAAACATTACACAACGAACTAAAACAACTGATTATCGACGCACTGAATCTTGAAGATATGAGCATTGATGAAATTGAAACGGAAGCACCACTGTTTGGTGATGGACTTGGATTAGATTCTATCGATGCCCTTGAGCTCGGCCTTGCTATCAAGAAAAAGTACAACATTGTTATCGATGCCGACGATTCAAACACTCGCCAGCATTTTGCATCGGTTGAAAACCTAGCTAACTACATTTCATCTAAAACAAACAACTAGACAGATCTTTATGACACAAGCTAACCAACAAGAAGTATTCAACCAGGTTAAAGATGCGCTTATCGAGCTGTTTGAGCTTGATGCTGAAGATATCACTCCAGAAGCACACCTTTATCTCGACCTCGATCTCGACAGCATTGATGCCGTTGATTTGGTCGTTCACTTACAGAACGTTACAGGTAAGAAGATCAAGCCTGAAGAGTTCAAAGCAGTACGCACCGTTAATGACGTTGTCGAGTCTGTGGTTGAACTATTGAAGGACGCATAATGCGTCCTCTGCTGACTTTACTGTCGGCAATCATACTTTTCACTTATCCAATAGCGGTTTACTTTGGACTCAACAAGTTTGGCCTACAAACCGTTGGTATCGTCTTAGCCGCTATTTTTGCTGTCCGCATTTTCACCGGTGGTCAGGCTAAAATCAAAGAGCTAAAACACCTAGCTTGGATCAGCGGAAGTGCCGGAATTGTTCTGCTGGTATTAGGGTTAACCTTCAAACAGCACGGCTGGCTAACTTATTACCCCGTCATCGTTAATGTTTGTATGCTGGTTGTGTTCGCCTTGAGCCTATGGCAACCGCAAACGATTATCGAGCGGCTTGCTCGCCTCCAAGAGCCAGAACTTCCACAAAGTGGCGTTGATTACACACGAACAGTCACCAAAGTTTGGTGTCTGTTCTTTGTTATCAATGGCTCTATCGCCCTTTACACCTGCTTCCAACCTCTTGAAATATGGACCCTATACAATGGCTTACTCAGCTATGTATTTGCAGGGTTGCTCTTTGCAGGAGAGTGGGTAGTAAGACAGCGCATTCGTCAGAGTTAAATTGTTATGACCCAAACCGTCTCTTACACTTCCTTGTCTGAACTTCTCAATCAGAACAGATCGCCTGATTGTATTGTCTGCTTTGACAACAATAGCGAGATTACGTGGCAAACATTTAACGACGACTTATCTCAACTCGTACAGCTTTTATCTGCATCCCCTTTTCAACGAGTTGCGATTTGCACCCAAGACAGCTACCTATTTTCGGTGGCCTTTTTAGCGTGCGCAGTCAGCAACAAACACATCATCTTGCCAGGTAACTATCAACCGTGTGCGCTTGCCGAGCTGAGTGAGCATTTTGACTGTCTGTTAGTCGATGATGCGATTGGCAAAGTAGAAGTAAACGAGGTTTGCAACGTCCAAGCAGTGTTGGACTCAAACATAGAAGTACCCACTCTTCTAGCAAATGACCAAACGACAATTGATTTAGCCGCTACCCCATTGACCCTGTTTACTTCAGGTTCAAGCGGTACGCCGAAGGCAATCAATAAAACACTAGAACACCTAGATATTGAAATCGCTCAGCTAGATAAAAACTGGGGCGCCTTGCTTAAAGACAACCAAATCCACAGCACCGTATCACACCAACATATCTATGGTCTGTTGTTTCGAATCTTATGGCCACTTTGTTCTGGAGTTCCATTTTCTCGAAACAATCTCGAATACCCGGAACAGATCCTGTCTCACGCTAACAAGCAGAGCGTGTTGATCAGCAGCCCTGCGCTACTCAAACGATTAAAACACGAGACAAAGTCTACGCATCTAGCGGGGGTGTTCTCTTCTGGTGGCCCTTTACCTACCGAGTCGGCTCATCAATCACGAGATCTGCTTGGGCATTTACCTATCGAGGTGTTTGGCAGCACAGAAACCGGCGGCATCGCGTTTCGTCAGCAACAGAGCGTTCAAACACCTTGGCAGCTTTTTGACTGTATTAAGGCTAGTCTTAATAGTGAGAATTGCATTAAGTTATTGTCGCCGTACATCGACAAAAACAACTGGTATCAAACCGCAGATGAGTGCGAAATGGTCTCAGAGAATCAATTTATATTGAAAGGCCGAACCGACCGAGTGATCAAGATAGAAGAAAAACGAGTATCACTGGTTGAAGTTGAAAAGCGACTGGAGCAACTACCTTGGATAAGCGAGTGTGTGGTCATTCCCTTTGAAGAGCCTGAACGCTTAATTTTAGCATCGGTTTTGGTATTATCAGAGGAAGGCCAAGTGACTCTCGCAACCATGAGTAAAGGTAAATTCTGGTTAATGTTACGTTCAGAACTCAGAAAATGGTTAGAGCCAATCGCTATTCCAAGAAAGTATCGTGTTGTTGATGAGATCCCCCTCAACAGCCAAGGCAAGCGACTAACCTCTCACATAGAGCAGCTCGTCAAATCATAAAAATCACTGGTCGCATTTTATACTGAGATTATCTTTTATATTTTTGTCAGAAGACCCATTTTAGCCCAAGGATTCTAAGCACACGCTATGGATAAGAGAAAACCAAACGTCATTGCTGTTGACACTGTAGAGAAAGAATCGACCCTGACACTCCATGTTACCGGAGACATCACCGATTTTAAGGGGCACTTTAAGAGCTTCCCTATTCTTCCCGGTGTGACACAAATTGACTGGGCACTTCACTATGCTGTCCAAGAGTTAAATGTCCCTGGTTACTTTAAAGGTATGGAGGTCATCAAATTCCAAGAGCCTATCCTTCCTGACGCCACAATCCAGCTATCACTCAAATGGGATGCTGACAAAGACAAGCTGAGCTTCAGCTACACCTCAAACAACGGTGAACAGACCCACTCTTCAGGAAAAATGAAGCTGGGAGAGAAAAGTGAATAGCGCTCCTGCTGAGGCTGCTTCTCAACACGTAACAAAAGAAAGCAACTACAAAGCTTGCTTCCTAATCCCGTGCTTTAACCACGGCGAAACCATGCCTGTAGTGGTGTCGTCACTCCATCATTTTGAGTTGCCGATCATCATCGTTGACGATGGCAGTGAACTCACCACGAAACAGTTTCTGGCTCCCTTAGTAGAGAATTCAAACGTAACCTTGGTGACGCTTGAGCAGAACCAAGGCAAAGGCGGTGCCGTAAAGGCTGGCATCAAGCGAGCACAGGAGCTCGGCTTTAGTCATGCCATTCAGATTGATGCTGACGGTCAACATGACCTAGACGCCCTACCCGCATTAATCGAAGCGTCACAAGCTAAGCCCCAGCGCCTGATCTCAGGTCAGCCTGTCTATGACGATAGCGTACCGAAGGCAAGGCTCTACGGGCGCTACGCGACACATATTTGGGTGTGGATAGAAACTCTATCTCTCTCGATTAAAGACAGTATGTGTGGCTTTAGAGCGTATCCAATCGATAAGACACAAACTGTACTGAATAAATACGATGTCGGTTCGAGAATGGATTTCGATATCGAGATTCTGGTTCGCTTATACTGGGAAGGTTGCGACATTGACTTCATTGAGACGCGAGTCATCTACCCTGAAAATGGTGTCTCTCATTTCGATGCGCTGTGGGACAACGTAAAAATCAGTTGGATGCATACTCGACTGTTCTTCGGCATGCTGCCAAGAGCCCCTAAGCTGATTGCTCGTCACTTCAAATCAGATTCTGAAGATCACCTAACAAGTTCGACACAATTTTCAGAAAGCAATCAGGCGCAGCAGATACCAAATAGCACTGAACAGCCTCATTGGTCCAGAACTCAAGAGCGCGGCACAGTTCTCGGTATCAAACTGTTGTTAGCTGTGTACTCACTATTAGGCCGAGGTGTATTCAACCTAATTTTGCGCGGTGTGATGCGTTACTACCATTTGACAGGCAAGCGCGCGCGAAACGCTTCAGAGCAATACCTATTCCAGCTTAAGACATACGCAGAGCAACAGAATATTGAGTTACCCGCTGAATTAACCAGTTATAACCACCTGCTTTCGTTTGGCCACACCATGCTAGACAAATTAGCCGCATGGAAAGGTGATTTTTCAGTCGATAACCTGACTATTCATGGTCAAGAGCAATTCGAAAGTATGGTGGAAAACCAGCAAGGTGTGCTAATCCTAGGTTCTCACCTTGGTAATATCGAATTGTGCCGCGCTTTGGGACGTCGACACTCACACATCAAAATCAATGCGCTGGTCTTCACAGAGCACGCCGAACGCTTTAATTCGGTGATGAAAGCGGTAAACCCACAGTCTGATTTAAACCTGATTCAGGTGACATCGATGGGCCCTGATACCGCCATCTTGTTGCAACAAAAATTGGAGCAAGGTGAATGGATTGTGATCGTTGGCGATAGAACCTCCACCAGCAAAGAGAGTCGCTCAGTATGGGCAGAGTTCTTGGGTAAAGAAGCTCCCTTCCCTCAAGGGCCATTTATGTTAGCCTCTGTTCTCAAAGCGCCAGTATTCTTACTGTTTGGCCTACGAGATGACTCTCAAACCAAACCGCATTTTAATGTCTATTTTGAGCATTTCAGCGACAAGATAGAGCTACCTAGGAAGACTCGCGAACAATCTTTACAGCAAGTCGTGCAGAAATACGCAGACCGACTTCAGCACTACACACTGAAAGCACCGCTTCAGTGGTACAACTTTTTTAACTTTTGGACATTGAGCAAGCACCATGACGAAAAAAAATCCAAATAGCATCACCTTTGGTGCCGAACGCCTCACGATTGAGGATGTTGTCGCTATTTCACAAGGCGCAAAAGCCTCGATGAACTCAAGTAATGAGTTCACATCAAAGATCGACCGCGGTGTCGCTTTTTTAGAACGCCTATTGAAAGAAGAAGGCGTGATCTATGGTGTGACAACGGGCTACGGTGACTCATGTACCGTTGCGATTCCGCCAAACCTTGTTGATGAATTACCACTGCATCTAACGCGCTTTCATGGCTGTGGTTTAGGCGAAATACTGTCTCACGAACAATCTCGTGCAGTATTAGCGACACGTCTTTGTTCATTGTCACAAGGTGTCTCTGGTGTGACTCACGATTTGCTCAACCAGATCGTCACTCTGATCAACCAAGATATCTCGCCGCGCATTCCTCAAGAAGGATCGGTTGGTGCCAGTGGTGATTTAACGCCGCTGTCTTATCTGGCAGCTGCACTGATTGGTGAGCGCGATGTCATCTACAAAGGTGAAGTTCGCCCTACTAGTGACGTTTACAAAGAGCTAGGGATTAACCCTATCAAGCTTAAGCCAAAAGAAGGCTTGGCATTGATGAATGGCACGTCAGTAATGACGGCTTTGGCTTGTATCGCCTACAAACGTGCAGAATACCTAGCTCAGCTATCGACTAAGATCACCGCAATGGTGTCTGTAGGTATGCAAGGCAACGATTTCCATTTCGATGAAGCGCTGTTTGCAGTTAAGCCTCATCCGGGTCAACAGCAAGTTGCTGCATGGCTACGTGATGACTTACAAGCGGATCGTCCGCCACGCAACAGTGATCGCCTACAAGATCGTTACTCACTGCGTTGTGCTCCACATGTGATTGGTGTGGTTCAAGACTCTCTGCCTTGGCTACGCCAAATGATTGAGAACGAGCTCAACAGTGCTAACGATAACCCAATTATCGATGGCGACAATGAGCGCGTACTGCACGGTGGACACTTCTACGGTGGCCACATCGCAATGGCAATGGATACGCTAAAAACAGCAGTAGCCAACCTTGCAGATCTACTTGATCGCCAAATGGCGCAGTTGATGGATTACAAGTTCAACAACGGCTTACCATTTAACCTAACGGGTGCTGAAGGCGAACGTAAACCAATCAACCACGGTTTCAAAGCGGTACAGATTGGCGTTTCAGCTTGGACAGCAGAAGCATTGAAACACACCATGCCAGCAAGCGTGTTCTCTCGTTCAACCGAGTGTCACAACCAAGACAAAGTCAGCATGGGCACCATTGCGGCTCGTGACTGCTTACGCGTTCTTGAACTGACTGAACAAGTAGCGGCAGCATCACTTCTGGCGGGGACACAAGCGCTTGAGCTTCGTAAACGCCATAATGAGCTTGATGAGCACCACATGAGTGAAAACCTAAAGCACATTCGCGACGAAGTGCTTAAAGAGTTTGAATTTATCGTAGAAGATCGACCACTTGAAGGCGATCTACGCCACTTCATTGCTCGTATTCAAAGTCAACACTGGTCACTTTACTCCTAGAGTAGCTAACCCTTTACGCAATATTGTTGAGAGCGATTTATGTCTGAAATCCTTCATCCATTAAAATCAGAGGTTACTTTAGTAACCTCATTCCAAGATGCCGACCCAATGGGCGTGATCTACCATGGCAACTACTTCCGATTTTTTGAAGAAGTTAGGCGCATCATGATGGATAAGATTGAGTACAACTACCATGAGATGAAGGATTCGGGCTACATGTGGCCGATCATCGACACGCGCGTAAAGTACATCAAAGCAATACCGTTTAATCATCAGATCACGGTATCCGCTAAGTTAACTGAATGGGAAAACCGCTTGCGTGTTGACTACGAAATTCACGATGCCAACACCGGTGCTCGCATGACACGCGCTCACACCATGCAGGTTGCAGTAACCATTGAAGAGCAAGAGATGTGTTTTGCTTCGCCGAAGGTGTTTACCGATAAAGTCGAACGCTGGCATCAATTTGGCTGCTTACCCCAATCAGCTGAGCAGCAACCAAACGACCAACAATCAGACCCATCTCAAGTATCTAACACACAGCAGCAGGTGAAACATGAGTCTGTTTAAACACGGCCGTAAGCAAATCAGTATCGCACTGCTAGGGCTTGCTTCAATGATGGCTAGTCACTTTGCTGGCGCTAGCGAGAACACAAATGCTGTCGGTTCTATTACAGAACTACAAACCGTGTTAAGCGAAAATAGTATCGTTCGTGGTCAGTTCACTCAAACACGCAACATGGAAATGTTCGCCCAACCTCTAACATCACAAGGTACTTTCCTGTTAGACAAGTCGAATGGTTTACTTTGGACACAAGCGACCCCCTTCCCTGTGAGCTTAGTGCTAACCGATAACAAACTGAGCCAAAGGTTTGCAGATCAACCCGCTAAAATCATCACCGACAAAGAAAACCCGATGGCGTTTTATTTCAGCCATATCTTCTTGTCAGTGTTTCATGGGGATACGCAAAAGCTTCAAGAGCAATTCTCACTTTCATTTGAACCAGCAACTGCGAAAAATTCTGATGAAAGTGCAAACTCAAGTTCAGAAGACACACGATGGACACTCACTCTAAAGCCAAAGAATGCACCAATGAACGCGGTGTTTGAAGCCATCACGCTGCAAGGACAAGATGACATTGAACGTATCGAACTTAGAGAAGTTCGTGGAGACAGCACAGTGATCGAATTTAGCCAGTTAAGCCATCTACCGGAAGTATTATCAGATGCTGAAGCGCAACAATTCCAATTCTAGTCTAGCCCTTGCTTGGCTTGTTGTCGTAGTGCTATTTAGCGGATTGTTGATCAAACAATTCGCTTTTTCTTCGTCAGTACCCATTGAAAGCAACATCATGAAATTGCTGCCAGAAAACCAGCAAGACCCCATAGTAGAGCAAGCCTTTCAGCAGATATCCAGCTCGATGAGCGAGCAAGTGGTCTTTATCATAAGTGCCTCCGACGTCGAACAAGCCATGACAGCGACTGACGCTTTTGAAAAAAAACTTAACCAAAGAGCTTTCTCAAGCCAGCCAACTCTGTTTAAGCAAGTTCAAGGAAAAATCAACGCCAGTACTCAAAGCCAGTGGAGCGACTTCTATTTTCGTCACCGAGCTCAACTGCTGACCCAACAACAAAAAGAGACGCTGACACACTCGCCGGATTCGCGAGCTCAATATGTCATTCAGTCTCTGTACAATCCGTTTTCAGGCGTCACTGCAGCAGAGCTATCTCTCGACCCATTTCTGCTATTTCGCGACTACATCAGTGCTGTTGGCGTTCAATCAAGTAACTTTGTTGTGAAAGAAGGCTACCTCACCGCTCAATCTAATGAGCAAACTCATATTTTGGTGACGGCGACTCTGGCAGGTTCGCCTTATAGTTTAGCGATTCAAGAGCAACTTCCCGATCTTGATTCAATTGAGCGCGAGATCGAAAAGCAGTTTGGTGTCAAAGTGCAGCATACCGGTGTGGTGTTCTACGCCAATTACGGTACCGAAAGCGCGAAATCAGAAATCAGTACCATTGGTTTGGGCTCATTGGCCGGTGTAATTTTATTGGTGTGGCTAACATTTCGTAGCGCCCTCCCACTTGCCTTGTCTTTGCTTTCAATCAGTACCGGATTATTGGTCGCTCTGGCAAGCACCGTCGCTATCTTCGGTAAAGTTCACCTGTTTAGCTTGGTGTTTGGCGCTAGCTTGATTGGCGTATCCATCGACTACTCCTTTCACTACCTGACTGATCGCTTGGCGGCTGGTAATCAATGGCAAAGCGACAAAGGCTTGAAACATATTATCGTTGCGATCACCTTGGGTCTGATCACCAGCTTGATTGGCTACCTAGGTCTGTTAGTGGCACCTTTCCCGGGGTTACAGCAACTTGCTCTTTTTTCGTCGATTGGACTGATCGCAGCTTACGCCAGTGTGGTGTGTTGGTATCCGGTTTTAGCGGCAACACCAAGCCAAGGACGACCTCTTCCCTTATCGAAGCTTTGGCATACTTGGTTAAGCCTCTGGAGCAACCAAAAATTTAGAATTGGCTTACCATTAATAGTGACTGTCGTTAGTTTGATATCACTCAGCCAAATTCGCTACGACGACGATATTCGTCAACTTCAAGCGATGCCTGATCAACTCAAACAGCAAGAACAAGCCATTACTGAGATATCAGGATTAGGCAGCGGTCAAAATATGCTTTTGGTGACTGCCAACAGCGACCAAAAGCTACTTAAAAAACTGGCAGAAATCACCACAAGCTTAGATTCTCTAGTCGATAGCCAGGGTATCTCCGGATATCGCAGCATCAATCAACAGTTGTTAAGCAAACAACAACAGCATGATAACTATCAATTGGTTGAACAACTCTATAGCCAGCAAAGCCATATCTTACAAAACACTCTTGGTTGGCCTAGCTTTCCAGAGCTACCTAAGTTCGAGGCAATCACGGTATCTGGATTTTTAGAATCACCTGTGTCAGAACCTGTTCGACCACTTTGGTTGAAGCCGATCGATGGACAAGCGGCGTCGGTCATTTTGATCAAAGACGTCACAAATTCAGAACAGTTCTCTCAATGGCTCGATTCAAGCTTTGCTCAGCAACAAGGTGTTAAGTACCTTAATAAAGCCGATGAAATCTCTGCTCTCTTTGCGGAATACAGAGTCAAGATCACCGAGCTATTATTGATAGCTTTGGCCGCTATTGGGATGGTGTTAGGTTGGCGTTACGGTGTGAAGCAAAGCCTGTTAATGCTGTTGCCTTCATTAATTGCCGGAGTCGCTGGTTTAGCGATAACGGGCATTTTAGGCTCAACGTTAAACCTGTTTAATCTGCTAGGCTTGATTCTGATTTTAGGGATTGGTATCGACTACACCCTGTTCTTTGCTGAACAGAAGAAGTCACTGAGCACCTTATTAGCGATCACCTTATCTGGCCTTACAACATTGCTTTCATTCGGCTTGCTGTCGTTGAGCCAGACTCACGCTATTCATAGCTTCGGTATTACCGTGCTAACTGGTATTTTTGTAGCGTGGCTGCTTTCGCCACTTGCAATCAACAACCAACAAGCAGCGGAAAAATCAAACTCTCGAGAGGCTTTTAGATGAACAAAATAATCAAGATAGCGCTCGCCGTTGGATTAGGCTTATTACTCAGCGCTTGTTCGATGGTATCTCAACAGCCTACAGGCGCAAGTGTCGCAATCGATAAAGACACCGAGCTAGCCTTGCCGCTGCCTGCTGAACTGGGATACTCATTTACAGCAAGCCAGCTGATTAGCGCAACATGGCAAGATGATACGCAGCAACTTCCTGTTCAAGTCGAAGTCACATCAGACAAAGTCGTGTTGGCGGGTTTCTCCTCTTGGGGTACTCGCATTCTATCGCTGCAATACCAAAACCAAACGATTGATACTCAAGTTCTATCTGGTCTTGGCGCTACCCTGCCGCTACCCGAGCAAGTACTATTTAATTTGATGCTAACTCTATGGCCAGTTGAAGCATGGGCTCAACCTTTACAAGACATCGGTTGGTATTTGGTCGATACCGAAAACAGCCGCACCGTATTTGATGAAAACCAACAGCCAATCATTAAAATTGATTACCAAGCAGAGCCCGGAACACACAAAACCGCAGGCAACATTGTTTTCAAGCATTTGATTCAAGGCTACACCATCACGATACAAACGTTGAACTCAACGATTGTCGATAACCCAAGTAAGAGCTAAACATCATGCCTATTTATATCCAAGACTGTGGTTTCCACTCAGCGCTAGGCTCAAGCGTTGCTGACATTCATGGCTGCCTCAGCAATGAGTCCGACTCCAATATGGTTGAAGTGAGCGATATGCTCAACGATGGTCAGCCGACGGTCGTTGGTAAAGTCGCTGGTGATTTACCGGAAATCCCATCAAGTCAGGCTCAATACGCCACTCGTAACAATCAACTGGCGTTATCAGCTCTTAATCAAATCAAAGACTCTATCGCACAAGCAAAATCACAGTTTGGTGCGGATAGAATTGCAGTGGTCATCGGCACCAGCACTTCAGGAATTTCTGATGGTGAAGTGGCTTTTAAACACAAACTTGACCATGGTTCTTTCCCCGAAGATTACCACTATTCAAAGCAAGAGCTTGGCAACACCTCTGAGTTTGTTAGCCAACATTGTGCATTAACCGGGCCAAGCTATGCGATATCGACCGCTTGCTCATCAAGTGGCCGTGTATTTATTACTGCCCAACGTTTGTTAGATTCAGGAATGGCTGATGCTGTGTTGGTTGGAGGTGTCGATACACTATGTAAGCTGACGCTCAATGGCTTTCATGGTCTTGAAGCGCTATCAACCACACATTGTAAGCCCTTTAGCGCCTCTCGTGATGGCATCAACATCGGAGAAGCAGCGGCATTTATGTTGCTTAGCAAGACAAAACCAACCGCTACCAATACAACTCAAAGCACTTCGAATATAGCCCTATTAGGCTATGGCGACAGCTCCGACGCTCACCATATTTCCGCGCCCCACCCAGAAGGGAACGGCGCTGAGCAAGCGATGATAAAAGCGTTAGATTCTGCACAGTTACGAGCAGAAGACATCGGTTATATTAATGCCCATGGCACCGCAACCCCACTCAATGACTCAATGGAAAGCAAAGCCATCCATCGTATTTTTGCAAACAAGGTTCCCGTCAGTTCAACCAAACCTCTAACAGGACATACTCTTGGAGCGGCAAGTGCGATAGAGGCTGCAATTGCGTGGCATATTCTAAAATATGACTTACCACTCCCCTTACAAAAATGTCAGTATAAAGCTGAAGATATTGAGATTGATTTGGTAAACTGTTCCCAGAAACTTAAAGTAAAGAACATCTTAAGCAACTCGTTCGCTTTTGGTGGCAACAACATTAGCCTGATTTTTGGTGTAATAAATGACTGATATCCCTTCTGTAGACCAACTTCTCCCACACGATGATCCGATGATATTAATCGATCGAGCTATCAACGTTGAGGCATTGTCGATTCACTGCCAGGTCGATATTGGCGCGCACAACCTATTCTTTGACGCCGAATCTCAAACGGTCCCAGCTTATGTTGGCATCGAGTTTATGGCGCAGTCTGTTGCAGCTTGGTCTGGATACCATGCGCTGAAAAACGGCACTACTCCTCCAATCGGCTTCTTACTCGGTTCTCGTCGCTACAAGTCACTGTGTGATGAATTTACTCAAGGTCAAACCCTTGATATCTATGCTGAACAACTCATGGAAGACAGTGGCATGGCCGTGTTTACCGCCCGAGTCGAAGACCAAGGCGAGTTAGTGGCTCAATGCCAACTCAACGTCTACGTGCCGACCGAACAAAAATTACAAGAAATGAAAACTAGGAGCCCATCATGAGCCGTCAGGTTTTAGTCACTGGTGCCAGTAAAGGCATTGGTAAAGCGATCGCTATTCAACTCGCGAAAGACGGTTTTGAAATCGCCGTTCATTACATGGGTGACAAGCAAGGTGCTGAAGACACATTAAAGTCGATCACTGAGCTCGGTGCTGCAGGACGTCTGATCCAATTTGATATCAGCAATCGCAGCGAATGTCGCGAAACGCTTGAGTCAGATATTGCCGAACACGGCGCTTACTATGGTGTGGTGAATAATGCCGGTATTACTCGTGACACGGCATTCCCAGCTATGACTGAAGAAGAGTGGGATGGTGTTATCCATACCAACCTCGACAGCTTCTACAACGTACTTCACCCGTGCGTGATGCCAATGGTTCAAAAACGCAAAGGCGGTCGAATCGTTACTCTGGCTTCTGTATCCGGCATCATGGGTAACCGCGGTCAAACCAACTATGCCGCAGCAAAAGCAGGTGTGATTGGCGCAACTAAGTCTCTGGCTCTAGAGCTCGCAAAACGCAAGATAACGGTAAACTGTGTCGCTCCTGGTCTAATCGATACCGGGATGGTTGATGAGCATGTAAAAGAGCATGCGCTGCCTCAAGTTCCATTACGCCGCATGGGTGAACCAGAAGAAGTAGCAGGCCTAGTCAGCTACCTAATGTCGGATATTGCCGGCTACGTAACTCGCCAAGTGATTTCAGTTAATGGAGGCTTAGTATGACCCGCCGCGTTGTTGTAACTGGCATGTCAGGCGTTACCGCTTTTGGCAACGATTGGCAGCACATCGAGCCAAAACTAAAAGCATGTGAAAATGCGACCCAGTACATGCCTAGCTTTGAGCAGTACGATGGCCTCAACACAAAGCTTGCCGCACCTATTGATGACTTCCAACTACCTAAGCACTATAAGCGCAAACAGGTTCGTGGCATGGGCCGCGTGTCTCGCCTAGCAACAGTGGCGACCGAAAATGCACTAGAGCAAGCAGGACTGATTGGCCACGACGTTTTGACTAATGGCGAAACAGGCATTGCCTATGGTTCTTCAACCGGTAGTACTGACGCTGTTGGTGCATTTGGCGTGATGCTTAACGAGAAATCGACACGAGCGATCACAGCAACCACTTACGTTCAAATGATGCCACACACCGCTGCGGTAAACGTAGGATTGTTCTTCGGCTTACGTGGACGCGTGATTCCCACCAGCAGTGCCTGTACTTCAGGTAGCCAAGCCATTGGTTACGCCTATGAAGCGATCAAACACGGCTACCAAACTGTGATGGTGGCCGGAGGTGGTGAAGAACTATGCCCAACCGAATCTGCCGTTTTTGATACCCTTTTTGCTACCAGTTTAAAAAACGACACGCCAGAAAAATCCCCTAGCCCTTACGACAGTGAGCGCGATGGCCTAGTTATCGGTGAAGGTGCTGGTACGCTTGTTCTTGAAGAGTATGAACATGCGGTTGCTCGCGGTGCAAAGATCTACGCGGAAATCATCGGTTTTGCCAGCAACTGCGATGCCGCCCATGTGACCCAACCTCAAATGGAAACCATGCAAATCTGTATGGAGAAAGCGCTGAAAGATGCACAGCTTCCTGCTGAAAAAATTGGTTACGTTTCGGCGCACGGAACGGCAACAGATAAAGGCGATATTGCAGAAAGTAATGCGACCGCGAACATTTTTGGTGAAGTGCCAATCAGCTCATTAAAAAGCTACTTTGGTCATACGCTTGGAGCGTGTGGTGCCATTGAGGCTTGGTTGAGCCTAGAAATGATGCATTCCGGTTGGTTCAGCCCAACATTGAACCTTGAAAACATCGACGAACGCTGCGGCAAACTCGATTACATTACAGGTTCTGGTCGCGAATTGAATGTTGAGTATGTAATGAGTAATAACTTTGCCTTTGGCGGAATCAACACCTCCATCATATTCAAAAAAATCTGAGCTTAGCTAGATAAAACTCAAGACAAATAAAAAGGGTCAGTAACCAAGTTACTGACCCTTTTTTCAATCTAGCTAATACTCAATTAAGCGTTAGCTTCACGCTCAGCGATGAACTCAAGAGCCATCTTGATGCGAGCGATTACGCGCTCTTTACCAACAAGCTCCATCACTGCATCAACAGAAGGAGACTGGCCGCCACCTGTTACTGCTACGCGAAGTGGCATACCGATTTTACCCATGCCGACCTCTAGCTCTTCACATACTGCTGCAATCACACCATCTTTGATGTTTGCAGTAGTGAAATCTTCAAGCGCTTCAACCTTAGCAAGAGCAAGCTCTAGTGGGCCTTTAGCAACACCACGTAGGTGCTTCTTCGCTGCGCCAACTTCAAACTCAGAGAAATCTTCGTAGAAGTAACGAGACTGTTCAGCAAGTTCGATAAGCGTATTACAACGCTCGCCAACTAGCTTGATCACTTCAGTGATAGCCGGGCCATTTGTTGTATCGATCTTTTGTGCGTCTAGGTGCCATTGCAGGTATTTAGCAACGTACTCAGGCTCAGAAGTCTTGATGTAGTGGTTGTTCAACCAAAGTAGCTTATCAGTATTGAATGCAGAAGCAGACTTGCTGATAGCGTTCAGGCTGAAGTATTCAATCATCTCTTCTTGAGAGAAGATCTCTTGGTCACCGTGAGACCAACCTAAACGAACTAGGTAGTTGTTTAGTGCATTTGGTAGGTAACCTTCGTCGCGGTATTGCATTACAGAAACAGCACCGTGACGCTTAGAAAGTTTCGCACCGTCATCACCAAGAATCATTGCACAGTGAGCGAAAGTTGGAACTGGCGCGCCTAGTGCTTCATAGATGTTGATTTGTCGAGGTGTGTTGTTGATGTGGTCTTCACCACGTACAACGTGTGTAATACCCATGTCCCAGTCATCCACTACAACAACGAAGTTGTATGTTGGTGCACCGTCTGTACGACGAATGATTAGGTCATCAAGTTGGCTGTTAGAGATTTCGATGCGACCACGGATTTGGTCATCAAAGACTACACTGCCTTCTTTAGGGTTACGGAAACGGATAACGCATGCATCACCTTCTTTTGCTGCTTCGTTTGCTGCAACAATTTTAGGGTGGTTCGCATCGTAACGAGCCATTTCTTTGTTTTCTTCTTGCTCTGCACGAATTTCGTCAAGCAGCTCTTTAGACGCATAGCATTTGAAAGCTTTGTCTTCAGCAAGTAGCTTATCAACCATTTCGTTGTAACGGTCAAAACGCTTAGATTGGTAGTAAGGACCTTCATCCCATTCCATACCCATCCATTGCATGCCTTCTAGAATTGCATCAACCGCTTCTTGAGAGTTACGCTCAAGGTCCGTGTCTTCGATACGTAGAACGAATTCACCACCTTGGTTCTTAGCGAATAGCCAAGAGTAAAGTGCAGTACGTGCACCACCAACGTGAAGATAGCCAGTTGGGCTAGGAGCAAAACGAGTTTTAACCGTCATTTAAATACCTTGATTATGTAGGTGATTCTTTTAGTGATTGCCATTACAAAGCCTGCAACAGAAAAATATCACTAAATTTTGGGCGCTATTTTATCACCACCGCTTAAATCTACAATCAGTAGTGAATGATTAATGTGCTGATCTTATACGAAAGCCATCGAAGAAGGAGAAAACCAATAGCTTAAGCACATACCAAATACTCTAAAAAGGCAAATTCTCGCCACGCGCACGATAAACCTCATCTATTCCATCACTCAATATTCCAGCAAATATCAAATTCTTGAATTTATGTTTGACCTTACCCTTACGGGAAGGTTTATGTTAGGGCTAGATGAAAATTGGAGTATCGATATGAACCATTACACAGCTGTGCTCAACGGCCTAAATTGCATGGGGTGTGCTGAGAAGGTCCGCACATTGTTTGACGATCTCGATAATACGAAGATCAACGACATATCGCCGACCTACATCGATATTTCTACTCCTTTTAGTTACGTTCAACTCAACCAACAGTTAGCGACCCTTGGTTATTCCATGGGTAACTCGCTGCATCTTTCATTATCAGGGCTCAGCTGTGGTAAGTGCGTGAGTAAATTGACTCAAGCGCTTGAGCAGACCGAGCTAATCTCAGACCTAGAAGTCAGCAAACATGAATTGTCGTTGGTTACTCTGCTTTCAGAATCCGAGCTTATTGAGCTAATCGAAAGTGTGGGTTATCACGCGACTCCTTACTCTGAAATTAATGAGCCTTTATCTAATTCAGATTCAGAAGACGATAAAAAAACAGTGCCCGTGGAACCGAAACAAGCTAAACCTGCTGCTAGCCAATATACCTATCACCTTGTTCTTGAGGGAATGACGTGTGCGAGTTGTGTTTCTTCGGTAGAGAAAGCACTGAAAAAGAATGAGTTCGTCGACCAAGCTCAGATCAACCTCGCTGAACAGACAGCCTTGGTCTTCACATCTGAAACACGTGACGTCATCGAGAGCGCGCTAATAGAATCGGTAAAAAACGCAGGTTACGGTGCCGAGTTCGTTGATGACGCGGCAACTCAACAACAAAAACAGCAAGAGCAACAACTTCGTACCCAAAAAGCTTTCCTAAAGAATTCAGTAAGCGCGCTACTTATCGGTGCTCCGCTGATGGCGTGGGGTCTGTTTGGTGGCAGCATGACTATTGCTACATTTAACGACCAATTGGCTTGGGGCTTAATAGGTGTTGTCTGTTTGGTACTGCTTGCGACCTCAGGACGCAGCTTCTTTACTAACGCTTGGCAATCACTGATGCACAAGCGTGCAACCATGGATACCTTGGTCGCTCTAGGTACAGGCGCGGCATGGTTCTATTCAATGCTGGTTGTGCTGATTCCATCATGGTTCCCAGAACCATCACGCCATGTCTATTTTGAAGCGAGCGCAATGATTGTCGGCCTTATCTCTTTGGGTCACTACATCGAAGCCAAAGCCAAGGCACGCACCACCAAATCTTTGCAAGCACTGATTAATTTACAGCCTCAAAAAGCGGTGGTTATCGTCGATGGCAAAGAACAAACCATCGCCATAGAAGCGATTCAGGTCGGCATGCAAGTTCGAGTGAAGCCAGGAGAAAAAGTCCCTGTCGATGGTGTCGTGGTATCTGGCGAATCTTATATCAATGAATCGATGTTGACCGGTGAACCACTTCCCAACGTTAAATCAATTAATGATGGCGTTTCTGCTGGTACCATTAATGGCGATGGTAGCTTAATTATTGAGGCGACAGGGATTGGCTCAAGCACCATGCTGGCTCGAATCATTCAAATGGTACGCCAAGCACAAAGCAGTAAACCAGCAATCGCCAAGCTTGCAGACTCTATCTCTGCCGTTTTCGTCCCTGTTGTGGTCGCGATCGCAGCAACTGCTGCCTTAGTTTGGTTTTTTGTTGGCCCACAACCGAGTGCCAGTTACATGCTCGTGGTATCAACCACAGTGCTGATCATCGCTTGTCCATGTGCATTAGGCCTAGCCACACCACTCTCAATTACTGTCGGCGTAGGTAAAGCGGCTGAGTTTGGCGTTCTTATTAAAGATGCGGATGTATTGCAGTCTGCCAGCAAGATCGATGCTGTTGTGTTTGATAAAACCGGCACCCTAACTCAAGGTAAGCCAACCGTTCAGCAAGCCTTTTATGACGACTTATCAGAACAAGAACTGTTGGCTTATGCCTATTCGGTAGAGGTAGGGTCAGAACACCCGCTAGCGAAAGCCGTTTGCCAATATGCTGAGAGCTTACAAGTTTCAGCACTACCCCACAGCGAATTCGAAAACCAACGAGGGCTTGGAGTACAGGCAATAATTAACGGCAAAAACGTTCAAGTAGGCTCACTTAAGTACCTCACCCAACTCGGCATCAATACAGACATTGGCGCAGACTTTATCGAGCTTTGTCGTACACAAGCATGGACACCCATCTTCGTTGTAATCGACCAAAAACTGGAAGGCATCTTCGGTATTTCAGACGCGTTAAAAATAGATAGCAAACAGGCGATAGCTCAACTAAAATCCGCCGGAATTCACACTGTGCTATTAACGGGCGACAACGACTCTGTGGCTCAAGCGATAGGTAAAAGCGTCTGTATCGATGAAGTGATTTCAGAAGTACTGCCAGAGCAGAAAGCGCAACAGATTGTTCAGCTACAACAGCAATATAAGAGTGTTGCCATGGTCGGAGACGGCATTAACGACGCGCCAGCTCTGGCTCAAGCGGATATAGGAATAGCAATGGGCAGTGGCAGTGACGTCGCGATCGAAAGTGCGCAAATGACGCTGCTCAACTCGTCGCCACTCTCGGTGAGCAATGCGATCGAGCTATCCCAAGCGACCGTGAGAAACATGAAACAAAATTTATTTGGCGCCTTCATCTATAACTCGCTAGGCATCCCTATTGCGGCAGGTGTGCTCTACCCATTTTTCGGGTTTCTGCTTAGCCCGGTGGTTGCAGGCGCTGCGATGGCGATGTCTTCGATTACGGTTGTAAGCAATGCCAACAGGCTAAGACTGTTCAAGCCCACTCATTCCAATATCAACAAAAACCATATTCATGAGGTTCACCATGATTCGTAAAATTATGACTCTTACAGCACTCGCTGCAATTTCAGGGCAAGCTCTCGCTACTGATGTTTTAAATCATAAATCCCCATACTGCGGCTGCTGCTCAGAATGGACAGAGCATATGCAAGACGCCGGATTCAATGTGACAGAGAAACTCCACGATGACATGAACCCGATCAAGCAGAAATTAGGAATAACGCAAAAGCTAGCCTCTTGCCATACAGCAGAGATCGACGGGTACGTATTCGAAGGACACATTCCAGCAGAGGACGTGAAAGCCTTTCTAGCAAACCCACCACGCAATGCGATTGGCTTGGCGGTACCAGGCATGCCAATGGGCTCTCCAGGCATGGAATATGGCGATAAGAAAGACGAATATTCTGTGTATGCGTTTAACAAGGAAGGTCAGGTATTTGAATACCGTCATTACAGCGGAAAATAGAACGTAAAAGACCGACGCCAAGCAATAAAAATCACTCATAAAAATAGAGCCTAGCATTAAGAAAACCCAAGACTGTGGTTTACTTGCTAGGCTCTTTGCTTTTGGACAGTAAAGCAAATCTTATCGCGGCACCAACCGGGCTGTTAGTACCGCTATGTTTTCGTCGCTAGTTAGCAAACACTCTATTTAACAAAAAAGCTAATTAGCGAAGAAACTCACTTGGCTAATAATCTAATCGATTAAGCAGCCAAGTGAATCAGCTTAGAAGCCGTAAGATGCACCGAATACGAATGCGTTGTTTGTTTTAGACGCGCCGTTCGCGAAATCAACTCCGTTAGCTTGGCTACGGAATTCGAAGTAAGGTTGAACACCTTGACGAGTCCATGTTGCACGAAGCTCGTGATCCATAGCTTCAGCATCAATCATGTATACGTTGTTGTAGCTAAGCGCTAGGTCTTCGTTTACAGAGTAAGCAATGCGGTTATCCATGCGGTAATCAGTGTCAGCATCTGCAGAAGTGTCATCGATGTGTGCACGAGTACGGTTACTAATAGAGATACCGTTGTCGAAGTTGTAACCAATTTTAACCAGTGGACGGAACTGAATGCTCTCGCCAGCAGAGAAGACATGTTGGTAACCCGCTGCAACCCATAGGTTGTCAGTGATATTGAAAGCTTGCTCACCACCAACAGTGATGAATGCATTTGCTTGACCAGTTGTTGCGTCGCCACCAGTTTCAGCAGCAGTTAAACCTTCAAGGTCGCCAAGTTGGATGCCATCAAACTCAGTGTAAACAGTTAAACCGCCTAGAGAGTTGTCAAACGTGTGGCCAGCTTCTAGAGTCGAAGTCATATCAGAACCGTGGATACGGCCATCGTCGTGAAATTGGATATTACCTGTAACGTAAGAAGAACCAGCGAAAGCACTAGAAGCGAAAGCAAGAGAAAGTGCACTTAGAGCGATAATTTTTTTCATAGTAAACTGCCTTAGTTTAAATTTTTCAGCGACATATCTTCGGTATATCATTCACCTTCGCCGCTTGAGTAATTGGTAGCCTCCCTGGCATGAAATCTATCTTGCTCGATTTAATTTACGTTTCAAAATAAAAGGACAAACAGAGTGATCTCTCTCACCATCAAAAAAAGGAAAGTTATTTAACTCAAACAAATCAACAACTTAAAAACATAAAAATAGATAAAAAAAGAAACCCAATAATCAAAACGGATCAAGATCACGTTATTTCACGGCATAAAATTAGATTCAGTTGTTTCAATCACACCTGATTTATAGTTTTTTATGGCGGACTTATTTTTTGAAGAGAAGAATGAGAAGTGCGTCACTTTTGCGATGAAGCTCACCTTATGTGCATTGTTGACGTTATAAACAAAGGCTATTTCTATATGTTTCAGTTTAAGGAATGTACTGAACTTAGTTTGGACGAAAAAAAAGCTCCCACTTTTATCTGAGTAAGATAATAGCTAGGGAGCTCATCTATTAATGTTGCTTATCGATTATTTCACCGAAGTCACTCGACTTACTTTCTCGCCACTTTCAGAGATAGAGCGGATGTAAGTTTCGCCAGAAACCGATGGACGTTGCTGCTCATCATACGTTAACCAGTTTTCACCATCCGCTGAGTATTGAAGCTCTACGCCAGGGAATTGAACGTTCATCGCTAGCTTGCCATCAACAACTTTTGCCCCCGGAACTGGTAGTCGGTAATCAATACCCGCTTTCTCAAGCTTAGCCAGTTCACGTTGACCAACAATATTCGCGAAGCGATTAAAGTCGTTGTTTAAAGACTGCTTATTTACTAAGTCAGTATCTTGAGAGTACTCAACGCCCACTTTGTAGTCGTTTTCCCAATCCGCTCTGTGCCATGCGCGCTCTGCTGCTGCAAGAACTCGTGGGAATACCATGTATTCATACTGCTCGTCAGTACGTACGGTTTCAGACCAAAGTTGCGCCGACAAACCGTAGAAAGGTTTTGCTTCAATCTCGCCTTTACCAGAAAAGCCATTGCCGTCACGGTCCAATGATGTTTCCGCGTTTTGTGGCATGTTTTCTGGTGCGAAGCCAAACATCTTACGAGTATCCGTTGCACGCGTTGCCCAGTAGTAACCACGCTCTGCGGCATCTACTTCATATGGCATATCCATGTATACGTAATCTGGGTTAGAGACAATCACGTCATAACCTTTCGCTGACCAATCGTACACTGATGAAGTGCCGCCCCAGTAAAGAACGTCCCAGAAGTTAACGCGAGTCGTTTCAGTAGCGAAGCCAGATTCCCCCTCTTCCACATACTTCAAGCCATCTTGCCAAGCTTGGAAGTGAGGAATGCCTTTGTCTGCAACAATTTTTGATACTTCTTTTGCAAAGTAGCCAGGCAGGTGACCAAAATCACTCACTGAACCATCAGCAATCAAAGACTGACATTGTGGAGACTGTTGGAATGGCTTGTCTTGCTTGTCTAGCTCAATGTTACCTTTCCATGCCACTTTGTCTTGAGCATCAACATCTTGAAATCCTGCGCCTAGCTTGATGTTTTTCGCTTCATCACCACCAAAGTGCCAAGTCGTTAGCGGCATACCCGCTTCATTGTGCATTGCTGCAATTTCAGTAATCACTTTATCAACAAAGCGAGTCGATGATTCCATACATGGGTTGATGAAGCTGTGCTTATCGTAGAACTGAATAGTCGTCACGTTTGAAGTATCTTGTGGATCCATCAAGCGATATTCACTTGCTTCAACTTCTTTGCCTTCCGCCATTAGGCGAGTGTAACGCGCTTCCATTGATACCACAGCAGAACGAGCGTGTGCTGGCATATCAATTTCTGGAATTACTTCGATGCTGCGCGCTTTTGCGTAGCTTAAGATCTCGACGTAATCCGCTTTACTAAAGAAACCAGAGCCAAAGTTGTCTGTTGTTGGACCTGAACCTAGCTGAGGCAGTAAACAGCTTTGCTCTTCCAAATCAAAACAACGATTAGACCCTACATCCGTTAGCTCTGGTAAACCTGGGATTTCTAAACGCCAACCTTCATCATCAGTTAAGTGAAGGTGAAGTTTATTCATCTTGTATGCAGCCATTTGATCTAGCGTCGCTAGGATGGCACCTTTTGAGTGGAAGTTTCGAGCAACATCCACCATCACACCACGGTAATCAAAGCGTGGTGCATCTTTGATCGACAGTTGTGGTAGTGATTCAGCGTTCTGACTGTCTATTAGGCCAAAAATAGACTGAACTGCGTAGAAAGCACCTGTTTTATCAAACGCTTTAATCGCAATCCCCTCTTCCGAGATGCTTAGTTCATAAGCGCCAGATTTTGCTAAATCACCCGTAAACTGAGTAGGAACAACGGCAACACTAACAGGTAGGTCGCCACTCACATCTACGTTTACCACATCTGCACGTTCTTCAATTGCAGCGAACTGCTCAGCATCGAATGCCTCTTTAGGTAGGGCAATACCACCAGCAATACTCACTGAACCTTCCCCCGCTTCTACCGACATTGGGGTTGGTAAAAGCGTTGTTGAAACGTCTTGCGTTGCTAGATCCGCATTCTTTTCGAAACGCGTAACCGCAGTCGCCATGACATTGTTGTCATCAGGTGTACGCTTAAGGTTGTTTCCTTCCAAACCTGTTACGAACGACGCGACATCTTCAGTATTCAATGAAGCAATCATCTTAGGTTCTGCGTTTGGCGCAGTTACGAATGCACCCGGCATAAAGTCAGTTTCAAACAGTTGCCAGTACTCACTCGTTAACGGAAGAATCACTTCTTCACCAGCGGCAAAACCATCGAACTTATCTGTAGGTTCTAGTTTGTGTAGGTCACCCGTTACACGAGTGATTTTAAATTGTTCGTTATCAACATCTAAAATAAGGCGAATACTATGGAAGTAGATAGTCCAATCTTTCGAATCAATCGCTTCACCGTCATTGGTCAGGGTCATGTTCACTTTATTACATGACGCCCACTCAGCACCTAGGTCCTGACAAGCCATGCCTTCATTCGCACCGTGATTGGTTAGAATTTCATATTGCACATCAAGGTTATCAGCCAGTGCATTAACCACCTGTTGCTCAGGTGCTTGCGTTACAGCACAACCCGTCAAACCAGCCAGTACCGCTACAGATAGTAAGTTTCTCTTCAACATCGTATTCACCCATAAATTTAAAATTGAGTCAGAAGCAAAGTGGAGCGCTTCGAAAGTTAGATAAACTATATGGGCTTATTTTTTGCCGTGAATTAAATCAGGTTAATAAAGTGATCGGCTTCAAATCTCAAAAACACTGATAAAATTAACTATATTAAAATCATAAAGTTACAACCTACGGCACTTCCGTCATTTTTATTTTGACGTAAAAACTGAGAATTGAATCACAATCTTTTTAAAGGATTTCATAAAATCGTGTTGTTGGTAGGGAGAAAGGTTTAAGAGTTTGTTCGTGTTGTTATACTTTTCGTACAAACAACGTGACATCGTTCTCAAAAAAAACCGTTAAAAAACGCCGTCAAAATCAATTTTAACGAGTTCATATCTTTTAATAGGAGCTTTCCTTGCGCACATTTTGGTACGTAACTTTATTCGTTCTCGCATTTTCAGCCAAACATGCTGTGGCCGAACCTCTTTATTGGCAAGCCAAAAAGGATGATCTGACGCTTACTATCTTAGGTTCTGTGCACGTTGGGGATAAAAGTATGTACCCACTTCCTTCGGCAATCACCGACGCGCTAAAAAACAGTGATGGCTTAGTTATCGAAACGGATATAAGAAAGACAGAGGGCGTGGTGTATCCCACGACCACAGTGACCACGGGTGATGTATTAAACAAACAACAAAAACAATTATTAACGAGCATCTCAAACTCTCTAGATATGCCAACTCCGCAGCTACTTAGCTCACCGCCTTGGGCAACCTCTCTATCGATACAGATGCAGCAGTTGAAGAAACTTGGTTATGGTTCCGCCGGCGGCGTTGATGCGACGCTAGCTTACAAAGCGACTATCCAAGATGTTCCAGTTGTCAGCTTAGAACCGCTTCAATTCCAAATAGACCTGATGACAAAACAAAAGGACGACGGTAAGGAGTGGTTAGTCAGTAGCCTTGAAGAGTTTGACCAAACTGATCGTGTGGTTCATTGCCTAATTGAGAGCTGGAAAGCGGGTGATGTAGCGAAGCTTGAAGAGTTTGCGAAGCTATCTGAGATGTCACCTGAACTAGAGAAAGCATTTTTAACCGATCGCAATATAGACTGGGCAAACAAACTATCCGCCAATGATTGGAAACTTGACTCGAAAGAGAGCTACTTAATTGTGGTTGGCGCCTTGCACCTAATAGGAGAAGGTAACTTATTGCAGTTGTTAGAAGAGAAAGGTTTCAATGTCACTCAACAATCACAAAGCCAACAGACCCGGTGTCAATTTGAGACTAGTGACGACAACTAACTAAATTCGATACCACGACCTTCTCATAATATAACCATTACCTAATAACTGAATCATTACACTTAATCGCACCATAACGGTGTTATTATCTTTCGCTCTTTTTATATACGGTGTTGTTCTCATGAAACTAGTACTCTTTGCTTTACCTTTAGCCCTAGCGATCCTCACGCCTACGGTAGTGACGGCTAAAGAAACTTGTACCATCGAACAGTTTCAGGCGATAGACATTCAACCGGATACAAAAGGCGGTGTGTTAGATAAAGAAAGCGGCCAGTTTCTGATCACTGAGAAGCCACCGATGCGCTGCGCCAATATTACGTTCATTACATCGACGACACGCAACCGTATCGCGAGCCAAATGAATAGAAAATTTGAAGCGAGCTTTTACGATGGCCAAACGAGTAACTCTCACTCGGTGACGTTTAACGAAGATGAAATACAGGCGGGTTACATTCGAATTGGTCGAAATAACCCTGTTGAAGCGTATGTTTGCTTTGTTACTTCAGAGACGCCAATCAAGAACATCACGTGTGATGTGAAGTAAACAGATTTTCGGCTGGCTTATTGAGTCAATCCTTTCTCTATACGGGATGTTTAGAACAACAAGAGATTCCCGACTCGCTCCTTCGTCACTCTAGGGAATGACGCATATACCAAAATGCAAAAAAGCCGTAGCCCCCTCTATTACGAGAGTGCTACGGCTTTCTTCAATGTGGCAGTGAAGATCTTATTTTGAACATCAGGCGAACCCCACTTAGGTTCTAATCCTATTTTCTACGCTCTAAAACGACGAAAGCCTGCTCATTGAGCAGGCTTTCTTAATGTGGTCGGTGAAGAGGGATTCGAACCCCCGACCCTCTGGTCCCAAACCAGATGCGCTACCAAGCTGCGCTATTCACCGAGATATCTAACTGGCTGATTGCCTGTCGATGAAGCGTATAATACGGATTCTGAGTTTATCCGCAAGGGCTTTTTTCACTCTTTTTTACAATATCGAATCGTTCGAACAAAAGACGTACAAGTGAAATGCCAATGTGACGAAAAACACACAGTTACCAACAAGTATTTAACTTATGAAACAGGATTGATCCAGATCAGTGACTTGATAACACCAGTTAATACACTAACTCGTGTCATATAACTTTGAGGTATACACATGGACTTTTGGCTAGAACTCCTATTTGGTAATGCGGTGGGGCTATCTTCAATGATAGTAATATTCGGGGCTCTGGGTCTCATGATGTTCTATGGAGGCTTCTTCATCTACAAAGTTATGACTGAAAAATCTCCTCACTAGAATCGCTCAGCCTAAATCATCTACTTTTAAGTATCATTTTCTTTAGGTAGATGTAAAAACGCTTTGCACCGGAGCCGACTTATTGTCTTCTCCGGTTTTTTCATTTTTAAACCCGGCCTCAACTTAGGTATACTTACCCTATCCTTATCCAACTTGAGATACACACTATGTCTCATGATGACGACTTAGATCTATTCCAAGAAATGATGGGCGATGTTAAACGTATCGACCATGACACCGCCGAACACCAGAAAGTACACCGAGTCACAGAATCTCACCTTGCTAAGCGTGAAGCCGCTATGTGGCTGTCTGACGACGAGAAAGACTACTTATCATTAGACTACTCTCCAATGATCAAACCTGACGATGTCATTGCTTATAAGAAAGATGGTGTACAAGAAGGCGTATACAAAAAGCTGCGCTTGGGCAAGTATCCAATTCAAGCCAAACTCGACCTTCACAGGAAAACACTGAAAGACGCTCGTAACGAAGTACTCTCATTTTTGCGTCAGTGTTTAAGAATGGATGTTCGCACCGTTATCATTGTCCACGGTAAAGGTGAGCGTTCGAATCCACCAGCAATGATGAAAAGCTACGTGGCAAATTGGCTAACACAAATTAACGATGTTCAATGTGTACATTCTGCTCAGCAATTTCACGGTGGTACAGGTGCGGTCTATGTCATGCTCAGAAAGAGTAATGACAAAAAGCTAGAGAACAGAGAGCGCCATCAAAAGCGCAGCAGTTGATAAGTTGAGATAGATAAGTAAGCTGATAGCGGCCTTGCATCAAGAGCGATATTTCGTGCCTAGACTCACACCAAGTGCTAAAATTGTCCTCAGTTAACGAATCCCAACTCAAAGCAACTATCCAAAGGTTGCTTTTTGTTTATCTATATTTCCGTTGTGAAACGCTAAGAGAATATCATGTCACAAGAATCCCAAGCTAAACGCCTTAATAAATACATCAGTGAAACTGGTTTTTGCTCACGCCGCGAAGCCGATAAGCTCATTGATGCTGGCCGAGTTACTATTAACGGTAAGATCCCTGAAATGGGTACTAAAGTCTTGCCTGGTGATGATGTTGAGATCGACAATAAACCTGTTCGTTCAAGAGAAAAGCCGATCTACATTGCTCTTAATAAACCAACAGGTATCACCTGTACTACTGAGCGTGATATTCCAGGCAACATCGTCGACTTTATAGGTCACCACAAGCGTATATTCCCTATTGGTCGTCTAGATAAGCCTTCTGATGGTCTTATCTTCTTGACCAACGACGGCGATATCGTAAACAAAATCCTACGTGCAGGTAACAACCACGAAAAAGAATACGTGGTTCGTGTAGATAAACCGATTACGACTGAGTTCTTGAAGCAAATGGGCGCTGGCGTTCATATTCTCGATACTGTTACCTTGCCATGTAAGGTAGAGAAAGAGACCAAGTTCTCGTTTCGCATCACATTAACGCAAGGCCTTAACCGTCAGATTCGCCGTATGTGTGAAGCTCTCGGATATGAAGTATTTAAGCTTCGCCGTGTTCGTATTATGAACATCTCATTAGACGGCATTCCTAACGGAAAATGGCGCTACCTGAGCGACGAAGAGATTACTGAAATCTTGGCGATGTGTGAAGGCTCAGTAAGTACTGAAGATGCGTCAAAAATGAACGCGAAAGGTCAACGCATTCGTAAAGCGACTGACGCGAAACTTTTTGATAGCCGTGAAGAGAACCAAACTTCAACAGCGCGCCGTAATCAAAACGAGAACCGTACTCGCACTTATCGCGGTAACAATGCGGATGAATTCCGTCATGCGCCTAACTCAAAGCGTGGCCGTAACTCATCGAACGGTGAAAGCGGTGGCGGTGGCAATACCGAGAACTGGAAATCAAACTCTCGTTCAGAGCGTTCTAATTCAGATAAAAACCGTTCGGATCGCAATCGCACAGATCGCGACAATAACGAACGTAGAAGCGGAAAGCCGACAAACCGCAGTCAAGATTCAAACAGACCGAACAAGCCTGCACCGAAACGTGTTGGTGGTACTTTAGGTTTGAAAAAGTAGTCAGAATCCTTTCAAACGGGACTGTCGATAAAGAAACGCCCGCTAGATTAGTCTAGCGGGCGTTTTATTTATGATCATGTACGTGTATCGTTATGGAAAGCACAAGCTACAGGCATAGTTCAGCAAACTGACCACGCGTAAGTAGTACTAAGTCTTTCGGGTCTAGCTCGATCTCTAACCCTCTCTTCCCTGCACTCACACATATCGTTTCAAAATCGGTAGCGCTGGAATGAACAAAGGTAGGCAATGCTTTTTTCTGACCAAGAGGACTGATTCCTCCCACCACATAACCTGTCGTTTTCTGAGCAATATCTGGATCAGCCATCTCTGCTTTTTTACCTTTCGCTGCTTTTGCTGCAAACTTTAGATTTAGCTTCTGATCGACGGGAATAACGGCAACCGCCAAATCTTTCGCCACCCCATTCAAGCTGAACAAAAGCGTTTTGAATACACGTTTGGGATCTTGACCAAGCGCTTCGACAGCCTCTAATCCATAATTCGTGTTATTCGCATCATGATGATACTGATGCACACTGTGAGCGATTTTCTTTTTCTTGGCGAGATTGATTGCAGGGGTCATAACAAATCCAAACGATAGATAAACAAAAAGCGACGCCGAGGCGTCGCTTTAGTTAAATTTATCATGGTGCTAGAGTCAATCTAATTTAGCACCTAGTGATTCAATTAACTAGGTTCAATTACTTGTAAACCATTTGACCTGAAGGCGCGTACTTGTTCACATCAACAGGGCTGTTTGCTTCTAGGTACTCTTTTAGTACTTCAGCGTCAACAAAACCTGTGTTCACAAAGCCAGGATGATCAGACAGTTTAGGGTAACCGTCACCGCCAGCAGCGTTAAAGCTTGGTACCGTAAAGCGGTATGTTTCGTCTAAACGAAGCTGCTTGCCACCGATGAAGACATTCGATACTTCACCGTTAGCGACAGTCATAGAAATACCTGCAAACTGTGCATAAGCACCTGAATCAACAGGTTTAGTCGCCACTACGTTTAGGTAATCTAGAACTTCTTTACCAGTCATATCAGTGTAAGTCAGGATGTTTGCAAAAGGCTGTACTGTCAGTACATCTTTGTACGTCACATCACCGGCTTCAATTGAGTCACGAACGCCACCAGAGTTCATCACAGCGAAGTCTGCTTTTGCACGCTCCATGTGAGAAGTCGCAATCAAACGACCTAGGTTAGTTTGTTGGAAGCGAACTACGTTACGGTCACCTTCAAGCTTGCCATTTGTCTCAGCGATTTGAACTTCTAACTGAGCTTGGCCCTGTTCTTGGAAAGGACGTAGGAATTCAAGCAGCTCTGGATCTTGTGCGATTTCATCTTGAATAAGAACGCGTTGCTTCTTGCCGTCAATCTTAACTTTCTTCTTAAGGTTAACGGGAACCAAGTCGTAGCTCACCATCTCTAGTTCGCCATTACGGAATTCGTAATCAGCACGGCCTACGTACTTGCCCCACTCGTGAGCTTGAACGATGTAAGTACCGTTTTGAACGTCTGGTTTACACTCATCACCCGGCTTGAAGTTTTGCTTCGCAACGTTAGGGCCTTCCATACATACAGGCTCTTGAGAGTGACCACCAACGATCATATCTAGATCGCCTTCATTTAGGTAACGAGCTAGTGCTACATCACCCGGAGCATTAACACCACGCTGACCATTTTCGTAGTGACCCATATGAGTCACAGCGAAGATTAGATCTGGTTTTTCTGTTTCTTTAAGTTCAGCGATCAGTTTCTTCGCTTCTTCTTTAGGGTCACGGAAATCGATACCAGCAATAAATTCTGGGTTACCAATTTTCGCAGTATCTTCAGTCGTTAGACCGATAACAGCAATCTTGATACCTTGCTTTTCAAACATCTCGTAAGCTTGGAATTTACGCTCGCCTGTCGCTTTGTCGTAGATGTTTGCAGATAGCATTGGGAAGTTTGCCCAGTCGATCTGTTTTTGCAGTACGTCTAGTGAGTTATCGAACTCGTGGTTACCTAATGCCATTGCATCGTAACCAATTTTATTCATACCTTTAAAATCAGGTTCTGCATCCTGAAGGTCTGACTCTGGTACACCAGTGTTGATGTCACCGCCAGATAGAAGCAACACGCTACCGCCTTCTGCTTCAACTTCTGCACGAAGTTGGTCAACAAGCGTTTTACGTGCAGACATGCCGTATTCGCCGTATTTGTTCTGCCAAAAACGACCATGGTTGTCGTTCGTATGCAGGATAGTTAGCTTATAAGTTTCGTCTTGGTTCCAATCATGAGCTGATTGAGACGCACATCCAGCTAAAGTAGCTAGGATTGCAGCACTTAGTGCTGTCTTTAGAATAAGGCGTTGCTTCATTGTCATACCTTTGAACTTTTTAGGGGAATCCACTGCTTTTATAATCCATTGCGACTCCTTGTCTGGAGTTCGAACAATAAGACTTCAACATGACTAATCTTAAATTAACATTCTAAATGTAACACGACGATTTCATATTTATGTCGAATTGGTCACGCATAGATCAACAGTTAAGTGTAACAAAATTATGAGATTACACTCAAACTTCCCCTGCATCACAGGCAATCGTTTACTTATAAAGTGTGATGAACATCAGTAATTCACTACAAACAGGACAGACCTCACACACCTATAGCGCTTTCTTAGGGAATCAGAGGCTCTGTTAACAAGGATTTAATCGCCTATCGTAGATTGACGCACTGCAAAACAAGTTCGTGAACAGCCAGACAGACAGCTTAGTCATAGACCAAATAGGCCGAGGCTTCGGTGAACTAAACGGATGTTCCATTAAAAAACGCCCAACTCTAAGAGTTGGGCGTTTGTCTATTACAATCAAATAACGAGTTAACATTCTCTAGTTAATACTAGTGACTTAACATCAGATAAAACTATTTGATTTCGATGTGCTCGAAGCCTTTGATAAGGTCATCAAGTGCTTTCATCTGCTTCAAGAACGGTTCTAGCTTATCTAGCGGTAACGCCGATGGGCCATCACAGCGTGCTTGATCTGGGTTAGGGTGAGCCTCAAGAAATAGACCAGCAATACCCGTCGCAATACCCGCTTTAGCTAGTTCAACCGTTTGCTCACGACGACCGCCAGATGCAGCACCTGATGGATCACGCATTTGAAGCGCGTGAGTCACATCAAAGATGATTGGGCTACCGTTTGATGATTTCTTCATCACACCAAAACCAAGCATATCAACTACTAGGTTGTCATAACCCATGCAAGAACCGCGTTCACAAAGAATGATGTTCTCGTTGCCACACTCAGCAAACTTATCAACGATATTACCCACTTGATCTGGGCTCATGAACTGAGGCTTCTTCACATTGATAACCGCGCCAGTCTTAGCCATTGCTTCAACAAGATCAGTTTGACGAGCAAGGAACGCTGGAAGCTGGATTACATCAACCACATCAGCAACAGGCTGAGCTTGCGCTTCAGTGTGAATATCAGTGATGATCTTCACGCCAAAGGTATCTTTCAGCTCTTGGAAAATTTTAAGACCTTCTTCCATGCCAGGACCACGGTATGAGTGAACTGAGCTACGGTTTGCTTTGTCGAAAGACGCCTTAAATACATAAGGGATACCCAGCTTCTCTGTTACTTTCACGTAGTGCTCACAGATCTGCATAGCTAGATCGCGAGATTCAAGAACGTTCATACCTGCAAATAGCGTAAATGCCTTGTCATTAGCAATTGGCATATTGCCAATGTGAACTGTTTTCTGTTCCATCATATTCTCTCTAAATAATTATTAATTAGTGAACAACCACTGTCTTTTCGTTCATGACGTTCACTTGAGATTTTAGTAGCTCAGATGCAGGGTCATCTGGGCATTGGTCGATAAAATATTGATAATCCGTAGCAGCGACCTGATGACAGTCTAGCTGCTGATAAATAAAGCCGCGGTCGCGGATTTCATACGGGTCATCCGGCACAAACGTTAACGCAAGATCAGTACACTTCAATGCAAGCGTATAACGCTCTTCTCGCAATAATGCACTCTTAAGCAACGCTAGCCACTTACCAATGATCGTTGGGTGGTCAGCAACCTCTAAATGTTCAGCCTTCACCTTAGCTAGTGGGCCATCATGCCCGATAAGCCATGCTCGTAAAGTTTGTACGCCAACGTACTCGCCGTTGTACGGGTTAATGTATACAGCAGCTTGCCCGAACCAACTCACTTTAAGTAAGAATTGAGTTGGGAAAGATACGCCTTCAACAGGGAAGCCTAACTTGCGACCTAGATAAAGAAAGATCGCACCAAGACTCACTGGAATGCCTTTTTTTCTCTCAAGTACTTTATCGATAAATGCGTTTTCCGAAGAAAAATACGCATCTTTATCCCCAGCAAAACCCCACTCATAAAAGAATAGTCGAATAAAGGATTCAAACTTCTGCTGTTCATCCGTTTCGTTAACCAAAGCAAACTCGGCGTCTTTTAACAATCTCGCCAACTCTTGTTCTGCCCAACTGTCTTGAGTTTCTGGGTTAATCGCTTTATTTAAGATCAATGCACCTTCAGCTAACTCTAGCTGGTCAAAGTCTTCATCAAAAAATTCGTACATAGGTAGTTAACCGAAATAAGGAGATAATTAACCGAAAAATGTTGGTGTCTTCGTCATTGCAATTTTACCTGCCATCGCTAACCAGCCAAGCGCGCCAAAGAAAGAGAACACTCTCAGTAGCTTGTTTTTACCTAGCTTAAGCGCAAAGAAGCCCAATGCGATATAAGCCATAACACAGGTTAGTTTTTCGGTTAACCATGGTGCTGCTGGTGTAAATGGAATAAAGCCAGTGATAAAAATCAAACCAATACCCGAAAGCAACAGCAATGAGTCATTGATATGAGGGAAACGCTGTAAGAAAGGATGCTTAAGCTTCGGTGAGTTAGCCATCATAAGAGCGAAACGAATCGAAAGAAGCAGTGCGCTTATAGCAATCGTTAATAGGTGAAAATGTTTTAGACCTTCGTACATGGTATTCCTTTATATTTTTATATGTCTTTCGTTAACACGAGCCACACAATACCCGTTAATGCTCTGTAGTTCTGCGTAAAATCTCTGTATTTCTGCGTTAAATGCATTATCGAGTTAAGTGTATTTTCGAGTTAAAGGTATCAATTTAGCAAGTTAATCATCTATTGCTCACAAGATGATTAACAGCAGCCTATGAACAGTAACGACCCAATGTCACTCGGTCATTACCACCGTAATCTTTCTCTGTCACAACATCGAGATATCCGAGCGCCTGCATAATCTCACGTACAGCTAAACCTTGGTCGTAACCGTGTTCAAACGCTAACCAACCTTCGTTTTCTAAAAAGCTTCGTGCATTTTCAGAGATGTATCGAATATCCGCGAGCCCTTTCTCTTCAGCCACTAACGCCGTAATAGGCTCAAAGCGTACATCACCTTGAGACAAGTGAGGATCATTCTTCTCAATATATGGCGGGTTAGAGACAATCAACGAAAACTTGATCGCTTCTTTTTCAGAGTTAGCTAGGTTCAAAGGCTCAAACCAACTGCCGTGTAAAAAGGTAGCGTTGGTGATATTCAAGCGTCGCGCATTTTCTGTCGCAAGTTGTTGCGCTTCCGGACGAAGATCAATACCCGTCACTGGTCGGTTCGGCATCTCAGACGCCAATGCCAAAGCGATCGCACCAGTACCCGTTCCTAAATCGAGAATCGCACCTTGCTTGCCATACGTTTTGTCTAACGCCACTTCAACCAAGCGTTCCGTATCTGGACGTGGGATTAAAGTAGAAGGAGAGACTTTTAACGGCAGCGACCAAAACTCACGTTCACCAACAATATAAGCCACGGGCTCACCGGTTAAGCGACGTTTTAGAAGGGTATGAAATTCGGATTCTTGTTCTGAAGTGAGATGCTTCTCAGGCCAAGTCAGTAGGTAAGATCTTGGTTTATCTAAGGCGTGGCAAAGCAGTACCGCAGCATCAATCGAGGGCGATGTGTTATCGCCCTCTTGAAGCTGTACGATTGCTGACTTTAAAGCACTTTCAACCGTATATGCTGACTGCATAGTAATTAGTTGTGCTCAGCAAGTGCTGCTAGTTGATCGGCTTGGTGCTCTTGCAGAACAGGATCAAGCAGGCTTTGCATATCACCTTCCAGAACTTCGTTCAGGCGGTAGATAGTTAAGTTGATGCGGTGATCAGAAACGCGGCCTTGAGGGTAGTTGTACGTACGAATACGGTCACTACGGTCACCAGAACCTAATAGGTTACGACGTGTATCTGAAATCGCGGCTGCACGACGCTCTTCTTCAGCTTGAACGATACGAGCCGCAAGAACAGCCATCGCTTTCGCTTTGTTTTTATGCTGAGAACGCTCGTCTTGACACTCTACTACTGTACCTGTTGGTAAGTGAGTAATACGGATTGCTGAATCCGTGGTGTTAACGTGCTGACCACCCGCGCCAGATGCACGGAAAGTATCAATCTTAAGGTCGCCAGCTTTGATCTCTGGCAGATCCGCTTCTGGAATCTCAGGCATAACCGCAACAGTACATGCTGATGTATGAACACGACCTTGAGATTCAGTCTCCGGTACACGTTGTACACGGTGACCGCCAGACTCGAACTTCATTGTGCCGTAAACAGCGTCGCCACTGATTTTAGCGATCATCTCTTTAAAGCCGCCCTGCTCTGAAACATTGCTGCTCATCACTTCGACGCGCCAGCCTTTTTTCTCGGCAAACTTAGAGTACATACGGAAAAGGTTACCTGCAAAGATACCCGCTTCATCACCACCTGCGCCGGCACGAATCTCTAAGAAGCAGTTACGCTCATCGTTTGGATCTTTTGGAATCAGAAGAATTTGCAGCTCATCAGTCAGACGTTCAATGTTCGCTTTCGCATCTTTGATTTCTTCTTGAGCCATTTCACGCATTTCTGCGTCGTCTTCATTTGCCATCTCTTCAGCAGCTTCTAAATCTTCTTGAGCTTGCTGGTATGATTTAAAGCACCCCGTCACCTCTTCTAATTGAGAATACTCTTTTGACAAGGCACGGAATTTATCTTGATTCCCAAGTACATCGGGATCACCAAGTAGATGTTGAACTTCTTCATAGCGTTCAACAAGTGTTTCAAGCTTTATTAGAATCGAGGCTTTCATAATGTCTTATTCTGTTGGAGGTCGAATATTATTGAGGGTTTTCTAAGCCCAAACTCTGTCTAATGACCGTTAATTTTGCAGGTTCTCCTTGCTCTGCTGCACTTTGGAGTGCACGCGTTGGAGCATGGATCAATTTGTTTGTGAGCTTGTTACTTAGCTCAAGTAAAACTTTTTCAGGGTCACCGCCAGCGGCAAGTGATTGTAAACTCTTACTTAATAATTCTTCTCGGATTTCATTGGCCGATTTGCGATAGTCACGAATACTGTCTACCGCTTGCAGTGAGCGCATCCAACTCATGAATGCTGCACTTTCTTCACTAACGATCGCTTCCGCTTGGATAGCTTCCACTTTACGTTGTTCAATGTTGCCATCAACAATCGACTGCAGATCATCAACGGAATACAGGTAAGCATCATTCAGATCGCCTACCTGAGACTCAACGTCTCGGGGAACAGCAATATCAACCAACAACATCGGTTGATGTTTTCTTGTCTTAAGTGCGGTCTCAACCATTCCCTTCCCAATAATAGGCAGTGGACTAGCGGTTGAGCTGATCACGATATCCGCTCGATGCAGGTGATCGGGGATTTCATTGAGGCTAATCACTTCAGCACCAAACTCTTCAGCTAGCCCTAAAGCACGCTCACGAGTTCGGTTGGCCACAATCATCTTGGTGCAACCATTCGCTGAAAGGTGTTTTGCCACCAATTCAATCGTCTCACCCGCACCTACCAATAACACCGTTGATTCAGCAATCGACTCAAAGATGTGTTTGGCTAATGTGCAAGCTGCGTAAGCAACTGAAACCGCGCTTCCGCCAATTTCAGTTTCAGTTCGAACACGCTTAGCGACAGAAAATGATTTCTGAAACAGTTTTTCCATTGAAGCATCAACAGATTTGTTATCTCGGGAATCTGTATAAGCTTGCTTCACCTGACCTAAAATCTGTGGTTCACCCAACACCAGAGAGTCCAAACCACAGGCAACGCGCATTAAGTGCTTAATCGCGGCTTGTTCTTCATGGATGTAGATACTCGGTTTTAATTCTTCAGGGCTAACTTGATGAAATACAGACAGCCAATCGATCAACTTGTTTTTTGCCACGCCTTTGACGTCACAATACACTTCAGTTCGATTACAGGTAGAAAGTATGACACTTCCATTTACGTGTGCATTTGCGTTAAGTTGCTTAAGTGCCTCAGATAATTTATCTGGACCAAAAGCGACTTTTTCTCGCAATTCAACCGACGCTGTATTGTGATTGATACCTACGGCAAGCAAAGACATGTATCAGAAGTTCTCGATCAGGGAATGGAAACAAGGGGCGAATTTTACTTGATGCATGGCTCTATTTAAAGAGCAAGCGGGATTTGTTTTCCTGAGTTCGTGAATTCAATGCTATAGTTGAGACGTTTTTTAGATAAATTTGAACAAGTTGTGAGCAAATATGAGCAAGCTTCGAAAAATCACGTCTCTTATTTTTTTGACCATCATTATGGTGGGTTGCTCGTCTATCCCAGAACAACCGACCAGCGTTGAGTGGCAAAGTCACCAAAACAGGCTTTTACAGATAGAAAACTATCAAGCTTCAGGCAAGCTCGCTTACATTTCTCCAGAGCAACGCCAAAGCCTAAACTTCATATGGAAGCACTCCCCAAATCAAAGCCAATTAAGACTGACCACTTTCCTTGGTCAAACCGCTTTGAACCTTACAATCGACAGTTTGGGTGCAAAAGTCGTGACTTACGATGATCAAGTATTCAACCATGCAAGTGCATCTGTATTGGTAGAGCAACTTACTGGATTACAGATCCCCATTGATCACCTACCACAATGGTTCCTTGGCATTCCCGACCAAGCAGACAGCTACCAACTCAACAGCACCAACACGCTTGAATCTCTGTCTAAACAAGTCAGCAGTCAATTGTGGACCCTGAATTTTGCTAACTATCGCAATACAGAGATGCCGAGTAAGCAACTATCAGATGAAGACAACGCAAAGGTAGAGACAATTCCCCTCCCTACTCGATTGTCATTCAAGCAAGACGAGAACAAAATCAACATTGTAGTTTCGAAGTGGACACTGAAAAAATGATAACAACGCCAACGCACTGGCCTTCGCCAGCTAAGCTGAATTTATTTCTCTATATCACTGGCCAACGCGACAATGGCTATCACGAACTTCAGACCCTATTTCAGTTTGTCGACTTTGGCGATGAACTTACGGTTACCGCAAACCGAGAAACAAGCTCGATAGCAATCACACCTGAAATTCCAGGTGTTGCGACAGAAGATAACCTGATTTGGAAAGCCGCAACTGCCCTTCAACAATACACATCGACGACTTTCGGCGCGGATATTGAGTTAAAGAAAGTGCTTCCTATGGGAGGTGGCATTGGTGGAGGCTCTTCAAATGCTGCGACCGTGTTAGTCGCTCTCAACCATTTATGGCAACTCAACCTTTCTGATAATCAGCTAGCAGAGATCGGTTTGAAGCTTGGTGCAGACGTTCCGGTCTTCGTTAAAGGCCATGCCGCCTTTGCTGAAGGGGTTGGGGAACAGCTGCAGCCCGCCAATCCGGATGAAAAATGGTATCTCGTTGTTAAACCTCAAGTGAGCATAGCAACTGTAGACATATTTAAACATTCAGAATTAACTCGAAATACGCCGAAGCGAGCACTATCAACGCTTCTAGAGCAAGAATACGTAAACGATTGCGAAAAAATTGTGCGAATGCTGTACCCAGAGGTTGATAAGCAACTTTCATGGCTGCTACAATACGCGCCGTCGAGATTGACTGGTACAGGTTCGTGCGTTTTTGCTGAATTTAGCAGCAAAAAAGAAGCCGAACTGGTGCTAGAGCAACTACCTGACACAGTTTCCGCGTTTGTCGCGAAAGGACGAAACATTTCGCCTTTGAAAGAAACTTTGGCTGAATACCAATCAGCCCACCCACAATCTATTTAAAACTGGACGCAACCCGAGGTTTCCACCGTGCCTGATATGAAGCTATTTGCTGGTAACGCAACACCTGAACTAGCCCAACGTATTGCTGATCGTCTATACATCTCTCTTGGCGATGCTACTGTAGACCGTTTTTCTGATGGCGAAGTCGCTGTTCAAATCAATGAAAACGTTCGTGGTAGCGATGTATTCCTGATTCAATCAACTTGTGCACCAACCAATGACAACCTTATGGAATTGGTGGTAATGATTGACGCAATGCGCCGTGCTTCTGCTGGCCGTATTACTGCTGTAATCCCTTACTTCGGTTATGCCCGTCAAGATCGTCGTGTACGTTCTGCTCGTGTGCCTATTACTGCAAAAGTTGTTGCAGATTTCCTTTCTAACGTTGGCGTTGACCGCGTTCTTACTATCGACCTACACGCGGAGCAAATCCAAGGCTTCTTCGATGTACCTGTTGATAACATTTTCGGCACTCCAGTTCTTCTAGAAGACATGGCTAACCGTGGCCTAGAAAACCCAGTTGTGGTTTCTCCAGACCTTGGTGGTGTTGTACGTGCTCGTGCTACAGCTAAAGCGCTAGGTGATGTTGACATCGCTATCGTTGATAAGCGTCGTCCACGTGCTAACGTTTCTGAAGTAATGAACCTAATCGGTGATGTTGAAGGTCGTGACTGTGTTATCGTTGATGACATGATCGATACTGGTGGCACACTGTGTAAAGCAGCTGAAGCGCTTAAAGAGCGCGGTGCTAAGCGTGTATTCGCTTACGCAACTCACGCTGTATTCTCTGGTACTGCTGCAGAAAACATCCGCAATTCAGTTCTAGACCAAGTTATTGTTACCGATTCAATCAAGCTTTCTCCAGAAATGGCCGCGACAGGTAAAGTGACTGAGCTAAGCCTTTCTCGCATGCTTGCTGAAGCGATTCGTCGTATCAGCAACGAAGAGTCTATCTCTGCGATGTTCAACTAATCAAAGCTCTATAGCTTTGCTTTAGCAGAACAATCTGAAAAAGATATTAAGCACTTCATTCGATGAAGTGCTTTTTTTATATCTAATACCAATCACAGTAAGTAAGTGTTCAGAAATAGCGCAGGAAAAAAGCTTGAGAACAAGGCGTAATTTTTTGATAAGTAGTTATTCTACAATCAAAAATTATAACGCAGTTATCGAGCATTTTAACCAGCTAGGGTGACCAGTTATTTACTACGATTGGTATAACGACCACAAAGTGAATTTGACCACAGTTTTGAATCATTGAGTTGCTATCAGCTAGCTCGCACCTTTTTAATAAACTGTGATATCATACGGCGCTTTTTGAAATCCCAAGAGAGATCCATACCTTGAGCCAACAAATAAAACTTCTCGTTGGACTGGCTAATCCAGGTCCAGAATACGCCAAAACTCGCCACAATGCGGGTGCTTGGGTAGTTGAAGAATTAGCACGTGTACACAACGTGACACTGAAGAACGAACCAAAGTTCTTTGGCCTAACGGGTCGTATCATGGTTCATGGTGAAGATCTTCGTTTGCTGATCCCAACGACTTTTATGAACTTGTCAGGCAAAGCTGTTGCTGCCTTAGCAAAGTTCTACCAAATTAAACCAGAAGAGATCATGGTCGCTCACGATGAGTTAGATCTTCCTCCAGGTATTGGAAAGTTTAAAAAAGGTGGTGGTCATGGTGGACATAATGGTCTGAAAGACATCATCAGCAAACAGGGTAACAATAAAGAATTCTATCGTCTTAGATTAGGCATTGGCCATCCAGGACACAAAGATAAAGTTGCAGGTTATGTATTAGGCAAAGCTCCTGCGAAAGAGCAAGAGTGTATCGAGGCTGTCGTTGACGAATCGGTTCGTAGCCTAGACATCTTATTGAAAGATGGCCTACCAAAAGCACAAAATCGCTTACATACGTTCAAAGCAGAATAAGGTTTATATCATGGGTTTTAAATGTGGCATCGTTGGTCTACCAAACGTTGGTAAGTCAACTCTGTTTAACGCACTGACTAAAGCAGGCATCGAAGCAGCAAACTTTCCATTTTGTACGATCGAACCAAACACAGGTATCGTTCCGGTTCCAGATCTACGCTTAGATGCATTAGCAAAAATTGTTAATCCACAGAAGATCCTTCCAACGACAATGGAATTCGTAGATATCGCAGGCCTAGTTGCTGGCGCATCTAAAGGCGAAGGTCTAGGTAACAAGTTCCTAGCTAACATCCGCGAAACTGATGCTATCGGTCACGTTGTACGCTGCTTTGAGAACGAAAACATCGTTCACGTTTCAGGCAAAGTATCACCTATCGAAGATATCGAAGTGATCAACCTTGAGCTTGCTCTTGCCGATCTAGATAGCTGTGAACGTGCAATATTCCGCAATGCTAAAAAAGCAAAAGGCGGCGATAAAGACGCTAAATTCGAAACTACGGTTCTTGAAAAGCTACTACCTATCCTGACAGAAGGTGGTATGGCTCGTACTGTTGAACTTGCTAAAGAAGAAGTAGCGGCGATCGACTACCTTAACTTCCTAACGCTTAAGCCAACAATGTACATCGCAAACGTTGCTGAAGATGGTTTTGAAAACAACCCTTACCTAGACGCAGTTCGTGAGTACGCAGAAAAAGAGAACAACGTTGTTGTTGCTGTTTGTGCTGCAATCGAATCTGAGCTTTCTGAACTTGACGATGAAGATCGTGAAGAGTTCCTTGCAGACATGGGTATCGAAGAACCAGGCCTTAACCGAGTGATCCGCTCTGGTTACGAACTACTTACTCTTCAGACTTACTTCACTGCAGGTGTTAAAGAAGTTCGCGCTTGGACGATCCCTGTCGGTGCGACTGCGCCACAAGCTGCAGGCAAGATCCACACCGACTTCGAAAAAGGGTTCATCCGTGCAGAAGTAGTTGGTTACGAACATTTCATCGAATTTGGCGGTGAAAGCGGAGCAAAAGATGCAGGTAAATGGCGTCTTGAAGGCAAAGAATACATCGTTAAAGACGGTGATGTTGTTCACTTCCGTTTCAACGTTTAATTACCGATAAACATCTAATAAAAGGCCAGTGAATTCACTGGCCTTTTTCGTTTTCGCTCTTTCTAAAGAGCTTCTTATCCAAAACTTAACTTCCTATATATATCGGTATTTGAACCTATTTCTTGCTGACAAATACGCCTCTTTGACTAAAAAGAAACCGAACAGATGTTTATTCGTGATTTATTCAAAAAAAAAGTTGACGGGTTTCACTCAACTCCGCATAATGCGCCCCGTTCACAACGAAGCGGCAACGTCTCGAAATGAGCAACAATTTGGAAATGGCTACTTAGCTCAGTTGGTTAGAGCACATCACTCATAATGATGGGGTCGCAGGTTCGAATCCCGCAGTAGCCACCATTTCCTAAGCACTCTGTTTGTTATTAAACATATGTTTCTTTACAGTAAAGAGTTTTTAGGAAAGTAAAGCGGTCGTGGCGGAATTGGTAGACGCACCAGATTTAGGTTCTGGCGCCGAGAGGTGTGAGAGTTCAAGTCTCTCCGACCGCACCATATTGAGATATCTTAATTGATATCATTGTTGGGCTATCGCCAAGCGGTAAGGCACTGGCTTTTGATGCCAGCATTCCCTGGTTCGAATCCAGGTAGCCCAGCCACTATTTAAAGTGTAATTATCTTTAAAAAGATAATGGCATTGGAAGCGAGATTATATTATATTACTTCGCTCTCAGATGGCTACTTAGCTCAGTTGGTTAGAGCACATCACTCATAATGATGGGGTCGCAGGTTCGAATCCCGCAGTAGCCACCATTCTTTCTTTATGAAAGAAAAAGTACAAACAACGTTATATTGAATCACCAATGTCGATATAACTATACTCTTCGCTAGAGTAAAAGCTTTGCTGCGGTCGTGGCGGAATTGGTAGACGCACCAGATTTAGGTTCTGGCGCCGAGAGGTGTGAGAGTTCAAGTCTCTCCGACCGCACCATTATTTAGATATCTTAAATGATATCCTGTTGGGCTATCGCCAAGCGGTAAGGCACTGGCTTTTGATGCCAGCATTCCCTGGTTCGAATCCAGGTAGCCCAGCCACTATTAAAACTCTTTGTTTTTTACTTAGCTTATTTTTAAGCTAGACAGCAAACCAAGAGCACAACGTTACATCGAATCACCAATGTCGATATAACTATAAAGATTTGCTGCGGTCGTGGCGGAATTGGTAGACGCACCAGATTTAGGTTCTGGCGCCGAGAGGTGTGAGAGTTCAAGTCTCTCCGACCGCACCATTATTTAGATATCTTAATTGATATCATTGTTGGGCTATCGCCAAGCGGTAAGGCACTGGCTTTTGATGCCAGCATTCCCTGGTTCGAATCCAGGTAGCCCAGCCACTATTAAAACTCTTTGTTTTTACTTAGCTTATTTTTTTAAGCTAGATAGCAAACCAAAGAGCACAACGTTACATCGAATCACCAATGTCGATATAACTATAAAGATTTGCTGCGGTCGTGGCGGAATTGGTAGACGCACCAGATTTAGGTTCTGGCGCCGAGAGGTGTGAGAGTTCAAGTCTCTCCGACCGCACCATTATTTCTCTTTAATTAGAGATAAAATAGTGAATACATAAAAATTCATTATTGGCTACTTAGCTCAGTTGGTTAGAGCACATCACTCATAATGATGGGGTCGCAGGTTCGAATCCCGCAGTAGCCACCATTCTTTCTTTATGAAAGAAAAAATACAAACAACGTTATATTGAATCACCAATATCGATATAACTATAAAGATTTGCTGCGGTCGTGGCGGAATTGGTAGACGCACCAGATTTAGGTTCTGGCGCCGAGAGGTGTGAGAGTTCAAGTCTCTCCGACCGCACCATTATTTAGATATCTTAAATGATATCCTGTTGGGCTATCGCCAAGCGGTAAGGCACTGGCTTTTGATGCCAGCATTCCCTGGTTCGAATCCAGGTAGCCCAGCCATTACAACGTTACTTAGACAAACCATAAGTCTTCTTAACTATATACTCTTCGCTAAGCTCTTTGCTTAGTTGAGAGGAAAGCTTTGCTGCGGTCGTGGCGGAATTGGTAGACGCACCAGATTTAGGTTCTGGCGCCGAGAGGTGTGAGAGTTCAAGTCTCTCCGACCGCACCATTATTTAGATATCTTAATTGATATCATTGTTGGGCTATCGCCAAGCGGTAAGGCACTGGCTTTTGATGCCAGCATTCCCTGGTTCGAATCCAGGTAGCCCAGCCACTATTAAAACTCTTTGTTTTTTACTTAGCTTATTTTTAAGCTAGATAGCAAACCAAGAGCACAACGTTACATCGAACCACCAATGTCGATATAACTATAAAGATTTGCTGCGGTCGTGGCGGAATTGGTAGACGCACCAGATTTAGGTTCTGGCGCCGAGAGGTGTGAGAGTTCAAGTCTCTCCGACCGCACCATTATTTAGATATCTTAATTGATATCATTGTTGGGCTATCGCCAAGCGGTAAGGCACTGGCTTTTGATGCCAGCATTCCCTGGTTCGAATCCAGGTAGCCCAGCCACTATTTAAACTCTTTGTTTTTTACTTAGCTTATTTTTAAGCTAGATAGCAAACCAAGAGCACAACGTTACATCGAACCACCAATGTCGATATAACTATAAAGATTTGCTGCGGTCGTGGCGGAATTGGTAGACGCACCAGATTTAGGTTCTGGCGCCGAGAGGTGTGAGAGTTCAAGTCTCTCCGACCGCACCATTATTTCTCTTTAATTAGAGATAAAATAGTGAATACATAAAAATTCATTATTGGCTACTTAGCTCAGTTGGTTAGAGCACATCACTCATAATGATGGGGTCGCAGGTTCGAATCCCGCAGTAGCCACCATTCTTTCTTTATGAAAGAAAAAGTACAAACAACGTTATATTGAATCACCAATATCGATATAACTATAAAGATTTGCTGCGGTCGTGGCGGAATTGGTAGACGCACCAGATTTAGGTTCTGGCGCCGAGAGGTGTGAGAGTTCAAGTCTCTCCGACCGCACCATCATTGAATAGAACCCAGCTTTTTAGCTGGGTTTTGTTTTATCTGGAATATGTAAATCTGCAAGCCAAGTCACCAAGTATTCTCTCCTATAACCTCACTTTTACTACGATTTTATTAGACAATGTCTGCTCCATTTCCTAACTGAGTATGACTGCCTATGAAAACCCTCCCTTTAACGATCGGTTGCTACACAGATTCTCCAAGTAATAGCCAAGGTTTATATCAAACTCAGTTAGATCTAGAAACGGGAACGCTGTTGCCTTTAGAGCTTATAGCGGCCTGCACTAACCCCTCGTTTGTCACCACGACAAAGCTAGGGATCTACACAGCTTCTGAAGTTGACCAAAAGATGCAACCCCAACTGATTCATATACCGAATTCTAATTCAACAATAGCGTCAAATACTGGGCCAATCTCAGGAGATCACCCTTGTCATATCACGATAGATCCCCACAATAAGTTTGCTATTACATCGCAATATTCATCAGGGACATTCGATATCTTTAGTTTAAGTATCAATGGCAATATCGATAAACGGCTCAAAACACTCAATATGGTTGGTTCTGGACCTAATGCAGAAAGACAATCGGGCCCACATGCTCATCAAAGCCTTTTCCTGAAGAACTCTCCGCAGTTTGTCACAGTCGATCTCGGAGTCGATCGAATCAACTTCTATTGCTTTGACGAAGAGCAAGAAGAGTTCCTTGATGAACCAATGCAATCTATCAAAGTACGTGCAGGGAATGGACCTCGTCACTTAATCTTTAATCAAGCTGAAGATAGAGCCTATGTGGTGTGTGAGCTCTCTGAAACAATATTGATTTTAGAAAAGTCTTTGGGCATTTGGAATCTAGTGGAAGAGATTGATGCATTGCCTAATATGGAGAAAGGAGAAGCCGCAGCTGCGATTAAGCTATCGCCAGATGAGCAATTCCTTTATGTGTCTTGCCGACATCAATCCAGAATCAGTTGTTTTAGAATAGACTCCGTCACTCAAAAGCTCATTTTTATGGATAGTTACGATGTTGAAGGTAAGTTCCCTCGCGACTTTCATATCACTAAAGACGGGCAATGGCTTATCGCCGCAAACCAGCATTCCAACAACCTCACATCATTCAAACGAGATATTGAAGATGGCTCCCTCACCTATACTGGATGCTCTTTAGCCATCGATGCACCTGTGTGTGTAACGCAATAGTATTAAGAACTAAGCACTAAGCACTAAGCACTAAGCACTAAGCACTAAGCACTATCACGAAATCAAAAAAGGAGAGCCTCAGCTCTCCTTCTTTTTATAACTCAATAATTTGGACTAACCAATCACAACCCTAAAGCGTATTTAAGTACCTGTGATTTAATCGGCCCTGAGTTTTCTGCTAGCTTTAGTGCAGCATTACGCACAAACTTAAGTGGGCCAATGTCATTGCTAAACGTTTTGTAGAAAAAGTCCATGCCACTTTGCATCATTAGATTGTCACCTCTTCTGATCACTTCATAGCGTCTCGCCACAGATTGATTCAATTCACCTTTACCTTGGGTGATATCCAATAGTGCTGCCACATCTTTAAAACCCAAGTTAACACCCTGCCCTGCTAGAGGGTTAATCGTATGTGCAGAGTCCCCGACTAAAATACAGTTATTCTTTGAGTATGATTGAGCATGACGTCGTGTCAGAGGAAAAGAACCCGAGTTCAAAACTTTGATATCACCTAACTCTTTAGGAAAGTGAGTAAGTACTTCATTACGTAGTTTTTCAGGGGGCATTGCTGACAGTTGCTTAATACGCAGTGGAGAATCATACCAAACTAACGAGCCCTGCCCGACTTCTTGATCGTCAGAGATTAGAGAACACAAAGGCAAAAATGAACGAGGACCACTTGGTAAAAATTGCTGCCAAGTAATATCTTGCTGAGGCTGTTCTGTTTCTACGTTGATAAGCATGCAGTGCTGTCGGTAATCCCAAGCCGTAATACCAATCCCTGCTTGCTGACGGACGGCTGAATTTGCGCCATCAGCGCCAACCACCCACTTCGCTGACAACTGAGTACCCGACTGAAGCTTGACTATATTGGTTTCACCAAACTCAATCTCATCGAGCTTTTCTGGACATAACAGTTCGAGATTGTTGTAGGCATCAAACTGAGCCCATAAACCCAATTGGATTAATCGATTCTCAACGATGTAACCTAAACGAGGTAAATCAAGAGATGCAGCATCAAACCGAGTACGACACTCTGGGTGTTCCCAAGTTTCCAATCGCTTGTAAGAACAGACGCGCATCGCTGCAATACTTTGCCATGCACCAAGATCTTCAAGCAAATCGACCGATGCTTGAGAAATCGCTGACACACGAATGTCCATCGCTTGCGACTCATCAAAAGCTTGTGGGGCAAAACCTTCGATCACCGCAACACTCAGACCTTGCTTTGCAAAACCGATTGCTGTTGCTGCACCAACCATGCCGCCACCGACGACTACAATATCGTGACTGTTCATATTTTGTACTTATCAGTTTGATTCTTTGACTGTTTTTGATTGTACTTTTTCATAACGAACTTGTAACCAAAAACCTTATTCGAAAAAAGGGTTATCCCTTATGGTATATGGCGTTAACAATAATAAAAACCACTACATAAGAGATTTGTTCAGACTACTAGTCAGTCGGTTTTGAAACCAGTACAATACGCCGCTTGCCGCTAGAGCCTGTCATAAAATTGAATACCGAATTATGACGAACGGAGCTAGCGGATGAATAATGGGCGATTTGCTCCCTTAAATTAAACTAACGATCGAGCGAACATATAATGAGTAAGAAACTGCTAATTAAAACTTGGGGCTGTCAGATGAATGAATATGATTCATCAAAAATGGCCGACCTGCTTAACGCTGCAAATGGCTATGAGCTAACTGAAGTACCTGAGGAAGCAGACGTACTACTATTGAATACTTGTTCTATCCGCGAAAAAGCGCAAGAAAAAGTATTCCACCAGCTTGGTCGTTGGAAAACGCTTAAAGATAAAAAAGAAGGTGTGGTGATCGGTGTGGGTGGCTGTGTAGCGACTCAAGAAGGTGATCACATTCGTCAACGTGCACCTTACGTAGACGTTATCTTTGGCCCACAAACATTACACCGTTTGCCAGAGATGATTAAGTCATCACTGTCTAACGAAAAGCCAGTAATGGACATCTCTTTCCCAGAGATTGAAAAGTTCGATAACCTGCCAGAGCCAAAAGCAGACGGCGCAACAGCCTACGTTTCTATCATGGAAGGTTGTTCTAAGTACTGTACTTACTGCGTTGTTCCATATACTCGTGGTGAAGAAGTTAGTCGTCCAATGGATGATGTGCTGTTCGAAGTTGCACAACTTGCCGAGCAAGGCGTACGTGAAGTAAACCTGCTAGGCCAAAACGTAAACGCATTCCGAGGCCCTACTCACGAAGGTGACATCTGCACATTTGCAGAGCTCCTTCGCCTAGTTGCGTCTATCGACGGTATCGACCGTATTCGTTTCACAACAAGCCACCCGCTTGAGTTTGGTGACGACATCATTGAAGTTTACAAAGATACCCCTGAACTAGTGAGCTTCCTTCACCTACCAGTACAAAGTGGTAGTGACCGTATTCTTACGATGATGAAGCGTCCACATACGGCTATCGAGTACAAATCTATTATCCGTAAACTGCGTAAAGCTCGTCCTGACATTCAAATCAGCTCTGACTTTATTGTTGGTTTCCCTGGTGAGTCGAAGCAAGACTTCCAAGATACAATGAAGCTAATTAAAGAAGTTGATTTCGATATGAGCTTCAGCTTTGTTTTCTCTCCACGTCCAGGTACGCCAGCGGCAGATTACCCATGTGATGTACCAGCACAAGAGAAAAAAGATCGTCTGTACGAACTGCAACAAACAGTAAACACACAAGCTATGCGTTTCTCTCGTCTAATGCTAGGCACAGAGCAGCGTATTCTTGTTGAAGGTCCATCAAGAAAGAATCTCATGGAACTGCGTGGCCGTACTGAAAACAGCCGTGTTGTGAACTTCGAAGGTTCTGCAGACCTAATCGGTCAGTTTGTAGATGTGAAGATCACTGAGGTTTACACTAACTCACTACGTGGTGAGCTAGTTCGCACAGAAAAAGACATGGGTCTACGCGTTGTTATGACTCCAGCAGAAATGATGGAAAAAACAAAACGTGAAGACGAGCTAGGTGTAGCGACATTTACACCATAGGCAATACAACTGTTTGAGCACAAAGCGCAAACACAAAGCTTGAAATTACCTAACTAAGTGACCATCTTAGAAATAGGGATATCACCATCAGAAGCCCGGTCTAAATCGGGCTTTTTGCTCTTTGTTTTATTTAAGAGTGAGTGGCACAAAATGAGAGGCTAATTTGAGCAATAAAATCGTTACCTTAGAGATAAATCTAGAGCCAGCAGACAACAAGCGCTTGGCAAGTTTATGCGGACCATTTGACGACAACATCAAGCATCTTGAGCGTCGTCTGGGCGTTGAGATTAATTACCGTAGCAACTTTTTCACCATTGTCGGTAAGCCTCACACTACAGCCGCAGCTTTAGACATCATCAAACACCTCTATGTTGAAACGGCTCCAGTTAAAGGCAACATAATCGATATCGAACCAGAGCAAATACATCTGGCGATCACCGAGTCAGGTATTTTGGAGCAACAGGTCGAGTCTGAAATTGACTACGGCAAAGAAGTGACCATTAAAACTAAAAAAGGCGTTATCAAACCTCGAACGCCAAACCAAGCACAGTACCTAATGAACATGGTGACTCATGACATCACCTTTGGTATTGGGCCAGCAGGTACAGGTAAAACCTACTTAGCCGTTGCTGCAGCAGTTGATGCACTTGAACGCCAAGAGGTTCGCCGAATCCTACTGACTCGTCCTGCTGTTGAAGCCGGTGAGAAGCTTGGTTTCCTACCGGGTGATTTAAGCCAAAAAGTAGACCCATATTTACGTCCACTTTACGATGCGCTGTTTGAGATGCTTGGCTTTGAGCGAGTTGAGAAGCTGATTGAACGTAACGTAATTGAAGTTGCGCCACTGGCTTACATGCGTGGTCGTACATTGAATGATGCGTTTATCATTCTTGATGAGAGCCAAAACACCACGGTAGAACAGATGAAGATGTTCTTAACCCGTATCGGTTTTAACTCACGCGCTGTGATCACAGGTGATATAACGCAAATCGATTTACCTCGTGGAGCGAAGTCTGGTCTACGTCATGCAACTGAAGTGCTCAATGAAGTCGACGACATTAGCTTTAACTTCTTCATGTCTGAAGACGTCGTTCGTCACCCTGTAGTTGCTCGTATCGTCAACGCATACGAGAAGTGGGAAGCAAAAGACCAGAAAGAGCGCAAAGAGTTTGAAAAGCGTAAACGTGAAGAACGTGAAGCCAAACTTCTTGAGGCTCAGCAGGTAGTTACGACACAATTAGCAACACAAAATAGCTCTGTAATTGCAGAACAAGGTGATAAATAGATGTCTATTGAACTAGACCTGCAATTAGCGGTCGAAAATGAGCAAGGTCTTCCAACTGAGCAAGATATTCAGCTTTGGTTGGACAAGACAATTCCTCAGTTTCAAGAGAACGCTGAGTTGACGGTTCGTATCGTTGATACACAAGAAAGCCACCAGCTCAATCATGAATATCGTGGCAAAGATAAGCCAACTAACGTGTTGTCTTTTCCATTCGAGGCTCCTCCAGGGATCGAGTTAGATCTGCTGGGCGACCTCATTATCTGCCGCCAAGTTGTCGAAAAAGAAGCAGAAGAGCAAAGTAAGCCTCTGCTAGCACACTGGGCTCATATGGTTGTACATGGCAGTCTGCATCTGCTAGGTTATGATCATATCGAAGATGATGAAGCTGAAGAGATGGAGTCACTCGAAACAGAAATCATGCAAACTATGGGGTTTGAAGACCCGTATATTCTAGAAAAGTAAATCTATTCTAGTAAAGTAGGTTGCAGAGAAACAATAACTCATCGAACCTGTGATTTTCGCAGGAATCTGAGTTGTAACGTGTGCTATCACACTTCTGATAGCGTTATTTTTTGAGAAATCATGAACGAAGGTAACCCCCCCACTTCTGAGGGAAGTAAAAAATCTGAAGGTCCGAGTAGAAAGTCCTTCTTTGAACGCCTAGGCCAACTATTTCAAGGTGAAGTTAAAGATCGCCAAGAGCTCGTAGATGTAATCCGCGACTCAGAAATTAATGACCTAATTGACCACGACACGCGCGACATGCTCGAGGGTGTAATGGAAATTTCAGAGATGCGAGTACGCGATATCATGCTGCCTCGCTCTCAAATGGTTACAGTTGAACGCACCGATGATTTAGATACATTGATTGCGCTTATTACTGATGCTCAACACTCTCGCTACCCAGTGATCAGTGAAGATAAAGACCATGTTGAAGGCATTCTATTAGCGAAGGACCTACTTAAGTATTTGGGTTCAGAAAGTGCCCCATTTGATATCGAACAAGTGATTCGCCCTGTCGTGGTTGTTCCTGAAAGTAAGCGTGTTGATCGCCTACTCAAAGAGTTCCAAGAAGAGCGCTACCACATGTCTATCGTTGTCGATGAGTTTGGCGGAGTTTCTGGCCTGGTAACCATTGAAGATATCCTCGAAGAAATCGTTGGTGAAATTGAAGACGAGTTCGACGATGAAGAAGAGCTAGATATTCGTAAGCTGAGCAAGCATACTTTCTCTGTTAAAGCTTTAACCACTATTGAAGAGTTCAACGATACGTTTAACACTGCCTTTAGTGACGATGAAGTGGATACCGTAGGCGGTATGGTTATGACAGCACTCGGTCACCTGCCAGTTCGTGGCGAAATTGTAGAAATCGAAAACTACCATTTCAAAATTACGTCTGCAGATAACCGTCGTGTGATTCAGCTACAGGTAACGATACCTGACGAACAACCTCTTCCTACTATCGAAGAATAACAACTTCTCTCTAAAGAGATGACAGAAATTAGATGACTAAGACCTTTATTCATCGCCTATTACGGCCGCTTGCGGCCGTTTTTGTTGGCGCTATAACCACCCTTTCATTCGCTCCATACTCTATATGGCCTCTTGCTATTCTCAGCCCAGCTTTGTTGCTGTTACTGATCCACAACCGCTCTCCTAAGAGTGCGCTTTGGATTGGCTACGCATGGGGTTTAGGTCAATTCACGACAGGTATCAGCTGGGTATACGTCAGCATTGATGGTTTTGGCGGCATGCCACTGGCTGCCAACCTATTTTTGATGGCATTGCTTGTTGGCTACCTAGCCGTTTATTCGGGTCTATTTACCTGGAGTTTGAACAAGTTCTTCCCTGTTAATAACCTAAGCCGCTTTTTCCTTGCAGCTCCTGCATTGTGGTTAATCAGTGATTGGCTACGTGGCTGGGTAATGACGGGCTTCCCTTGGCTTTGGTTAGGCTACAGCCAAATCGATTCGCCACTAGGTTCATTTGCACCGATTGGCGGCGTCGAGTTAGTAACTCTAGCGATCATTGTTTCAGCCTCTGCATTCGCTTATGCGATTGTTAACAGGGCCTGGAGTATCGCTATCATTCCTGCCGTCGTATTTAGCACCGGTTTTGGTATTCGCAACATCGATTGGGTCACTCCGAACCCTGAAAAAACTACGTCAGTCGTCTTAATACAAGGCAACGTCGATCAAGACAGCAAATGGCTGCCGAGTCATCGCTGGCCAACCATGATGAAGTACACCGACCTAAGCAGAGAAAACTGGGACGCCGATATCATCATCTGGCCTGAAGCGGCTATTCCAGCATTCGAAGTTGAGATTCCATCTTTCCTACGCAACATAGATAGCGCAGCGAAGATGAACAACAGCTCAATCATTACTGGCGTGCTGAATCAATCTGAAGATAAGAAGTACTACAACAGTGTTCTTTCACTTGGTGTGAATCCATACGGTGAGTACAGCTACGATCCAGACGAACGCTACCATAAACACCACCTGTTACCATTTGGTGAGTTTGTGCCGTTTGAAGATATCTTGCGTCCATTAGCACCTTTCTTTAACTTGCCAATGTCATCATTTAGCCGTGGCGACTTTGTTCAACCAAACATAGTGGCAAATGGTCGTCATCTAGCACCTGCGTTGTGTTATGAGATCATATTTAATGATCAAGTTAGACAAAACGTAACAGATGAAACTGACTTTATTCTAACGCTCTCTAACGATGCGTGGTTTGGTCGTTCGATTGGGCCATTGCAACATATGGAAATTGCACAGATGCGCGCTCTAGAGCTTGGTAAGCCGCTTATTCGCTCTACCAACAATGGTGTGACGGCTGTTACCGATTATAAAGGCAACATCATCAAACAAGTGCCTCAGTTTGAAACGGCCGTATTAAAAGCTGAACTCATTTCAACGGATGGTCAAACGCCTTATCACACAGTTGGTACTTGGCCACTGTACATCTGGGCGTTGCTCAGTTTGGTGATGGGTTGGGTAATTAGAAAGCCAAAGAGCTAGATTCGAAGAAAAGTGATTAGAGGGTTGACTGATTGAGTCAACCCTTTTTTATTGCCGCAGTTTGAAGTTAATTACATGTTTACGGTTTAAGGGCTTTACGACTAAACCCTTTAGAACCACATTTAATGCATGGAATGATATTGGTTGGATGGTTATATTCGGTTTGATGACCACACTCGTCACATACCAAAGTACCTAACCCAATGACTTCACCCGCTTGATATAGGCCCTGATGCTCTAAATCTTGGAACAGTTCAACCCATTCCACCTTAGTTCGATCAGTGATGTCCAACAGCCCTTGCCAAATAGAGTCTGCAATCATCAAATAAAACGGACCACTTTTGCTCTCTTCATAGCTTTCGGAAAACTCTTTTAAATCCGATTTTACGTAAGCGGAAATCAACGACAGCTCGTCTTTGGTCATGTCATTGGCTGCTTTCGCAAACTTACCTGACGTTTCGATTTTGTTGTTGAGCTCTTCAGGACTATGCTTCAGCGTTTCTATTACCTCTTCGACGACTTCTTCATAGAGTGCTTTTTTCTTCGGCATAACAACCTCCTTAAGATAACCAACTTTTACGCGGGCAAACGGGTGCGTCACAATGCACTCCCGCTCACAAACAAATGCAATTCATACTCTTAAGTATAGTTGCCCTGCGAAATTCAGTGAAAATTACGCCATCCACTAGGCAGCAACTGCAAGTATGAAGGGTATAACTATTGTTGTACTCAGCTCCTTTAGGTATTCTATGACGATCTGTAAGATTCTGTTCTAACCGAACTCACAAATTCCAAGATAACCGGATACCATCGATGCAAGAACAATATAACCCGCAAGAGATTGAACAAAAGGTTCAACAACACTGGGATAACAGCGAAACTTTCGTTGTAAGTGAAGACCCAAACAAAGAAAAATTCTACTGTCTTTCTATGTTCCCTTACCCAAGTGGCCGACTGCACATGGGTCACGTGCGTAACTACACCATCGGTGATGTGGTATCTCGTTTCCAACGTCTACAAGGCAAAAACGTAATGCAGCCAATCGGTTGGGATGCATTCGGTCTACCTGCAGAAAACGCAGCTGTAAAAAACAACACAGCGCCTGCACCATGGACTTACGAAAACATTGAGTACATGAAAAACCAGCTTAAACTTCTAGGCTTTGGTTACGACTGGAACCGTGAATTCGCAACATGTACTCCAGAGTACTACCGTTGGGAACAAGAGTTCTTCACTAAGCTTTACGAACAAGGCCTAGTTTACAAGAAGACTTCTTCTGTTAACTGGTGTCCAAACGACCAAACTGTACTGGCAAACGAGCAAGTAGAAGACGGTTGCTGCTGGCGTTGTGATACTCCGGTAGAACAAAAGAAAATCCCACAGTGGTTCATTAAAATCACTGAGTACGCTCAAGAGCTACTAGACGATCTAGACAACCTTGAAGGTTGGCCTGAAATGGTTAAGACCATGCAGCGCAACTGGATCGGTCGCTCTGAAGGTGTTGAGCTATCTTTCGCTGTTAACGGTGAAGAAGCGCCGCTAGAAGTGTACACAACACGTCCAGACACACTAATGGGTGTTTCTTACGTTGGTATCGCTGCAGGTCACCCACTTGCAGAGAAAGCATCAAAGAACAACCCAGAGCTTGCAGCATTCGTTGAAGAGTGTCGTAACACCAAAGTGGCTGAAGCTGAACTAGCAACGATGGAAAAGAAAGGTATGGATACTGGCCTAACGGCTATCCACCCTCTTAACGGTCGTGTTGTTCCTGTTTACGTAGCTAACTTCGTTCTTATGGATTACGGTACAGGTGCTGTAATGGCGGTTCCTGCTCACGATCAGCGTGACTACGAATTCGCAACTAAGTACGGCATCGATATCATCCCAGTAATCAAACCTGAAGACGGTTCTGAGCTAGATGTGTCTGAAGCGGCTTACACTGAGAAAGGTGTACTGTTCGATTCTGGAGAATTCGACGGTCTTGCGTTCCAAGAAGCATTCGATGCAATCGCTGCGAAACTGGAAGCTGAAGGCAAAGGTAAGAAAACAGTAAACTTCCGTCTACGTGACTGGGGTGTATCTCGTCAGCGTTACTGGGGTGCTCCAATCCCAATGGTAACCACTGAAGACGGTGAAGTTCACCCAGTACCTGCAGACCAACTACCAGTAATTCTTCCTGAAGATGTGGTAATGGATGGCGTAACTAGCCCAATCAAGGCAGATAAGTCTTGGGCTGAAACAACATTCAATGGCGAACCAGCTCTACGTGAGACTGACACGTTCGATACGTTCATGGAATCATCATGGTACTACGCACGTTACTGTTCACCACAAGCTGACGACATTTTAGATCCAGAGAAAGCAAACTACTGGTTACCAGTTGACCAATACGTTGGTGGTATCGAGCACGCTTGTATGCACCTGCTTTACTCTCGTTTCTTCCACAAGCTTCTTCGCGATGCGGGTTACGTAACATCTGATGAACCGTTCAAGCAGCTTCTATGTCAAGGCATGGTTCTGGCTGACGCGTTCTATCACACGAACGAGAAAGGCACGAAAGAGTGGATTGCTCCAACTGACGTGACTATCGACCGTGACGCAAAAGGTCGCATTGAAAAAGCTGTCGACAACCAAGGCCGCGACGTTGAACACTCAGGCATGATCAAAATGTCTAAGTCTAAAAACAACGGTATCGACCCACAAGAGATGGTAGACAAGTACGGCGCTGATACAGTACGTCTATTCATGATGTTTGCATCGCCTGCAGACATGACGCTTGAGTGGCAAGAGTCTGGCGTTGAAGGCGCAAACCGCTTCCTTAAGCGTGTTTGGAAACTGGTTCACGCTCACTCTTCTAAAGGTGCAGCTGAAACTGTGGATGCTTCTGCTCTATCTGGTGACCAGAAAGCACTTCGTCGTGATATCCACAAGACTATCGCGAAAGTAACGGACGATATCGGCCGTCGCCAAACATTCAACACTGCCATCGCTGCGATCATGGAACTGATGAACAAGCTAGCGAAAGCACCTCAAGAATCTGTACAAGATCGTGCAATCCTTGATGAAGCTTTAAAAGCCGTGGTTCGCATGCTTTACCCAATGACTCCACACATCTCTTACGAAATGTGGATTGCTCTTGGTGAATCAAACGTAGACTCAGCAACATGGCCAACGTTTGACGAGAAAGCGCTAGTTGAAGACGAGAAGACTATCGTGGTAATGATCAACGGTAAGCTACGAGCAAAACTAACGGTTGCTGCTGACGCGACAGAAGAGCAAGTTCGTGAACTTGGTCTAAACGATGAGAACACTAAGAAGTTCCTAGATGGCTTAACTATCCGTAAAGTTATCTTCGTACCTGGTAAGCTTCTAAACATCGTTGCTAACTAATTTCGTTAGCACAGTGCAATTACTGAAGAATTAACGAACTTAATTCATCAAAAGCAGTCTGTAGACAGGGTAGCTAATAGCCCTGTCTACTTATTTAAGCGCTTTAGGCTTGAGCCTAACAACTCAAACGAACTAAAGCCTTTAAATAAGTATTCTACCTTCATGAGAGCCATCAAATAATGCGCCTGAATTCACTATCTTCATTGAAAGTTACTATTGTTGTTCTAACCGTTAGCCTGCTGAGCGCCTGTGGTTTCCATTTACGTGGTGACTACTCCGTGCCACAAGAGCTCAACAAGATCTCAGTAACCAGTTACGACCAATACAGTACGTTTACACGTATGATGAAAAGCCAGCTGCGTATGAATGATGTAGAAATAGTGCCACCAGCTGAAAATATCCCTAACCTACATATTCTTGGTGAAGGAGTTGGGGAACGTACTTTGTCGCTATACCAAAATACTCGTGCCGCTGAGAAAGAGCTGACGCTTAACGCTTCATACCGCGTAACAATCCCAGAGTTAGGAGCCAATACCTTCTCAACTAGCGTAACCCGAAGCTATTTAGACAACCCACTAACGGCACTCGCAAAATCGGTTGAACGAGACATGATCGAAGATGAAATGCGTAAGCTTGCAACAAGCCAAATCCTTCGTCAAATGGCCCGTTTGAAAGCGACTATTGCCGCTGATAATATGAACCTAGAAGAGCTTGAACAGGTTCAAGTAAAAGAGCTTGAAAAACAGTACAACATCAAGAACATCGAAATTGACGACGTTGAGATAGACGCAAGTGCAGTACCTGATACTGAGCCTAGCGTGACTGTCGAACAATAGGTTTATTTGATGCGTATTTTTGCTGACCGCTTATCCGAGCAACTAGCTAAACAGTTAAGTAATGTTTACCTCATTTTTGGTAATGAGCCTCTGCTGCTACAAGAGAGTCGAGAAGCGATTCAAAAAACAGCCAAAGAGCAAGGCTTCGAAGAACGCCACCGCTTTACTATTGATAGCAGTCTCGACTGGAATCAAGTCTACGACTGCACTCAAGCATTGAGCCTATTCTCTAGTCGTCAGGTCATCGAACTTGAATTGCCAGAGTCCGGGGTCAATGCCGCAATAGCAAAAGAGCTGCTCGCACTTTCAGAGCATATTCATAGCGACATCTTGTTGATCTTGGTGGGCACCAAGCTCACTAAGGCTCAAGAAAGCGCTAAGTGGTTTAAAGCACTCTCGAATCAAGGCCACTGGATCAGCTGCCTAACCCCAGACGTTAGCCGCTTACCTCAGTTTGTCCAAACACGCTGTCGTCAGATCGGCTTATCTCCGGATCCTGAAGCGATACAAATGTTGGCGCAATGGCATGAGGGTAATCTATTTGCGCTCACCCAAAGCCTAGAAAAACTGGCTCTCCAATACCCAGATGGAAAGCTCGCATTAGTACGTTTAGAAGAATCGCTGAGTCGACACAACCACTTTACGCCATTCCATTGGAGTGATGCGTTATTAGCAGGCAAAGGCAATCGTGCACAGCGAATCCTGCGTCAGTTAGAAGCCGAAGGTGTCGAACCCGTCATCTTGCTGCGTAGCATACAACGTGAGCTTGCTCTGCTATTACAAATGCAGCAACAAATGAAGCAGATGCCAATCGCGCAGGTATTTGAAAAGCACCGTATCTGGCAATCAAAAAAACCTCTTTATAACGCCGCGCTAACAAGAGTTTCGATTTCTCGATTACACTCCCTGTTTGCGTTGCTCACTCAAGCTGAATTGATGACAAAAACCCAATATGAACAGTCGCCTTGGCCACTAATTCATCAGTTAAGCGTAGAGTTTTGTATCCCTTCAGCTTCAATCCCATCTCACGCATAAAAGCGTGGTATATTCTAGGGTCAACAGACCCTAAAAAGCTAAACTCAGATTAAAGGAACACCCCGTGTTACGTGAAGAACTAAAAGATTTTCTTGCAGACAAAGCCGACGACATGAAAGCAGAATCGATTGTGACTATCGATGTAGAAGGCAAATCAAGTGTTACTGACTACATGATTGTTTGTACTGGTACATCTAAGCGCCATGTTGCCTCTATTGCACAGCACGTTGCTGATGAAGTGCGCAAGGCTGGCATGAATCCCCTTGGCATGGACGGCCAAAAAGAAGGTGAATGGGTTGTTCTAGATATGGGTACAAGCATGCTTCACGTTATGCAAGAAGAGCATCGTGAACTGTACCAACTAGAAAAACTTTGGGGCTAAGCTTTGAAGATCCAGTTAATCGCAGTTGGTACAAAAATGCCAAAGTGGGTTGAAGAAGGCTTTAAAGAATATAAACGCCGCTTCCCTCATGATATGCCATTAGAACTCATTGAAATCACTGCGGGAAAACGCGGTAAAAATGCCGATATTGTACGTATTCTTCAAAAAGAAGGCGAAGCAATGTTAGCTGCGGTTCCAAAAGGCAACCGCATTGTCACACTCGATATCCCAGGAAGAAAGTGGGATACGCCTCAACTCGCAGAGCAATTGGAAAGTTGGAAGCTGGATGGCCGTGACGTTTCTATCCTTATTGGCGGGCCTGAAGGATTAGCACCAGCATGTAAAGCGGCAGCAGACCAAAGCTGGTCTCTGTCAGCACTTACTCTCCCTCACCCATTAGTACGCGTTATCATGGCTGAAAGCTTGTATCGAGCTTGGAGCGTCACTGCTAACCACCCTTATCATCGAGAATAAGCGTTAATGTTACGTAAACGTAGCCAAATTCGTGATTACAAAGCAGAAGCACGACTATTTACTAGTCGTGCTTTTGTTGCGTTTGCAGGGATTATAGTGATGATGAGCTTACTGGTTGTGAACCTTTACAACATCCAAGTTAATCAATATCAGGACTATAAAACCCGCTCCAACGACAACCGCATCAAGGTTGTTCCAATCGCACCCAACCGTGGTTTAATTTACGACCGCAACGGTGTACTTCTTGCAGAAAACCGGCCCGTTTTTAATCTGGAGATCACCCCAGAAAAAGTCAAAAACATGGAAGATACGCTTGTTCGTTTACAAGCGTTAATCGACATACCACCGGAGCGTATCGAACGTTTTAATCGTGATCGTCGTAATTCACGTCGCTTCAAATCAGTACCTATTCTTAATCAGCTTACCGAAGAACAAGTGGCGGTCTTTTCTGTAAATCAACATAAGTTCCCAGGCGTTGAAGTGACAGGGACGCTAAAACGTTTCTACCCTTATGGTGATGTGTTAACTCACGTAATTGGCTACGTATCGCGCATCAATGACCGTGATATGCAGCGCTTGGTTCGTGAAGAGAAAGACGCCAATTACCAAGCCACCCGCGATATCGGTAAACTCGGCATTGAGCGCTATTACGAAGACATGCTACACGGCACCGCTGGCTATCAAGAAGTCGAAGTAAACAGCCGTGGACGAGTGATCCGCACTCTCAAATTTGTACCTTCGGCTCCGGGGAAAGATATCGTGCTCAACTTGGATATCAAACTTCAGCTATACGTGCATAAACTGCTTGATGGACGTCGTGGTTCAGCCGTGGTTCTCGACCCGAAAGACAATGGCGTATTAGCCATGGTTTCCAGCCCAAGCTACGACCCAAATGCCTTTGTGCATGGTATTTCCTCGAAAGGTTATAATGCCCTGCTTCAAGACAAAGACCGACCTTTAGTTAACCGCGCAACGCTAGGAATTTATCCGCCAGCATCGACGATCAAACCCTTCATTGCCGTCGCAGCTCTGCAAGAAGGTGTAATTACTCCGAACACGACGCGTAATGATCCGGGCTATTGGAAGATTCCAAACTCGAAAACGAAGCCGTTCCGCGACTGGTTACGTTGGGGACACGGTGTAGTTGACATAGAGAAAGCCATTGAAGAATCGGTTGATACCTTCTTCTACCAAATTTCATTTGATTTAGGCATCGACCGCTTATCTAAATGGATGATGTTGTTCGGTTTTGGTGATTACACTGGCATCGACATTTACGAAGAAAGCAAAGCGAATATGCCCACTCGCGAATGGAAAATGGCCAGACACCGTGTACCTTGGTATCAAGGTGACACCATCCCTGTCGGTATTGGCCAGGGCTACTGGACTGCAACACCAATGCAGATTGCAAAAGCGACTTCAGTATTGGTCAATGAAGGAGAGGTAACCGCTCCCCATTTACTACGCGCGACAATTGAGAACGGTCAACCGTTCGATGAACAAACGATATCTGAAATCGAAACGTACCCTCCGGTAACTGGTGTTAAGCAGAGATACTGGGATATCGCGCAAGAAGGCATGAGATTGGTAAACCACGGAAAGAAAGGCACAGCAAGACGCTCATTCCAAAAAATGTCTTATCAAACAGCTGGTAAATCAGGTACTGCACAAGTATTCGGTCTAAAAGAAGATGAAGAATACAACGCAGATGAAATCGCAGAACATTTACGCGATCATGCCCTCTTCACCGGTTATGCGCCTTTTGAAGATCCTGAAGCGGTCGTAACTATCGTTTTGGAGAATGCTGGTGGTGGTTCATCAAATGGTGGCCCAGTTGTAAGAAGAATTTTAGACCATATTATTCTTGCAGAAGATTATGAAAGTGAGCCAATAAAATAATGAAACTTGATCCTTCAACTGGACGAAATAGAGCCCTATTTGAACGGCTGCATATCGACCTGCCGCTATTGCTTGGCATTCTGGTTTTAATGGGCTTTGCCCTATTGATCATGTACAGCGCAAGCGGACAGAGCCTTGCGATGATGGATCGCCAAGCGATGCGTATGGTGCTGTCTTTGGGTGTGATGATCTTTTTAGCGCAAATCTCACCTCGTACTTATGAGACCTTGGCTCCACTACTGTTTGCGGGCGGCGTTATTCTACTACTCGGGGTGTTGTTCTTTGGCGAGGCCTCTAAAGGTGCGCAGCGCTGGTTAAACTTCGGCTTTATTCGATTCCAACCCTCTGAACTATTGAAGCTTGCAGTACCCTTGATGCTGGCTCGATTTATTGGTAAGCGCTCACTGCCACCCACTTTCCAAACCTTAGCTATCTCATTAGTGATGGTGTTTGTACCTACAATCCTTATCGCTAAACAGCCAGATTTAGGCACATCGATACTCATCGCAGCATCCGGTATCTTCGTGATATTCCTGGCAGGTATTAGTTGGAAGATCATTGCTAGTGCCGCGATTGCACTGGGTGGGTTTATTCCAATCTTATGGTTCTTCTTGATGCGTGAATATCAAAAAGTTCGTGTAAGAACCCTTTTTGACCCTGAATCAGATCCATTAGGTGCAGGCTATCACATCATCCAAAGTAAGATTGCAATTGGCTCTGGTGGTATATCAGGAAAAGGTTGGCTGCAAGGTACCCAATCTCAACTAGAGTTCATTCCAGAGCGCCATACCGACTTTATTTTTGCGGTCATCGCCGAAGAGTGGGGCATGATTGGTATTTTGTTTTTGCTCGCTATCTACCTGTTCATTATTGGCCGTGGCTTAGTGCTTGCAAGCCAAGCTCAAACAGCATTTGGGCGAATGATGGGCGGCAGTATCGTACTGAGTTTCTTCGTCTATATTTTCGTAAACATTGGTATGGTAAGCGGCATTCTACCTGTGGTGGGTGTTCCTCTACCTCTGGTCAGCTATGGCGGTACCTCTATGGTTACCCTTATGGCCGGTTTCGGTATTTTAATGTCAATCCATACACACAGAAAAGCATTCTCAAAGGCGACCTAATTGATGTCTGTTAAAGTAACTTCTATAAAAACATCTTTGGTTAATGAGCTGCCAATAAAAAAACTAGTGTCTATAGTGAGCCTAGCCGTTGTTATAAACGGTTGTTCTTCGACAGAACCAACAGGCCGCTACGATATAGATTCAGATATTGCACCAGACGCACCGATCTCAGTAGAGCATCTCGAGGATGCTCACCCTCAGTATGAACCTTATAGTTTAGGTGGTAACACGGATTACACTTTGCGTGGCGAAGACTACAAGATCGTAAAGAAGACAGAAGGGTTTACAGAGAAAGGTAAAGCCTCTTGGTACGGTAAGAAATTTCATGGCCATTTAACGTCGAATGGCGAGATCTACGACATGTATTCGATGTCTGCGGCACACAAAACATTGCCGATTCCGAGCTATGTAAAAGTGACGAATACCGATAATGACAAAACGACGATTGTGCGCATCAATGACCGAGGTCCATTTCATGAAGGGCGAATCATTGACCTTAGTTATGCCGCGGCATACAAACTCGATGTATTGAGAACAGGCACGGCAAATGTTGAGATAGAAGTCATCACTGTGGCTATGCCAACCGACGCAAATAAAAAGGCGGCTTTACCTCAATTTATTATTCAAGTAGCCACTTCCCCACATGAAGATAGAACCGAGAAGTTAGCCAAAGATCTAGGCGAAAAGTTAGCTGTAGCAACGTTCTTGCAGCCAAATGATGATAACTACCGCCTGATGCTTGGCCCATTTCATGACTATGCTCTGACTCAAGAAAAATTAGAACAAGTTAAGCTAATGGGTTACCCGTCAGCTTATATAAAAAAACACACGCTAACTCGCTAATTTATCTAACAGTTACTTCTGGTAATCAACGCTCTGGTGTGACAGAGTGATTCTGTTAATATATGAATAGTTCACCTAATAATTGCATTCAAAATGATTAAATCTAATAAACTTGTTAAATCGATTTTTGCTACTTCTGTTGCTCTTTCTGCAACGATAGCAACATCGTCATTCGCCGCTCCTATTATTGTTCCTGACGCTCCTCAAATCGCTGCAAAGGGATTTGTTCTGATGGATTACCATTCAGGCAAAGTACTCGCAGAGAAAGAGATGAACACTCAACTTTCTCCAGCAAGTTTAACCAAGATGATGACGAGCTACGTAGTCGGCCAAGAGCTAGAGCGTGGCAACATCAACCTAAACGACGATGTTGTTATCAGTGAAAATGCTTGGGCTAAAAACTTCCCTGATTCATCTAAGATGTTCATTGAAGTTGGTACAACCGTTAAAGTTGAAGAGCTGAACCGCGGTATCATTATTCAATCAGGTAACGATGCTTGTGTTGCGATGGCTGAACATATTGCCGGCTCTGAAGATGCATTTGTTGACTTAATGAACGCATGGGCGAGCTCTATCGGAATGAAAGACACGCACTTTGCTAACGTGCACGGTCTAGACAACCCTAACCTTTACTCAACGCCTTACGATATGGCGCTACTAGGTCAGGCGCTGATTCGCGATGTTCCTGATGAGTACCGTATCTACTCACAGAAGAAATTCACTTACAACGGCATCACCCAGTACAACCGCAACGGTCTGTTATGGGATAAGAGCATGAACGTTGATGGCATTAAAACGGGCCACACAAGCAATGCAGGTTACAGCCTAGTAAGCTCAGCAACCGAAGGTAAAATGCGCCTAGTTGCTGTTGTTATGGGTACCAAGAATGCTAACGCTCGTAAAACAGAAAGCAAAAAACTGCTTAGCTACGGTTTCCGCTTCTTCGAAACAGTGGCACCACACACCGCTGGTGAAACCTTCGTTGAAGAGAAGATCTGGATGGGTAGCAAGGACACGGTTGCACTAGGTGTCGACGAAGATACGTTCGTTACTCTGCCTCGTGGCCAAGCTAAGAACCTGAAGGCAAGCTTCGTTCTTGAGAAAGAGCTAGAAGCACCAATCAGCAAAGGCGACGTTGTGGGTAAACTATTCTACCAAGTCGACGGTGAAGACGTTGCTGAATACCCACTACTTGCACTTGAAGATGTAGACCAAGGCAGCCTATTTAGCCGTCTATGGGACTACCTAGTACTGCTATTCAAAGGTTTATTCTAAACGAGTCAAACGTTTGTTCTAGCAATACATAAAGTTCTTGTATAGCTAACCTAATGAGTAAATTACTTATTTACGCATTAACGAACCAAAAGCCGCCATGTGCGGCTTTTGTTGATCTTGAGTTCGGTGATATTTACACGTAATATTCCGCATTATTACTCGTGTCTGTTGACCGAACACGCTTTTTATCGACATTTCGCCAATTTGCGAGAGTCTAGCCTTTTGGAGCTAATCATGAACATCAATTCTGATGCAAAACTAAAAGACCTCTTAGAGTTCCCTTGTTCATTCACTTACAAAGTTATGGGCTACGCTAAGCCAGAACTTACTGAACTAGTGCTAGAAGTGATCCAGCGTCATGCTCCTGGTGACTACAGCCCAACTCTAAAACCGAGTGCGAAAGGTAACTACCACTCTGTTTCTATCAATATTACTGCGACTTCAATTGAGCAAGTAGAAACGCTATATAAAGAACTGGGCGAAATCGAAATCGTTCGTATGGTTCTGTAACTTTCGATTACGCATGAAAAACAGCGGCTTATTGCCGCTGTTTCTGTTTGAAACCCTCGCTCCCCTTCTAAAGCATTCAACTTAATTTTCAATAAATACAAAGAAAGTTGAAAAACCTTGCTGTCCGTCTGTAGTTAGAAACCTGTTTCGCGTTTATAATGCGCTCACTTTATTAATCCTTGAGGAAGTGCCGCTTTGCAAAATAAGCTAATCGTAAAAAAATTAGGTCGTCAGGATTACGAACCTGTATGGAAAGCCATGCATAAGTTCACAGACGAACGCACGGATGAAGACGTAGACCAAATTTGGTTGGTTGAACACAACCCAGTTTTCACTCAAGGACAAGCAGGTAAAGCTGAGCATGTATTAAATGCTGGTGATATCCCTGTGATACAAAGCGATCGCGGTGGCCAAGTGACGTACCACGGGCCCGGTCAGTTAGTCGCTTACTTCCTGATAAACATCCGCCGCAAGAAATTCGGAGTGCGTGATTTGGTTACTCATATTGAGAACCTCGTAATCAATACTCTGAAAGCTTACAATATAGATTCAACTGCCCGACCTGACGCTCCTGGTGTTTATGTCGATGGCAAGAAAATCTGTTCACTCGGATTACGAATTCGACGCGGCTGCTCGTTCCACGGGCTAGCACTCAACGTCGATATGGACTTGTCTCCATTCCAACGTATTAACCCATGTGGTTACCAAGGGATGGAAATGGCGCAAGTAAGCCAACTCGGCGGTCCAAGTGAACTAGAAAACGTTGAGCAACAGTTAATACAAGAGCTCGTAGAACTACTCGGCTATGACCAAGTAGACATTCAAGCCACCAGTAACATTACAGCAGAAGCATAAAATCATGAGCAAACCAATCCAAATGGAAAAAGGCGTTAAATATCGTGACGCTGACAAAATGGCATTAATTCCCGTAAAGAATATGCCTGCTGAACAGAAAGAAGTTTTACGTAAGCCTGCATGGATGAAGATTAAACTTCCTTCAGACAGCCATCGTATTCAAGAAATCAAATCTGCAATGCGCAAAAACAACCTGCACTCAGTTTGTGAAGAAGCGTCTTGCCCTAACCTAGCTGAGTGTTTTAACCACGGCACGGCAACGTTTATGATTCTTGGCGCTATCTGTACTCGTCGCTGCCCGTTCTGTGATGTTGCCCATGGTCGACCGAATGCTCCAGAAGCCGAAGAGCCGAAGAAACTGGCTAAGACGATTAAAGACATGAAACTGAAGTACGTTGTAATCACTTCAGTAGACCGTGATGACTTACGTGATGGCGGTGCTCAGCACTTTGCTGATTGTAACCGTGAAATTCGCGAGCAAAACCCAAACATTCGTATCGAAACACTGGTTCCGGACTTCCGTGGTCGTATGGACGTTGCGCTTGAACTAATGAAAGACAACCCACCAGATGTTTTCAACCACAACCTAGAGACAGCGCCGCGTCTATACCGTAAAGCGCGTCCAGGTGCGAACTACAAGTGGTCTCTTGATCTGTTAAGAAAATTCAAAGAGCAGCATCCAAGCATCCCAACCAAATCAGGTGTGATGATGGGCCTTGGTGAGACGAAAGAAGAGATCGTTCAAGTATTGAAAGATCTTCGTGAACATGGTGTAACGATGCTGACTCTAGGCCAATACCTAGCACCAAGCCGTCACCACTTGCCAGTTGAACGCTACGTGCCGCCTTCTGAGTTTGATGAGTTGAAAGAGATTGCTCTAGAGCTAGGCTTCACTCACGCAGCATGTGGTCCGTTTGTACGTTCTTCTTACCATGCAGACTTGCAAGCACAAGGTATGGAAATTAAGTAATCACGATTGCTTAACGAACAATACAAAGGCGCTGAATTTTATGTTCAGCGCCTTTTTTCTATCGAACAAGCTTGTTCCATACAAAAACAACAAAGCCACTCATTAAGAGTGGCCTTGAACTGCAAGTCTAATCATCTAGATGTTAAATGGTCTACTAGCCAAAAGATGCCCAGATAACCGTTGCGACTAAAATTGGGCACACGAACTTCACATACATTGGCCAAACTTTACCAAACCAACCCAGCTGAAAATCAGGGCAACCTTGTTCAAGCTCTTTCACTTTTGAAGCTCGGCTCCATACCCAACCACCAAACAGACAGAACATCAATGCGGCGATCGGTTGAAGGTATTGAGTGGCTATCATCGCCACCATGCCAAACATCGCAGCAAAGTTGTAAACAATCACCACACTAAACAGCGCGATAGCACCACCAATTACCCAACTTGTTGGCGTTCGTCTGGTCTTAAAACGCTCACTAACAAGAGCGACAGGGGCTTCCAACATTGAAATCGATGAAGTCAGTGCTGCAATCGTTAGCAATAAGAAGAACACAATTGCGAAGACCTGACCCAGCATACCTAAGCTATCAAACATCAAAGGCAGAACCGTAAATACTAGGGTATCAGAGCTCAGTAATGAGCCATCTTCGGCATAGATTTGAACACCTTTTTGCATCGCAACAAACATCGCTGGCATCACGACTAAGCCCGCAATAAAAGCAACCGCGGTATCAACTAAGGTAACGTTCATTGCCATTTTGGGCAGGTTCTCTTTCTTACTTAAGTAAGAGCCATAAACCAACATCGAGCAACCGCCAATAGTGAGCGAGAAGAAGCCCTGTCCCATTGCCGCCAGAATCAGTTTTCTATCCCACACTTTCTCAAAGTCTGGAACGAGGTAATGCTTTAGGCCTTCCATCGCGCCAGATTGCGTCATGATGTAAACAAACAATAAGGCAAATAACACAAATAGCGCAGGCATCAAACGGGTCGACCATTTCTCGATCCCCTGCTTAACACCGCCCTGAACAATCAAGATAGTCAGCACATAGAATGCGACGGTACCAAAAACATTGCGCTCAACACTGAAGCCTTTAAACCAATCAGCAGCAGCCTCTAGACCAATCAGGTCAGCGACAGCACCAATTAGGAAGCAGATCAACCAACCACCGACAATGCTATAAAACGCTAGCACGGCACTTGGAACACTCAACCCAATCCAACCGACAAATTCACCGACTTTCTTGCCTAACGGGTTTGTAGTCAAAGAACGCATGCTATCAACAGGATTTGCTTGACCATGTCGACCAATAGCCATCTCAACCACCAGCATAGGGAAAGCAACCACGAAAATCATAATTAGGTAAACAAGCAGAAAAGCACCACCGCCGTTACTGGCGACTTGGGTTGGGAAACCCCAAATATTACCTAAGCCAACAGCTGCACCCGCCGCTGCTAAAATAAAACCCAAACGAGAGCTAAAGTGCTCTCTTGAAGAGGAAGATTGTTGGTCCATATTGCCCGCATTAAAAATCAGTGAACTAGTTGAGAAGTACAGTAATCAAAAGCAATGATAGGCACAACTAATAAATGAGCAATCTTCTGATTTTTACAACAAACACGCTATTTAGAACCATTAAATTAACAAATAACTGGTCTTATCGTTTACCAAAAAGCAGTAAAGCAAGGTTCAGGACTAGACAAATCATGGATTTAATTGAGATGAATACTCGTCGTATTGTTCAATTTATACGAACAAAAAGAGCACCAAATGGTGCTCTTGTTACTTATAGTTAGATTCAGATTAGATCGTGAAGACTTGATAGTCTTTTAGGTTCGGAATGATTTCATGCAGCTGTTGCTCTTGTTCTGCCATCTCATCAAGAGAATCACAGAACTCATTCGCTTCCTCTTGCACTTGTTGAGAGTGTTCTTTCATGCGCTCTTCAACTTTAAGCTTTAATGCAGTCATGCTGTCAGCCAATTCAGTAAGATTTAAACCACCATCTTGTTTCATTTTTTCTGACATCGCATTAAAAGCGCTAGAGATAAATTCTTGGTTAAAGATCTCCTTAGCCTTCTCGAAATCTTCAGACCAACCATTGGCCATCGAATCAAAACTGTCTGCTGGTAACACTAACTCGCCATCTTTGTAGTAACGAGCTTCCAGTTCAGCAAAGTAGGTTTTCATTGACTCTTTTACATTATCAAATGATTCCGGTGAATCTAGGCTAGCAGCAATGTCATCAATAACGTCATTCGCTAACGCTAAGCCATCGTTAGCCATTTTTTTCGCTCGTGGTAAGTACTCGCTCATGTTTTCGCGGTATTTCTCAATCGCCGCTTGTTGGTCGGCATCAAGCTCAACCTTCTCACCATGGATATAGAGATCGTTGTTACCATCAAAAACGGCAGCATCACCATTAACTTGATGGATTTCGACTTTCTGGTCATCTATTCGTAATTCATTCTTCAAATCAACTCGACACTGAGCAGCAAAAGTTGGCAGGCTCACAACAGAGATTACCGCTGTTAACGATGCGATTAATACACTGTTCTTCATAAACATTTTGTTTTTCATAAATACATTGTTTTTCATAACATCCTCTCATCAATCTGACAGATTACTATACCCTTGGTATATGCTTCTTTGTCAGAGAAACGTTTTATATATATCCATTACTCAGTTAGTCGATAGATATTACTTCATAGAAAAACTGTTTATCTGCGACCTTAAACTCAATGTCATCACCGACTTCTTTCCCCATTAGAGCCTGACCAAAAGGTGCATTTTCCGTCACGATAGCAACTTCATTGTTATTCCACGTAACAGAAAGCCCACCGACTCTCGGCCCCATAAAAAAATGTTTGTATTGATCATGCTCGTCTATGACCACAACATAGCTGCTCACTGTAATCTTCCCACTATCACGCAGTACTAAGTTACGATAACACTGAATGTCATCTTCACACTCTTGCACTCTTACTGCTTGACCGTGAGCAAGATACGAAGCTTCTAGAGCCAGAGTGTCGTACTTATGCTCAGGCACAGTCTCTTCATCGGTCGCAGCATCAATAGCGCGTTGAGTAGCAGATTGTGCAATACGTAATCGGGATTCGAGTTGCTCTATGATTATTTGGCGAAGCTCAGACTTATTCATACTATTGGGGTGCTTTTCTATAGGAGCTACAGAATAGAATTAGGTACAATCAGGTGCAAGACATTTGATTCATCAAGCGACGCAATCATCAATAGGCGCCCGCTTTAACATCAATACGACACTTAATAACTCAGGTAGAACATAAATGATTGAGCAGAAGCTAAAACAAGTATTCGGATTCGACTCACTGCGTAATGGGCAAAAGCAAGTCATTGATAATGTTCTATCTGGTCACTCGACTGCCGCTATATTCCCAACAGGCTCAGGCAAGTCGCTTTGCTATCAATTGCCAGCATTAGAGTTGCCGCACTTAACCTTAGTGATATCACCATTGTTAGCCTTAATGAAAGACCAGCTCAGCTTCTTACACAGTAAGGGAATAAGCGCGGCTGCAATCGAATCAAGCCAAGACAGACAAACCACACAACAAGTGATGCAATCCGTGCGTAACGGGGACACCAAAATCCTAATGATCTCTGTTGAGCGCTTGAAGAACGAACGCTTTCGTCAGTTTATCTCCCAAGTTCCCATCTCTATGCTCGTAGTTGATGAAGCACACTGTATATCAGAATGGGGACACAACTTCAGACCAGACTACCTGAAGCTTCCCCAATACCAAAAGCAGCTCAATATTCCACAAGTACTGCTACTGACAGCTACTGCGACGACATCGGTTATCCAAGATATGAAGTCGAAGTTTGAAATTGATGAGGAACGCGTTGTGGTTACGGGTTTCTATCGTCAAAACCTCGACCTGTCGATTCAACCTTGCGAACAAACCAGCAAACTAGAAACCTTGTGCAATGTCGTTAACCAAGCATCTCTCGCTCCGACTATTGTTTATGTCACCCTTCAACAGACAGCAGAGATGGTGGCTCAGCAACTCCGTAATGCTGGCGTTAATGCCGTTGCTTACCATGCCGGTCTTAAGCCTGAAAACAGAGATGCCATTCAACATCAATTCATGAACGATGACGTGAACTGCATCGTGGCAACCATTGCTTTTGGTATGGGTGTCGATAAGTCCAACATTCGCCGAGTGATTCACTTTGACTTACCGAAATCGATCGAAAACTACTCGCAAGAGATAGGCAGAGCAGGCAGAGATGGTCAGCCTTCAGAATGTATTCTTCTCGCCAACAAATATGGTCTAAGTACACTAGAGAACTTCGTCTTTGGCGACACGCCAGACAACATATCAATTCAAACGGTCTTAAAAGAAATATACGAAAACCAAAACATTGCGGCTTCTGGCACAAACCAATGGGAAATCATGCTCAACCAACTATCGCGTGAGTCCAACATTCGTCAGTTACCACTTAAAACGCTACTGGTGTATCTCGAAATTGAAGGCGTGATTGAGCCTAAATACAGCTACTTTGCTGACTACAAATTTAAATTCATACGTACTAAGCAGCAGATCACCGAGCAATTCCAAGGCGAACGTCGCCATTTTGTGGAAGCGATTTTCCAATGTTCTCCTCAAGCAAGAGTATGGTGCCAAGTCGACTTCGACGCACTGTGGACACACTTCCAGACTGATCGTCAGCGTGTGATTGCGGCTATCGATTACTTCAATGAACAAGGCTGGATTGAATTGGAAAGTAAGCAGATCACGGATGTTTACGCGATCCACAATACGTCTGAAGATATGATGCAATTATCAGAACGTTTAACTGAGTTGTTTAAGGCAAAAGAGAACAGTGAAATAAACCGCCTTAACCAAATGCTGAGCTTCTTTGAGGCTGATACCTGCCTAAGCTCACGCCTAGCGAGTTACTTCGCCGATGATAAGGCACCAACAAACTGCGGTCATTGCTCTGTATGCCGTGGTGAAGTAGCAATATTACCAACCGTTGATGTTGAGCCTATTGATGATGAAACGGTAATGACATGGACCCATGAGTTCATTTCCGCAAGCCAACAATTGATCACCGACGAAGCCATTACTCGTTTTCTATGCGGAATCGCGACTCCACTTTCAACCAAGCTTAAAGCCAGCAAAATGGTTGGATACGGAAAGCTAGAGCAACAACCATTCAGTGATACCTTAGCGCGAGTTAAACAACTTCCTAGATAAGGCATATCACGTATTGATATAGAACTGGCTAGGCTGTGGAGTCTAGTCGGTATTCAAACTCTAGCACTTCCAACAACACCTCTAAATCTAAACTCTCAGCGCCTTCCCTAGAAGAAACTCAACTGACGCATTTGGTCTTTAGGTTGTAGCATTACGCTTAAACCAAGCAAGCGAATTTCTCGCCCTTGCTGCCTTTTGAGTATCTCACTCAACAGTTCTTTAAAGTGCTCTCGATCGAGAGAGGCGTGTATGTGCTCAATAGTGGTTTGCTGGAAGTCGGCAAACTTGAGCTTAATGCCCTGCTTGATGATAGCTTTACTTGGGCTAGCTTTCTCTAGACGTGCTTCAAGCTCAGGAAAAAGCTTGTCTTCTATTACTTGCCAACATTCTGCGTAAGTAGAAATATTCTGAGTAAAAGTTCGCTCTACGCCTACTGATTTTCGTTCACGCTCAATAATAACTTCTCTGTCATCAATACCATGGCTGCGCTTCCAGAGTGATGCGCCTTGACGGCCAAACCTGAGCAATAGATCTCGATAGTCAGATTCCTTAATGTCCTTACAAGTAAAGAAGCCAGCTTGATGGAGCTTTTCAATACTGACCTTGCCAACGCCTGGGATTTTTTCGAGTGGCAATTCATCTATCACTGATTGTACGTCTTGTGGAGGTATTACAAACTGACCATTGGGCTTATTCAGATCCGAGGCCACCTTCGCCAAAAATTTAATCGGCGCAATACCAGCAGAAGCGGTCAGGTTAAGTTCGTTCCAGATATCGCGACGAATTGCTTCGGCAATCAGTGTTGCCGAGCCACGACACAGCGTCGAATCCGTGACATCAAGAAAAGCTTCATCTAAAGACAGAGGTTCAATGATGGATGTATATCGAGAAAAAATCTCGCGAATCTTTTTCGATATCTCGACGTAGACCGACATCCTCCCAGGAACAACCAACAGATTGGGACAAAGCTGCAGCGCCTTTCCCGTCGGCATTGCAGAACGAATACCAAACTTGCGAGCTTCGTAATTACAGGTACTCAAAACGCCACGCTGCTTTTCATGCCCCCCTACTGCAAGTGGTCGATTTCGGTAAGCAGGATTATCTCTCATTTCAACAGCTGCGTAAAAACAGTCCATATCAACGTGGATTATCTTTCTTACTTTCTCTTCACCCGCACTACACATCTAGGAATAACCCAACCTTACAACTGTATTTATAAACAGTATAATCAATTATTCTCAGATTTAAAATGATCTGGAGCCCAGCTAAATAGCTTTAACTTCATTAGCCACTTACTATTCTGATAGTATTATTAGAGAGTATTTAACCTATAAGTAGGGATAACTTTTGAGTGATAAAATACTAGTAGTCGAAGACAGTCGTGCATTCAGAAACTACCTGTACCAGCAATTGAAAAATGATGGCTATGAGGTTGCGCTGGCTGAATCAGTGGCTGAAGCTAAAGCTATCTTAGAACAAGATACGGATTTCTTGTGCGCGGTGCTCGATTACTGCTTACCCGATGGTCAAGATGGCGAGATCATTGATTTGGTACTCGGCTATCAACAAAAAATTATAGTCCTAACCGGCATGTTCAACAACACACTTCGAGAACAAGTACTCGCGAAGGGTGTGATTGATTACATCCTCAAAGACAGCATGTCATCAGTCAGTTATTTGCTTCCTTTGGTTAATCGAATCTCAAATAACCGATATCATAAAGCCTTGGTTGTTGATGATTCTGCGGTTGTTCGTCGATATGTAGTGCAACTTCTTGAGCACCAATATATTCAAACGATTCAAGCGGAAGATGGCGAACAAGCACTAGAGCTTCTCCAAAACGACCCCGACATCACTTTCGTCGTTACCGATCATGACATGCCAAACAAAGATGGCATTTCGATGACCCGTGACATTCGAGTACACCATGATCGTAATCAACTCGCTATTCTTGGGCTATCTGGCAGTGACGACCGAACCATGACAGCTCGTTTCCTTAAGGCTGGTGCCAACGACTTCCTTTACAAGCCATTTAACCAAGAAGAGTTTTTCTGCCGTATTCATCAGCTACTCGATATGAAAGAGGCCACCAATGAACTATTTCGTCATGCAAATGAAGATGCTCTGACCGGGCTTTGGAATCGTCGTTATCTATTCAATCAAACATGTAAAGGCTGCGAACATCGCAGCATCGCCATGATGGATATAGACTTCTTTAAAAAGGTGAATGATACCTACGGTCATGATGGTGGCGATGCGGTACTCATTGAAGTCGGAAAGATCATCAAAAATCATTTTAAAGATGATGTCGCCGTTCGTTTCGGCGGTGAAGAGTTCTGCATTCAATCATGCCGACCATTTGAAGAATTTGTCGACACGCTAGAGTCAATGAGGATTGCGATACAAAACCAAGAAGTTATTCATGACTCACAACGGATTAAAGTCAGCATGAGTATCGGGTTAAGCGACTTAGTTGGCAGTTTGGATGAGCAAATAAAAGCCGCGGACGAACTACTTTATACTGCAAAAGAACAAGGTAGGAACCAACTGGTCTTTGCGCGCAATAACATGCAAATCGACCACTAGAAATTCTTTTTTGTTTCCGTTTCAGCATTCCAAAATAGACAGTTCACTCAAACAAAAAAAGCTCAAGACGATAATCTTGAGCTTCTTATTCTAGGACATAGATAACTCTATTCCCCTATGACTGTCACCAATTAAGCGATACGATCTTTACTCCAAGCCGCTTCTTTTTGTTGACGTTCTGCCAGTTTCTCTTCACGGTATGCTTCACGTGCTTCACGTTTTTTACGCGCATCACAAGGTTCAGGGCAGTTACATACTTTATCAATACCAACAGCACCTAAGCCACCACAGCTACCTTTCACAACTTTCTTTTGGATAATATAGCCAATTGACATCGCTGCGATTACTGCAAGAAAAACACCAAATGTAATCAGAAATGTATTCATAATTATCTCGCTTACCTTATTTACCTAAGTATGGCTTAAATGCTTCTGAAGCAATTTCTTTAAAGCCATCAGCTGTTTTTACCACCATGAACACTGGGATGTTATGTTGGTTTGCGACTTCCAGTCCTTTTTCTTCACCTAAGACCATAAGGCCAGTAGATAAACCGTCTGCAGTCATTGAAGACGGGTTTAAAACAGTCACTGAAACCACTTTGTGATGAAGCGGCTTACCTGTTTCTGGGTTGATGATGTGTGAATAACGAACACCATCACGCTCAAAATAGTTTCGGTAGTCGCCGGACGTTGCGATCGCCATATCACCAGGCTCGATGATCTCTTGAATGTTGCGCTCGTCAACACTTGGCTTCTCGATGGCGATACGCCAACCCACACTTTCACGGTTTAAGCCCTTCAAACGGATTTCACCGCCCACTTCTACCATGTAGTTATGAATGCCAATTGAATCGAGGTAGTCAGCAACCACATCCACGCCCCAACCTTTTGCGATAGTCGAAAGGTCAACATACAAGTTAGGCAAATCTTTGCTTAGCTTATTACCTTCAACGCTTAAGTGGTGAATACCAACCTTAGCCTTACGAGCCGCAAGCTCTTCGTCTGATGGAACCACTTCAGGTCGCGCTTCTGGGCCAAAACCCCACAAGTTAACTAATGGACCAACCGTCACATCCAACGCACCTTCAGTAAGACCGTTCAAACGAATCGCTTCTTTCACAACGATAGCGGTTTGTTCAGATACTTCGAATGCGTCCGCACCTTTATGTTGGTTGAAACGGCTCAGCTCTGAATCTTCACGGTAAGTCGACATTTGATCATTCACTTCTTCAAGTAGACGATCGATCTCGGTATGAACTTCTTTAGACTCAGGAAATTCATCGCCATTGATGTACTTAATGTTGTAACTGGTCCCCATTGTCGGACCACTTAAATGTACTTGCTCTCTTGCCTGCTCACAGCCCGCAAGAAAAATCAAAGAAGTTAATGCAACAAGCCAAATTCTCACTTGCTTACTCCTGTCTAATGTTGAGGATTTATATAAGGAAAAATAAGAGTGAAAAATAGGGATTTTAAATACCTTACTCTTTCTTATATAAGCCAGTTTGTTGTCACGAGTAGTCTTAGAAAAACAAATGGCTGACTCGTAAGAGTCAGCCATAATATCAATCACTTAAATGGATTAACCACCGAAGTCATCTAGTAGGATGTTTTCATCTTCTACACCAAGATCTTTCAGCATGCCGATCACAGCCGCGTTCATCATTGGTGGACCACACATGTAGTACTCACAGTCTTCAGGAGCTTCGTGATCCTTCAGGTAGTTTTCGTATAATACGTTGTGGATGAAACCAGTGTAACCGTCCCAGTTGTCCTCAGGTTGAGGATCAGACAGAGCACAATGCCACACGAAGTTTTCGTTTGCAGCCGCTAGGCCGTCGAAGTCTTCAATGTAGAACATCTCACGCTTAGAACGTGCACCGTACCAGTAAGACATCTTACGAGTAGAGTTAAGACGCTTAAGTTGGTCGAAGATATGTGAACGCATTGGCGCCATACCTGCACCACCACCGATGAATACCATTTCATTGTCTGTGTCTTTAGCAAAGAACTCACCAAATGGACCAGAAATAGTACATTTGTCGCCTTCTTTAAGAGACCAGATGTATGAAGACATCACACCAGGAGCTACGTCAGGGTTGTTTGGCGGCGGAGTTGCGATACGCACGTTAAGCTTGATGATGCCTTTCTCTTCTGGGTATGAAGCCATAGAGTAAGCACGGATCGAATGCTCTTTAACGATAGACTCGTAACGGAACAAGTTGAACTTATCCCAGTCACCACGGTATTCCTCAGGAATATCGTAATCTGCGTATTTCACGTGATGTGGTTCAGCTTCAATCTGAATGTAACCACCCGCGCGGAACGGAACTTCTTCACCTTCAGGGATAGCAAGTGCTAGCTCTTTGATGAAAGTAGCTTCGTTATCATTAGAGATAACTGTACATTCCCACTTCTTAACACCAAAGATGTCTTCGTCTAGCTCAATCTCCATGTCAGTTTTCATAGCAACTTGACATGCTAGACGTTCGCCTTCGCGAGCTTCGCCTTTGGTGATGTGATCAAGTTCAGTTGGTAGGATGTCGCCACCACCAGACTTAACTTTTACACGACACTGACCACAAGAGCCACCGCCACCACAAGCAGACGATACGAAGATACCAGCGCCAGCTAGGGCACCAAGTAGCTTGCTACCAGGTTGAGTAACGATCGCCTTTTCAGGGTCGCCGTTTACAGCAATAGTGATGTCACCTGATGGTACTAGCTTAGACTTAGCGAAAAGAATCACTAGTACTAGAGCCAATACAATAATGGTAAACATCGCTACGCCAAGAATAATGCTTTGCATTTGTTATTCCTTATTACTGGGTGCTTACCCTACAGTTGAACACCAGAGAAAGACATAAAGCCTAACGCCATCAGACCAACAGTAATGAACGTGATACCAAGGCCACGAAGACCTGGAGGTACGTCAGAGTACTTCATCTTCTCACGGATACCCGCAAGAGCAACGATAGCTAACATCCAACCCACACCAGAACCGAAGCCGTAAACAACAGATTCAGCAAAGTTGTAATCACGAGTTACCATGAAAGATACACCACCAAAGATTGCACAGTTAACTGTGATCAATGGAAGGAAGATACCTAATGCGTTGTACAAAGGTGGGAAGAAACGGTCTAGAACCATCTCTAGGATTTGTACAAGTGCAGCGATAACACCGATGAATGCGATGAAGTTAAGGAAACTTAAATCGACACCGGCAACAAGTGCATTTTCTTTTAGGATGTGTGTGTAAACAAGGTTGTTTACAGGAACAGCGATTGTAAGTACTACAACTACCGCAACACCAAGACCAAAAGAAGTTTTAACTTTCTTAGAAACCGCTAGGAATGTACACATACCTAGGAAGAAAGAAAGCGCCATGTTTTCGATGAAAATCGATTTAACTAGCAGACTAATATAATGTTCCATGACGACCTTACCCCTTCGCTTCTACTTGTTCTGGTTTGAACACACGAATTGCCCAAATCAAGAAACCAATTAGGAAGAATGCAGAAGGTGCTAGAAGCATCAAGCCGTTTGGCTGATACCAACCACCGTTGCTCACTAGAGGTAGTACTTCCATACCAAATAGTTTGCCAGAGCCTAGAAGCTCACGGAAGAAACCAACAGTGATAAGAACGAAACCGTAACCAAGACCGTTACCAAGACCATCGATGAAAGATGGGATTGGCGCAGACTTCATTGCGAATGCTTCAGCACGACCCATTACAATACAGTTAGTAATGATTAGGCCAACGAATACAGATAGCTGCTTAGAGATATCGTATAAGTATGCTTTAAGCACTTGGTCTACCACGATTACTAATGATGCGATAATTGCCATCTGAACGATGATACGCACACTGTTAGGAATGTGGTTACGGATCAAAGAAACGAAGAAGTTAGACAGAGCAGTAACGAACATTACCGCGATAGTCATAACAAATGCAGTTTCTAGCTTAGTGGTTACCGCAAGAGCAGAACACACACCAAGAACCTGTAGCGCGATTGGGTTGTTATCCAACACAGGCGCTAAGATGCTCTTTTTAATTTCTTTTGCACTAGACATTAGTTCAGACCTCCGTCACGAACTTTTGCTAGGAACGGACCAAAGCCCATATCACCTAACCAGAAGTCAAATGTATGTTGAACACCAACGCTGGTCAGTGTTGCACCAGAAAGGCCATCTACACCGTGCTCAGAACCTTGAGGAGCGCCACCTTTAACAACCTGAATAGCAGGTTTGTGGTTTTCGTCGAATAATTTCTTACCAACGAATTGAGCGCGCCAAGTTGGGTTCTCAACTTCACCACCAAGTCCAGGAGTTTCACCTTGCTCGTAGTAAGTGATACCAGAAACTGTGTTGCCATCAGTTTCTACCGCAACGAATGCGTACATCATTGACCATAGACCGTTACCGTGAACAGGGATGATAACTTTAGAAGTTTCAGCGCCATCTTTCACTAGGTATACCGTACCCGTGTTAGCACGACGAATGATCTTAGCGATGTCATCTTCAGCTGAAAGCTTGATTGACTGAGCCGGATCTTTTGCCGCTTTACGTTGGTCGTATGCAGCAGCGTCGCCGTCAACGAAATCGCCAGTAGCGAAATCAACTAGACGAGGTTCGATGTTCTCTGCGTACAGTGCTGGGATATTACCCGCAAGTTCAATGCCCGCAACTTCAAGGATCTTAGTTTGCTGATCCAGAACTGCGTTAGCTTGTTGCTTAGGTTTAAGAACAACTGCAGCTGTTGAAACGATGATTGAGCACACTAGGCTCAATGCGATAACAACAAACAGCGTCTTTTTAATGCTATCGTTATTACTTGCCATAGCGCGCTAGTCTCCGCTTAATGTTCTTCTCGATTACAACGTGGTCAAACAGAGGAGCAAATAGGTTTGCGAATAGAATCGCAAGCATCATGCCTTCTGGGTATGCAGGGTTAACTACACGAATCATTACACACATTGCGCCGATTAGGATGCCGTACCACCACTTACCTTTATTGGTAAATGAAGCTGATACTGGGTCAGTCGCCATGAAGAACATACCGAATGCGAAACCACCTAGAACTAGGTGCCAATGCCAAGGCATGCTGAACATTGCATTAGTGTCAGAACCAATCACGTTAAATAGTGTTGATACTGCAACCATACCGATCATTACACCCGCAATGATGCGCCATGAAGCAATGCCCATGTAAACAATCATTGCTGCACCAATCATAAGTGCAAGCGTTGAAACTTCACCGATAGAACCTGGAATGTTACCAATGAATGCGTCCATCCAAGTGATTGCTTCACCTGATGTTACGTTCATTAGTGCACTACCGCCGCCTTGAGCCCATTGGCTAAGAGCAGTTGCACCAGAGAAGCCATCTGCAGCAGTCCAAACTACGTCACCTGAAATCTGTGCAGGGTATGCAAAGAACAGGAACGCACGACCAGCAAGAGCAGGGTTCAAGAAGTTACGACCCGTACCACCGAAGATCTCTTTCGCAACAACAACACCAAAGGTAATACCTAGTGCTGCTTGCCATAGAGGAAGCGTTGGCGGAACGATAAGCGCAAATAAGATAGAAGTAACAAAGAAACCTTCGTTGACTTCGTGCTTACGCACCATACAGAACAGTACTTCCCAGAAACCACCAACGATAAATACCGTTGCGTAGATAGGTAAGAAGTAAGTCGCACCCAAGAGCATCTTACTGCCCCAACCTGCATCGGCCCCTAAGGAGGCTCCAAGCATTTCGGTTAGCCAGTAGTGCCAGTTACCATCAATGATAGAAACTAGTTCTGCACCTGAATACATGTGGTTTAGTGCTGCGATAGCCTGACCACCTGCGTTGTACATACCCCAGAACATTGCTGGGAATACCGCAAGCCAAACCATGATCATGATACGTTTTAAATCAACGCTATCACGGACATGCGAGCTTTTCTTTGTAACAGTACCTGGTGTGTAGAAAAGTGTTGCTGCTGCTTCGTAAAGCGCAAACCACGTTTCGTGTTTACCACCTGGTTCAAAATGATGCTCGATGTCTTCAATAAACTTTTTAAGGCCCATGAAAATTACCCTTCCTTCACAATTGTATCTAGGCATTCACGAAGTAACTGACCGTACTCGTACTTACCAGGACATACAAAGGTACACAGTGCTAAATCTTCTTCATCTAGCTCTAGCGCACCAAGTGCTTGTGCACTATCAACGTCACCAGCGCATAGATCGCGAAGCAGCAAAGTAGGCTCCATATCTAATGGCATTACTTTCTCGTAGTTACCAATTGGAACCATAGAGCGATCACTACCGTTCGTTGTCGTTGTCATATTGAACAACTGACCTTTAAACACGTGACCAAGGAATGAACGAGTAACAGAGAACTTGTTCTTACCAGGCATAGCCCAGCCGAATAGCTCTTTATCACGACCTTCACGAAGAACCGAAACTTGTTGATGGTAACGGCCAAGGTAAGCATGTGGACCTGAAGCGTGAACACCAGATAGCACTGAACCTGAGATCAGGCGAACTTCACCTGGCATCAACTCGCTGTCCGTCAACTCTTCAAGGCTAGCACCAATTTGAGTACGAACTAGACGAGGGTTGTTAACTACTGGACCAGCCAGAGAAACAACGCGCTCAGAGTAAATCTCACCAGTAAGGAAAAGCTTACCGAATGCGATCACGTCTTGGTAGTTAATGCTCCACGCTACATTTTGTGCATTTACCGGATACAGGTAATGCATATGCGTGCCTGCAAGACCTGCAGGGTGTGGGCCATCAAAAACATGTTCTTCAACGTTAGACTGAGCTGAACGAGGTAAGCTAGTACCTTTTTTACAAACGTACACTTTACCGTTAGTCAGAGTTGAAAGAAGATCTAAACCAGCAACGAAAGCATCAGACTGCTCGTTAATGATTAATTCTGGCTCAGCTGCTAGCGGATTAGTATCCATAGCAGTAACAAAAATAGCCTGAGTTTCAGAATCAACTGCTGGAACCTTGCTGAACGGACGAGTTCGCAAAGCGGTCCATGCGCCAGACTCAACTAACTGAGCTTTAACCATTTCACGGTCAAGGCCTACTAGTTGGTTAGCTTCATAGTTATTGAACGTGATTTGCTCATTGCCTGCTACTTCAATCACTACTGATTGAAGAACACGCTTAGCACCACGGTTCACTTCAATAACTTTACCGCTTGCTGGAGAAGTAAATACAACACCTGGGTTCTTTTTATCTGCAAAAAGAACTTGGCCTTTCTTCACTTCATCACCAACGCGGGCATGCATCGTAGGACGCATACCAACGTACTCTTCGCCAAGCAAGGCGACTTTAGTGATGGACTTACCATCATTAATCACCTGGGATGGAGTTCCTGCGATAGGAAGATCCAAACCCTTCTTTATTGTAATCATACGCACTTGCACTACTTTATCGGGAAAAAGATTCTTTTAATTGCGTAAATTCGGGACGTTTTAAAATCGCCCTTAGACACGACATTACAGTGTCCGGTTTTGGTAAATTAGAGATACCAAAATCGCAACATTACATTAATAAACTCATCACAAAGATTATGTGAGATTTATCAGGTGCCGTATTCTAGCATTTTTTGACAACTTGATGCCATGACCAATAACTTGAATACGGCCTTAATTTGGTGAGATTTGAAGCATATGGACTCTCAAATATGTATAAATTTGACGAGCCGCACAGATAAAATGGCTTTTGAATCGTGTTTTAAACAAGAGATTAATACTCTGTCACAAACTAATATTTTACGAGTTATGTTGAAACACTGTTAATAAAAACATTACTCATTGTGGGTATTTAAAGACGCCTAATTTGACATCAATTTGAGTGATATAAACCCTAAAAACACATCAGCCTGGCGATAAAAAAGGCAGCATCGCCACCTCTTCTATCAGTTAGTTTTATTACTTACCACCGCCCATACACATAGGGCTGTCTGGCACGTTATCGAGTTGCTTCATCCATTCATCTTTTGTATAAGTGTGAATAGATAGTGCGTGAATATTATTCGCTAGCTCTTCTGAAAGTGCTTTATTTACCGCTCGATGACGACCAATAAGGCGCAAGCCTTCAAACGCATCGCTGACAACAATCACTTTAAAATGACTCTCAGAACCAGCCGGAACATTGTGCATGTAGCTCTCATTGACCACGTTTAAATGACTTGGTGAAAACTCATTGTGCAATTTTGTTTCGATAACTTCTTGGATCATTATGATTCCTTAATAACGTATTGGCATTATCTGTGGGGGAAGTATAAACCCTAACTGGTCGACTGTCTGAGTATTTCATAACGAACGACTTAGGTTTGGTTGAGTTTTTTCTATCTTGTTCAGGCTGCATTTGAGACAATATCTTTGTTATTTCTTACATAAGTATCTCAAGCTATGAAAACCGAACTTACTCTTCTCGATAGAACTTTGACCTTACATCGTTTCCCCAACCGTTCAAATGAAACCCTTCAAGCTTGGGATGCGGGCGACGAATACATTATTAGTCACGTTGAAGAGATGAATCTTGAACCTGGCAAACACATCCTGATCATGAACGATAGCTTTGGTGCCCTGTCGGCATGGTTCTCTAAAGATCATGATGTCACCATGATGAGCGACTCGTTTATCTCTCATCGCGGTGCGCTAAAAAACTTGCAGCGCAATCAAAGTAACCGTGTGAACTTCCTGAATACGATGGATGATATCCCACACGGTATCGACCTTGTGATCATGCAACTACCGAAAACAAACCGTCACCTAATATGGCAATTGAGCCAACTACGCCAAGCGTTGCCAGAAGGCTGCCAAGTCATCGGTGTAAACAAAGTAAAAGATATCCACACATCTACACTTAATATTTTCGAAAAATACCTAGGCGAAACCAAAACTTCTCTAGCGAAGAAGAAACATCGCTTGGTTATCTCTTCACCAAGTTGTCAGCCGATTCAAACGGTCGAGCCTTTTGTTGAATGGGATGTAGACGGTGAAGATATTCGCCTGAAAAATTTACCGAACGTTTACTCAGGCGAGGCACTCGATCAAGGCGCTCGCTATATGCTAGAGCACATCCCTCAAGATCCTGAACTGCGTCATATTATCGACCTAGGTTGTGGCAACGGTGTATTGAGTGTAAAAGCTGGGCAATTAAACCCACAAGCGCGTATCACCTGTGTTGATGAAAGCTTTATGGCAGTGGAATCAGCGCGCCAAAATATTAAGGATAACCTTGGCGAAGAAGGTAATTTCCAGTTCATCGCCAATAACTGTTTAGATGGTTTTAAGAAAAACAGCACTTACTTAGTTATGTGTAACCCTCCGTTCCACCAACAACAAGCGATTACAGATCACATTGCATGGCAAATGTTCTGTGATGCAAAGCATGTTCTTAGCAACGGAGGCAAATTAATTGTTATTGGTAACCGACACCTCGGATACGATGTCAAACTAGCAAGACTATTTGGTGAAGCAAACGTTGAAACGCTTGAACTAAACCAGAAATTTGAGATATTACAAGCAACAAGAGAACCTGCGAATTTTAATAAATAAGCAGAAACGACGTCACAAGAATTTAAGATACCGAGCTCCTGGTGTGAATTTAGAAAGGATAAAGGAATGAAAAAACTGATTTTGGCTGCTTCTATTTTGGCTTTGACAGCATGTTCAGCCCCTCAGCAAGAACAGATCAACGTAATGCCAGAAGCTTCACTAAGCTCAAGCAACCTTGTACAAGGCAAAACATACACACTAACCAGTAAAGATGTTCGTGCCGCTCAATATGTTGCATTGGTTGATAGTGGCCGTTCAAACATTCAGCCAATTCACGCTAAGCAAAACATGCGTATTTCTCTAGAAAACGCTATTGCTCAACAATTGGAGTCTCAAGGTTTTCGTGCAAGCGTTAACAGTGAAAACTCAATTGTTTTAGAGATTCAAGAAGCGCTTGTTACCGTCAAGCACACCATCATGGAAAACCAAATGGATGGTAAAGTAACTCTTGAAGTAACCGCTGAAACGCCTGAAGGCAAGCTAGTTAAGACATTCAATGGTACAGCAACTCGCACAGGTGCATTAAGTGCATCAAATGACGATATCGCAATGGTACTAAACGATGTTATCGACTTAGTTCTTAAAGAGATTGCCAATGACCAAGAGCTGCAAACTTACATGAAGGAACGTTTCTAATGGGGCGCATTCTATCTTCTATCGCATTGATGCTGGTGAGCGTGAGCGTTTGGGCTGGTCCTAAAGTGAACGTAGAAACAACATTAGGCGGCTTCACTATCGATCTAAACCAAGAGCAAGCACCGGTTAGTGTTGATAACTTTCTGAAATATGTTGCTGACGGTAGCTACGAAGGCACTCAGTTTCACCGTGTGATCCCGGGCTTTATGGCTCAGGGTGGTGGCTTCGATCAAGATATGAAGCAATTAGCAACTTATGCGCCTATCAAAAATGAAGGCAGCAATGGCCTGAAGAATGATACTGCAACGATCGCAATGGCTCGCACCAATGCACCAGATTCTGCAACTCGCCAGTTCTTCATTAACTTTGCAGACAACGATTTCTTAAACGCGAAAGGCGGTAATCCTGGTTACGCTGTGTTTGGTAAAGTAACCGATGGTTTTGACGTTGTTCAGAAGATGGCAACAATTCCAACCAAGCGAATGGGCCGCATGTCAGACATTCCTGTCGACCCAATCGTCATCACTAAAGTGACCCTTCTTAAGTAATCCAATGTAACGCCCTTATTCTTAAGGGCGTTTTCTATACAAGGACGCCCCATGTCATCAGGCACCCCCTCTCTTTCTTGGATGCAAACTTTCCGCAGCTACTTAGACAAACGTCTACTTTGGGTGTTTATGCTCGGTTGTTCGAGTGGCTTCCCATGGGTTCTGATTGGATCCAACATGTCTGGTTGGCTAAAAGATGCCGGTTTAACTCGTGCTGCGATCGGTTATTTCGGCAGTGTGTTTGCTGTCTATGCTATTAACTTTTTATGGGCACCGTTGGTAGACCGAGTCAAACTACCAGTTTTACACGCGATATTAGGCCAACGACGCAGTTGGATATTCTTGTGCCAAAGCTTGGTATTGATCTGTACCCTGTTCATTGCTGGAGTAAACCCAGCCAATGACTTGATGTTCACCTCTATGCTTGCTCTCGGAATAGCTATCGCCTCAGCAACTCAAGATGTCGCAATAGATGCCTTCCGTATTGATTCATTTCCAAAATCGGAAGCATCAAAGTTGCCACAAGCATCCGCAATGGCCGTGATGGGATGGTGGACTGGCTATTCTCTTCCAGGTTATCTTGCTTTTATCAATGCTGACTCAATCGGTTGGAATGGTGTGTATTACGGCATGGCTGGTGTAGTTGTCGTGTTAATGCTGTTTACTCTTTTTGTCGGAGAACCCAATACACAACGTGAAGCATTACAAGAGCAAGCACAACAACGTCACAACAGAGTTGTGGGTTCAAAAGTCGTCGCTTGGTTCAGCGTTACAGTGCTAGAACCGTTTTATGATTTCTTCAAACGAAACGGAGTTCAAGTTGCCATCACCCTTCTACTGTTTGTGTTCCTATTTAAGATAGGTGAAGCCTTCTTGGGTAGAATGTCTATCACCTTCTATAAAGAGATAGGCTTTAGCAATGAACAGATTGGCCACTATTCTAAGTTAATCGGTTGGGGCGCGACGATATTCTTCACCTTGCTCGGCAGTATCTTCAATGTGAAATTCGGTATTGTACGCGGACTAATGATTGGTGGCATCGCAATGGCAGCCAGCAACCTAATGTTTGCGTGGATCGCTCAGGCAGGCCCTAGTGAAACTCTGTTCTTGGCAACTATCATTGTCGACAACTTCACAACCGCCTTTTCGACGGTAGCATTTGTCTCTTTCTTAACCTTACTGACTGGTCAAGCTTTCTCAGCGACGCAATATGCCTTATTAGCATCCTTAGGCAATTTCGGTAGAACAACACTGGCTTCATTCAGTGGCGAGCTCGTCGATTACCTAAATGATTGGTCAACCTTCTTTATACTGACATCATTAATGGTGATTCCGAGTTTGATCATGCTCTATTCGCTACGCCACTTTTTCACTGATTTATTAGAAAAAGCGAAAAACAACCACGAATAAAAGAAAAAGAAAGCAAAAGAGAAGAGGGGAGCATTGAGCTACCCTCTTCTATTTTCTATTTTCTATTTTCTATTTTCTATTTGCAGACGCTTAACGGATTAATCTGTAGTTTCACTTACTATTAAGTTAAATCCCGTTCCCATCGAATCATCAATCGCCACTACTTGATACACAACACCGTTAACTAAGATCGCAGGCGCGGAGTCAATAGCAACAGTAGATGGATCGCCAGCCACCGTAATCGTCACATAGTAAGTTCCCGCAGCTACATAAATACCATTCGCGAAATCTTTGAATTTCACATTACTCAACGCAGGCGTACTTCCAGAAATTCCCACGTTCTCGGTTAAATAAATATCAACCGAAGCTGCAATTGGATTAGCTGCAGCATGAGTAATGTTCAATACTGCACTGGTTGCAACAGAGCGTCGATTTTCTGGAACAACTAGCGCTTCCAAATTGAGAGGACTTACCGTCCCCACGGCATAGATGCTGTAATCCATTCCGGCAAACACCGCTAAACCGTCAACATCAATGAATGTTGGAGAGGTGGTTGCTGTTTCATAAATATCGATATCGTAACTGCCTGCAGCCAAGTCTAAGAAGCCACGAACTTCTTTAAACATTAGAGCATCAAGAGGAGCAAACTTAACCGAGTTTACAAACACATCCACAGAGGGTGCACCATCAACTAAATGCCCTACTCGTACTTCTGCAGTTTCTGCCATATCGTAGATTAAAGATGAACCTTTACCATCCATTACCATCAATTTGACAGGTGAAGCACTATTAGAATCCGCTCTTGGCACGGCTGCAATGGTCAGCTCGCTACCAGCAGGGAGAGTGATCTCTCCTGAATCAAACGCGATAGCACTTCCACTCACGGTTTCTAATCTCACTCGATATTGTCCTGCAGGTATGTTTAGCACATCAGTGAACCCTTTGTATCCCAAAGTTCCAATCGGTGCGCCTAGAGGATCATTCGGTGCGGTAACGTATAAATTCACATCACCAACTCCAGTTGCCGCGTGAACAACTTGCACATCCAAACTCGAACTCGTCGCCGTGCCAGCTGCAGGTCGTGTCACAACGAGAGCCTCAACTGGGTTGTTGGAACCGTCAGCATCACCGACCACCATCACCGTGTAATCTAAATCACCGCTTAAATTGAACTGGCTTGGCGGAATCACCGTCGCCACACCATCTCCAGGAAGTTGAACATCGACCTGTAGAGTTGTCTGGCCTTGATTGACCGAGGTATATCCAGATGCCTGAGCATAATCAACCCCAGTCCAACGAGCCTGACTATTAACTAACACATTAGCTAGTGGAGCATCTGGCGATGCGTGAACAGCTTGCAGCTGGGTTGTTGGTTGATCGTCATCATTACACCCTACAATGAATAGGGCTGACATCGCTACAGCGAGTATAGGTGAATATTTCATTGGTCTTCTCTCCAAAAAGTTCGACCAGTTCGTCACACAGCAGATAAGCTCAGGAGCAGATCTTTAAATGTTGCCTCAAAATTGGTGCAATGAACGGTCTCAATATTATCAGCGATGAAAAAACAAACAGTTTTAAAAGTCAGGCTAGTCATCACATGAATTGTTCATCAATTGATTCCAACACCATTACGAAGTTGGTCGAAAATAGATCAAAGACAGGATGGAGGGCGATTTGATTTAGTCACTTTTCAGCACGAAAAGCCTTGGAAAGGAATACTGTTGATTTTGATATGCATGTCACGATTTTTGGTAGAATCGTTTGCTTAGAGCGGTATTTCACCAATTTATACACAAAATAATCGAATTTCACAAAATCAATAGAAGTGGGGATTCATCAAGATGCATAGCAACATTAAAGTTCCATCATTTAGCTCGTTAGTGTGATCACGCTCACCATAATAATCATAGTTTTCACTCTGTCTCACTTTTATTTGAGAACAAAATCGCTATTATGCTCGGCATTCGGACATATAAACACGCACGGATTAGCGGGTTACTTATTTCAAACATAGAGAGTTCCATTATGCGTAAATCACTTTTAACTCTTGGCCTACTTGCAGCAGCTTCTGCTCCAGTAATGGCGGCTGATTATTCTGACGGCGATACTCACAAGAATGATTACAACTGGATGCAGTTTAATATCATGCACACTATCGATGAGAAGCCTCAAGACAAAGATCATACTTATCTTGAAATGGAGTTTGGTGGACGCTCTGGTATCTTCGATCTTTACGGTTACATTGATGTATTCAACCTAACGAACGATAGCGGCAGCGACAAAGCAAAAGACGATCAACTGTTTGTTAAATTTGCGCCTCGTATGTCTATTGACGGCCTGACTGGTAAAGACCTTTCTTTTGGTCCAGTACAAGAACTATACGTTGCAAACTACACAACTATCGATGGCAAAGCTGACGGTGGTTACGCAACTAAAACAGGTATCGGTTCAGACGTAATGGTACCTTGGTTTGGTAAAATGCAATTCAACCTTTACGCTACGTACGATCTAAATGCGAAAGACTGGAACGGTTACCAATTTTCTACAAACTGGTTTAAACCATTCATGAACTTCGATAACGGTTCATTCATTGCTTACCAAGGTTACATCGATTACGAGTTTGGTCGTGATAGTTCATACAACCAGTCGAGCAACGGCGGATCTATGTTCAATGGTATTTACTGGCACAATGACCAATTCGCTGTAGGTTACGGTCTTAAATTGTACCAAGATGTATACGGTCTAAGAGATGGTGCTCTACTGGATCCGAATAAACCACAAATTGGTGAATTCTCTACTTCAGGCGTAGGTCACTACTTCGCAGTAACTTACAAGTTCTAATCGAACTTCTAAGAAAGTTTCCAAAATGGCACCCTCGGGTGCCATTTTTTATTGCTTTCATTTAATGCCTCGCTATCCTTGCAGCATCACTTTCTTATCTCGGTATTGCTGTGAACATCACTATTGTTGGCCCAGGGGCTATAGGCTCTTTATGGGCAATAAAACTACTTGAAGCTGGTCATAATGTGTCTTTGTGGAGTCGCTCCACGGATCACTCAATTGATTTATCGCTTGATAGACAAACTTCACTTGCCTTCAGTAACAACAATATCGAAAAGCTATCAGCGAGCGATTTAGTGATCTTCACAGTCAAAGCTTGGCAAGTAGAAGAAGCAACCACCCCACTGCTTCAATATCTCGACCCTGACACCATTCTCATGTTCATGCACAACGGTATGGGGGCGGTCGCTCAGATAGCAACTCAAATTGACGCCCACCCAGTAGTATTGGCGACCACGACTCAAGCAGCATTCAAACCCAATAGCAACAATGTATCCCACACCGGAATCGGCCAAACTCAATTGGGTGCTTTTAACCTAAAGGGGCAACAGTGCACTTTTTTAGTTGATGTGTTGGAACATGCCTTCCCTGCCGTGAGTTGGAATCCAGAAATAACAACGGCGCTGTGGGCTAAACTCGCCATAAATTGTGCAATCAACCCACTGACTGGGCTGGAACAAATCAAAAACGGAGAGCTTGCTGACAAAAGATTTAGCGAAGCTCTGAGTTCTATAATTAAAGAACTCACGCAAGTGATGCAGGCGGAAGGCATTACTTGTTCATTCGACGAATTAGAAACAAGCGTAAAACACGTTATTCAAGCCACGGCTCAAAACAACTCTTCCATGCAGCAAGATATGTTTTATGAGCGCAAGACAGAGATCGACTTCATTACCGGACACCTAATAAAGACAGCACTCAAACATCAGATAGAAGTTCCTGTTAACCAAAAGCTGTTTACGCAGGTTAAAGAACGAGAAAATAGCTGGAATCATCAAGATTAGTCAGCAACGATTAACAAGTCGCGATAAAATAACGATACCGCTCAGCATAACGCTAGCAACAATTTCCAAGATTTTAGGTAAGAATAGATGCTTGATATCAATCACATCCGAGAGCAGTTTCCTGCGCTATCACAAACCATCAATCAACAACCGTTGATTTATTTAGACAGCGCAGCAACGACACAAAAACCTCAGGTGGTTATTGATGCCATTAGCCAATATTACTCCAAACAAAATGCCAATGTTCACCGTGGCAGTCATAGCTTAACAGCGAACGCGACCAGTCAATTTGAAGCCGCAAGAGATAAGGTCGCTCAGTTTATCGGCGCAAGCTCTTCAAAAGAGATCATTTGGACTCGCGGTGCCACTGAAGCACTCAACCTGATCGCTCAAACCTACGCAAGAAGCACCCTCCAGCCTGGCGATGAGATATTAGTCAGCGAAATGGAGCATCACGCCAACATCGTACCTTGGCAAATTGTGGCAGAACAAACCGGAGCGAAAGTCGTAAAAGTACCGATGACGTCAGATTGTGAATTTGATCTTACTGCCTTTGGCGCTCTATTAAATGATCGAACCAAGATTGTTGCTCTGGCTCAGATAACTAATGTGACTGGTTCTCGTCAGCCCATTGAAGAAGTGATCGAGAAAGCGCACAAGATGAATGCGATTGTTGTGGTAGATGGAGCGCAAGGTATCGTTCATGAACCCGTTGATGTTGCGGCTTTAGGTGCGGATTTCTACGTGTTCTCTGGGCATAAGCTCTATGCTCCAGCTGGTATTGGGGTGCTTTATGGCAAGCTTGAATTGCTCGAAGCGATGCCCCCTTGGCATGGTGGTGGCAAGATGGTTGAGCGCGTGTCTTTCTCTGGCACTACATTTTCTGAACTGCCGGGGAAGTTTGAAGCGGGCACGCCAAATGTAGCAGGAGCGATAGCATTAAGTACCGCAATAGAATGGTTAAGTGATTTTGCTCAACGAGATGTCGAAAATCATATCCACCAGCTACAGCACGAGACTTATCTTGCACTCAGTAAACTGGATGATATTCAGGTATTGGGTTATCAACCCAACGCAAGTGTGATTACTTTTGTGATGGATGGTGTTCACCATCAAGATATTGCTACTCTGCTGGATCAGCAAGGTATCGCAGTACGTGCTGGACACCACTGTGCTCACCCATTAATGGATGCACTTAATGTGAAAGGAACGGTTCGTATTTCATTTGGTATTTATAACAATCTAGATGATGTTGAAAAGCTCGTAGCGGCGATAGAAAAAGCCGTTGATATGCTTTAGGGAATAATGAAGCACAGTTAGAAGCAATAACGCTATCCAAACGAGATTCCCTATTGCGCTCCTTCGTCGCTTTAGGGAATGACAAAACACAGTTAGAAATCGTCATTCCAGAACTGAGGAACGAAGTATCTGGAATCTCTCTAAAGCACTACGATAAAAATGTGTGGAGACAATTACGATTTAGCGAGGTTCTTGATTTGCTCAACAATCGCTTTTAATCCATTACCGCGAGATGGGCTTAGATGAGTGATTAGACCTATTTTTTCGAAGTAGCCATCGATATCGAACGCTTGAATCTGCTCTGATGTTTTTCCATCATACGCAGCCATCACTAATGCAATCAGACCGCGAACGATACGAGCATCAGAATCAGCGCAAAAATACCAAACACCATCGATATTCTGAGAAACCAACCACACTTGGCTTTCACAACCAGAGACAACCACCTGCTCACTTTTCAGTTCATCAGGCATATTAGGCAGTTTCTTCCCCCATTGAATCACTTGGCGATAACGGTCTTCCCAGCCGCTGAATGTCTGCATTTTCGCGACAATATCATCACTAGTAATTTCAGTGCCGAATGGAGAGATTGGGAATGCGGTCATTTTTATATCCGGTCGATTATGAATTGAATAGAAGACGTTACTTAGCGTGCTTTTGAATCAGCTTTTCTACGATACGCGAAACAGCCACAAAACCAAAAGTCGCGGTTACCACTGTCGCGGCACCAAAACCCGTCGCACAATCCATGCGCTTTGGACCTTCGGCTGTCGCTTTCGCAGCACAAACACTGCCGTCAGCTTGAGGATATTTCAGTTGCTCAGTAGAGAACACACAATCGATACCAAACTTACGCGCAGGGTTCTTAGGGAAATTATGATGACGACGAAGAGTATCTTTTAGTTTCTTCGCTAACGGATCTTGAATCGTCTTAGTCAGATCGGCCACTTTAATTTGAGTCGGATCGATTTGTCCACCAGCACCACCGGTAGTGATCACCTTAATTTTGTTGCTACGGCAATACGCCAACAGCGAGGCCTTCGCTTTCATGCTATCAATCGCATCTAACACAAAGTCGAATTCTTTCGATAGGTATTCAGCCTGATTGTCTGGGCCGATAAAGTCATCAATCAGGTTCACTTTACACTCAGGGTTAATCAGCTTAACGCGCTCAGCCATCACTTCGATTTTGCTCTTACCGACGGTACCCGACATAGCATGAATCTGACGATTAATGTTCGTCACGCACACATCATCCATATCGAGCAATGTCAGCTCACCTAAACCTGTACGAGCAAGCGCTTCAACCGCCCATGAACCGACACCGCCAATACCGATCACACACACGTGTGCTGCTCTAAGTATATCGACTTCACTATTGCCATACAGGCGACGAGTGCCACCAAATCGTTGGTCATAGTTTTCTGAAGCTGGAGTGGTCAATTCACGCATTGTTGCCGCCAATTTATTTCTGAGAAAAAGAAAAGAGTGCGTTTTATACGCACTCTTGAATTAAAAGTCTAGGGGATTAGCGATTCGCTTTCAATGCCCCATTTTATTGTTGTTTACTCGACCTTTTCAGGAGGCAAAGCCCAAGGCGCTTCGGTTGCGCTGCCATCTAGACCCAGCTTCCACACCCGACCAAAATGCTTGTAATGACCCGCTTCAGTTCCTGCTCGTGGGCCCATACCATGGTAGAGGTCCAAATGGTTTTGCTTAACCGCACCACCGGTATCTAAAACCAATAGTAGTCTTAGTTGGTGCGCGCCGCTCCAAGTACCATCAGCATTCAGTAACGGAACCTCAGCCAGGATAGGTGTTCCCATTGGTAAGATAGAGCGATCGCCCGCTACCGCCGCCATCGGTAATAGAGGAATGCCAGCGCTACCCATTACGGATAGATCATCTCTCGCGCTAAAGAAGACGAAAGATGGGTTTTGCTCAAGCAGCTCTTTTACCACTTCAGGATCGTTCGCCAATACCCACTCTTTGATTGCTTTCAGTGACATTTTTTCGCGTGGCACTAAACCTCTTTCGATCAAAACACGACCAATACTCACGTAAGCTTTATTGTTCTTACCCGCGTATGCAAAATACTGCAGCGTGTCATCATCTCCGAAATGCACAAAGCCGCTGCCCTGTACTTCCATCATAAATGGGTCGATACGGTTTGCTGAATAACCTAACTCAAGACCTTGGCCTTCTAATGCACCGTTGTAGATCTCTTCGCGTGTTGGACACTCTTTATCACACTCTGGAAGCCCATAAACAGGGAATCGGTATTCTTCGTTTGCTTCATGTCGCAGTTCCATTACAGGAGAAAAGTAACCCGTGAATAAAACATTTCCTTGTTTATCACCACCACCTAATTGAGCAGTTTGAACGCCAAAATTCGCTAGCTCGCTTGGCTCTCCACTCAGCACCGCCCATTCATTGAGTTGCTGATAAAGCGGCTCATAGATTTTAGCCATCGAAGGGGATTTAGAAACCACCATCTCAGCTTGCTCTGCAAATGCGGTGAAGTCTCTTGGTTTATTAGATTCAACCAAATCGACCTTATTTAAGGTTCGGGGAAATTCACCATCAAGGTGTTGTTGGGCAAGATCAGTGGGTTGAGCACAGCCAAATAAGAAAGAGGCAGCAACAAGGGGAAGCCATTTTTTAATCACAAGAGTCATCCTAAATATTCTATGCATCGAGGATGACAAAAACGATCAGATAACACAATCTTAGATTGTAAGAGTTTACAATAAGATAACCTATCGAACTGAGTTATCGATATAACCTTTAAGGCGAAAGACTGGATTATAGTGATTATCCGATACAAGCATCATTTCTGTCTTATCAGAATTCGTTAGGCGAAAGCGATACGTTTTATTGCCTGCCTTATATTCGAAGTACTTACCATCAAAGTCAAAATGAGTCGATACAACCGAGCCACGTACTGACACACCATTTTCACTCAGCACAAACTCGTCCGCAGCATAACGAGCGACATCTTGCTCTACCCAAGTGCCATATAGCAGTGTCTCTGGTGTCACCGCATCTTGTACTCGAGAAAACACATCGGCGAACAAGGAAGCGACGGCAAACGAACCCACCAAAGCTAAAACCATTAAACTGCGTTCAATGAGCTTACGTCTCAATTTAGCTTTGTTGCGCTGCTCTGCTCCACTGTAGAGACCTTTTGCGATCTCATCAATCTTACTCTTTCTTACTGGATTTTTTTGCATTCGTTTACGACTCATAAGGATGCTGTACGCATTGTACACTGAGACAGTTTATAAAACGAAGCCTAGATGAGAATAGTTTGCGCTTGATTCCAAAAAGTTGTTGTTTAGATTTGAATTTAAATGCTAAATTATCGAATAAATAAACAAGAAAGGCTTATTCTGTGAAATTAAGAAGTACGGCGCTAGTCAAAGGCTTTAGGCAATCGACCCCTTATGTAAATGCTCACCGTGGTAAAACCATGGTGATTATGTTGGGAGGTGAAGCCGTTGCCGATAGAAACTTTGGTAACATTATTAGTGATATAGCCCTGCTTCATAGCCTTGGGGTTAAGATTGTTCTCGTTCATGGGGCAAGACCACAAATCAACCAACTGTTAGAGAAGCAAGACTGCCATACGCCTTACCATAAAAATATTAGAGTCACAGATGAATATTCTTTAGGTGTTGCAATGCAGGCGGCTGGACAACTGCAACTTGCGATCACCGCTCGCCTTTCAATGAGTTTGAACAACACCCCAATGGCAGGAACTCAACTGAATGTTATGAGTGGTAACTTTATTACCGCTCAACCCTTAGGCGTCGATGATGGTACAGATTACTGCCACAGCGGACGCATTCGTCGAATAGACATCGAAGGGATCAATCGCACCCTTGACCAAGGTTCCATCGTCCTTCTTGGGCCTATTGCCAGTTCAGTCACTGGCGAAAGCTTTAACCTGCTTTCGGAAGAGGTCGCGACACAAGTTGCTATCCGTTTGAAAGCCGACAAACTGATTGGCTTTTGTTCTGAGCAAGGGGTGACTGACGAAAGCGGTAATGTACTCGCCGAACTCTTCCCTAAAGACGCCAAGCAAATTCTTGAACGCTTAACGGAATCCCAGAACCCCGCCGAAGACATGAGTACCGGAACACTGCGCTTCTTGAAAGGAGCGATCTCCGCTTGCCGAGCGGGCGTTCCACGTTGTCACTTAATCAGCTACAAAGTGGATGGCGCATTAATTCAAGAACTGTTCTCGTTCGACGGTATTGGAACCCAAGTGGTGATGGCGAGTGCAGAACAAGTACGGCAAGCTCAAATTGACGATATTGGTGGTATCTTTGACCTCATTCGACCTTTGGAAGAACAAGGCATCTTAGTTCGTCGCTCAAGAGAACAACTAGAGCAAGAGATACATCGCTTTACCATTATCGAAAAAGACGGCCTGATCATTGGTTGCGCTGCTCTATATGGTTATCCCGAAGATCACATGGCTGAGATGGCCTGCGTGGCAATTCACCCTGACTACCGAGATGGAAACCGTGGGCAGTTACTGCTTGATTACATGCGTCATCAGTCCAAATCTCGTGATATCGACCAAATCTTTGTTCTTACCACACACAGCCTTCATTGGTTCCGTGAGCAGGGTTTTTACGAGATTACTGTTGATGAATTACCAATGGAAAAACAAGGTCTGTACAACTATCAAAGGAATTCCAAGATCTTAGCGTTAAATGTGTAAATAAAGTTTTGGAGCATAATCTCAATTTGATAGAAAAATAATTGCAAATGTAATCGATTACTATATGAGATTTATTAAGTATGCGCTTTCATTCACATTAATAATTGTATAGAATTTGCACGTTTTATGAATGCCAACAAACGTTTTTATTGGAATACCACCCAATGTTTAATCTAGGACATTCAGGTGGTCACTGCACGGATTGCTATACCCGTTAACGCTCAGCACACCATCAATGTGTTAGACGTTGATATAAACAGCAAAAAGAGCAACATTGATATGAGAACCATTGTTTGTAACTCGCTGCAAAGTTTTTGGGATATGGCTGATAACCAATTCTTAGAAGGGTTAGACGTACACTGCGTGTTCCCTGTGAGCGAGAATCTAAAAGAGTTTATTTTGAATTGCCAAGCAAAATACAAGATAAACCACATATCGTTTACTCGAGCGTTTTTAAGCAAAGAGTCTTAATAACGTTCAAAGCAACCAGGGATGGTTGCTTTGTGTTTATCTAGCTCTAAGTTCAAGCCCTATCCCAACTGCCATTAACGACTAATTCGTTAATCGGCTGCCCAAACCACTCACTCGCTCTGTTTTCACCTTAATACCACGCTTCAACACGTTTGTATCGCTGAACATCATCAATCGCTTCTTCGCACGCGTTATCCCGGTATAGATAAGCTCTCGCGTTAAAATAGGGCTGAAATCTGGCGGTAAGATCATCAAAGTCAGATCAAATTCACTGCCTTGAGATTTGTGTATCGTCATCGCATAAGCGGTTTCATGATCGGGGACTCGGCTTGGTAGTACGGCTTTCACACTGCCATCAGGCAACTCAAAATACACCTTCAGTCGAGGTGCGGAGTTCGCACTATTTGACTCTAAAGTCGTTGAATCGGCTTCGAGCATACAGATACCAATATCACCATTGTATAAACCTAAGCCATGATCATTGCGGGTTACCATTACTGGTCGCCCGTGATACCACAATTCATCGTTGTGCGGATTCACCAAGCGTCTTGCGGCAAGTGCCCTTTCGATTCTGTGGTTGAGGCCTTTAACACCAAAGTCACCTTCGCGAATGGAACACAGCAACCGACACTGGCTGAACAAATCGAGAACCGATTTCGCTCTCGCTTCTTGAGTTTCTAGCTCTTCCAATGGCACATTCATTCGGTTCAGATACGCACCATATTCATTAACTAAAGTACGTAGCATCAAGTTATAGCTGTCACTCGACAAGGGATGGTTTTCAATATCGCCAAACCCTTTGGCAAACACTTGGTCGACTTGATTCGCAGAGCCGTTATTGATTGCTTTTGCTAACTGCCCGATACCAGAGCGCGCATCGAAACGATAACTCTTCTGCAGCATACACAAACTATCAGCAATTGCCGGAGGATTAACGGCTCCCGCTTTTGCCTGCTGTGTATTCGCTATCGCATCAAAACCTGTCATCTCCGCAATCAAGTTACCTTGCGCCGTGCTGTAGCCTGTTGAATTAAACGAGCAGATATCACCTAACACCGCGCCCGCTTCAACAGAAGCGAGTTGGTCTTTATCACCCAACAAGATAAGCCTTGCGTGTTCAGGGAGAGCATCCACCAGCTTATACATCATGGATAAGTCGACCATCGATGCTTCATCCACCACCAAGATATCAAGATGAAGTGGATTACGTCGGTTGTGTCTAAACTCCGCTCGATTAGGAATCGCGCCGAGTAATCGATGTAAAGTGCTGGATTCAGTCGGTATGTTGGCCTTTACTTCAGGTGCTAATGGCAGTTGCTCAATCGCTTTACCGATTGATTCAGTTAAACGCGCCGCCGCTTTACCCGTTGGAGCCACCAACTTGATCGTCGGTATTTTACCTTGGCTGAGTGATTGCTCGACCATCGCCGACAGCAACTTAGTTACCGTGGTTGTTTTACCGGTACCCGGCCCACCAGAAATCACCGCGAAGCGACGACTTAACGCCACCGCTGCCGCGACTTTTTGCCAATTTAAACAGACAGATAACGGCACCAGACCGTCCAACACATCTAAGTCTGTCACTTGCTTAGCTTGCACAATCGCTTGATCGATAGAACCCCAATCCAAAGCCTGTTCGTCGACAATATCTAGATGGTCACACACTAGCTGCTGACGTAATACCTGAGAGGTTTGTTGGTTTGCTTCAGCCTTCGCTAAGGCGTTAAACAGAAAATGATAACTGCGTGCAAAGAGCTGATTGAGTGTTTCAGTCAGTGCCTTCTTCTGTTCAATATTGAACTCTACTGGCTTACTTAAACGGTTTAGAGTTTCAGCCAACACAACTTCATAATTCCAATAGCGTTGTAAGTAGACACGCTGTCCATCAAACATCAGCGGCTTAACGCAGTCATTCGTTGTTCCAACTAGGTTAGATGATTGAAGTACCGTCACCCAATCAATACCCAACAGTTTTTGGTTCAATTGCAGTGCCGTTTCACCGTACAAACCGAGTAACTGAGCTAGATCTGCCGTTTGCTCAAGGTCTGCCGTATGTAGCTGTATAAGCTGAGTACAAATATGCCCCTTGCCTAGTTCATGGCTCACCACCCCAGCGAGAAAACCGACCTCTTGAGAATGACTCGTCGCTTGCTGAGCAATAAAACGGGCAAACTGATAATCCAGCTGACGAATTGAGCCCTTATCAGCGAGGAACTTTAATACATCCATGAGTTGCTCAGGGAGCAGGGAAACAGGCTTAACTGAGTTCACTGTCTCTGTGCTGGTATTAGTGGTCGTTGTCATTATAGAAGCCCCATCTGTCCAGTTTCATTGTCATTCAATTGTGCTGAACGTCTGTCTATCACTTTACCGTCAATCAATTGATCCATTTCATCGAGCAAAGCCAATGTAGGTTTAGCCGAGAAAATACCTTGTTGAGATTGGCCGTCCATTCCTCTTAAAAACAAGTAATAAACCCCACCAAAATGCTGCTCATAGCTGTAATCCGCGACTCGACTGCGTAAGAAGCGGTGCAATGCCAATGCATAGATTTGATATTGCAGATCGTAGCGGTGGTCTGCCATCGCCGATTTCAATGCTTCACCATGGTAAACGGCAACGTCATCACCTAAATGGTTCGATTTCCAGTCGAGCACATAGTATTTACCTTGGTGCTCGAACACCAAATCGATGAAGCCTTTCAACATGCCTTGCACGGTTTGGAAACCTAGGTCGCCCGCTTTAGCCGACAACGGGTCATGATACTGAATGGTTTGATTCAATTCCGATGCGGCAAGCACTTCGATCGGTAGTAAGAATTCCATCTCAACTAAGCGTTGCGTTGAGTCTTTCTCGCTTAGCTTTAAGTTCTTACCATCCAGCGCGGTGTTCAGCACTGTATCGACCAGTTGTTGAAGCACAGGTAACCACTCTAGTTCGTATTGCTCCGACTCTAATAAGTGAGTGATTACTTGCGTGTTATGTTCGCTGGTTGCAGGCTCGGTAAATTCAACATCCTCAAACAAGGTGTGTAAGAAAGTACCCGGACGAGCACCACGAGGGAACGTAAAGATAGAACGTTCAGGTTCAATCAACTCAGACTCATCCTGTTCATCAGCCGAGTCAATATCAAAGCCAGAGACCTCAATGGTCGCGTCATGGCTCGCGCCGTGACTGCCTTGTTTTACAAGCCCCGAGTAACTGGTGATACGCCAAGCTCGGTCGATTGAAGCCTTCAGTTCACTAGCATGTAAGTCGTCACTCACTTGCTCTGTTTGCACAAAAACTTGTTCGTGAGCGGTAGGCGTTTCAGACAGCAATACGCTTGAATTCTTACCCTCAATCGCTGACAGAGCTTGACGTAACTCAGCGATGCCTTGCTCTTGTCCGTTTTGAACCAAGTAGCCCATGGCACTTAAGTGAACGCCGGTCGGCTCTTTGGTTGAGCGCCCTTTACGTAGCGGTGCCATACCAATGAAACAACCGTAAACGGCACGAGTAAGCGCCACGTAAATCAAACGTAAGTCTTCCGCCAATCGCTCTTTATCCGCTTGCGCTAAGGCACTGTCGCTACCCGTAATATCAAGCACTGTGGTATCTGAATCGTGATCGTAGAACTTACCTTCACTCGCTTCTCGGTAACTCGCGACAAACGGCAAAAACACTAAGTCATATTCCAAGCCTTTCGATTTATGAATAGTAACGATTTGAACCAAGTTTCTCTCTGATTCAAGGCGTTGAATGTCGTCTTCACTGCCACCTAAACCATTTTGCGCATCTGAGATTGCTTCAGCTAGCCAACGTAACAAGCCATAGTCGCTGTCGAGCTCCTGCCTAGCTTGTTGCAACAGTTCGCCAATGTGCATCAAATCAGTGAGTGAGCGCTCACCATTTTCTTCTTCTAGTAAGCGTTCCGCGAGGTGGCGTTTACTGATCACACTACGCAGCATGGGTAATACGCCACGTTGCAGCCACAACTTACGATATTCTCGGAATTCGTTAACGACGTTTTCCCAAACCACTTCATCGTTATTGAGTTCATCCAATGATGCGGCATCCAAAGCAAACAACTCTGAGGCTAAACTGGCGCGTAATGCACGATCATTTTCAGGAGTCAGCACCGCCTGCAACAAACGTTGAATATCTTGTGCGACCAAGCTGGTGAACACACTGTCTCGGTTCGACAAATACACGCTCGCAATGCCTTGTTCCGACAACGCGTTCTTAATCAAGCGACCTTCACTACCGGTTCGAACCAAAACAGCAATATCACCCGCATTCACGGCATGTTGTTTTTTGCCGTTATCAAAATAGGCTTGCTGGTTTTGAGAAGCGGTCAGAATGGTTTGAATTTGACTCGCCGTCGCCTCAGCCATTGCCTTGTGATATTCGTCTTTCGGTAATGGCTTGTCTTCAGCAGCTTGTAGCCAAAAAGTCAGTGCGTGTTGAGTTTCTCCCTTCATCACCCATTGGCGCTTATCAGCCGATGGACTGGCAGCAACAGGCAGGAATGGAATATCTTGATCGTAGATAAACGGACTGTCCGAATTCATAAACACTTGGTTTACTGCACTGACCATATCGGCACTTGAACGCCAGTTAGTACCCAAAGTGTAGTGAGCACTAACTTGGTTTCTCGCCTTGATATAGGTAAAGATATCTGCGCCACGGAAGCCATAAATAGCCTGCTTAGGGTCACCGATCATAAACAAGCCACATTGCGGGTTATCGAGATAGATTCGGCTAAAAATACTGTATTGCAGCGGATCGGTATCTTGGAATTCATCGATCATCGCAACCGGGTAGAGTGTGCGAATTCTTTCCACCAGCAATGATTGCTCATCCACATCAATCGACGCAGATAACTGAGTCAGCAAGTCATCAAATGATAACCACTGCTTCTGCTGCTTGGCTTTGGCTAGCATGGTTCGACAGTGGGTGATCGCATGTGCCAATAACGGAGCTTTCAGATCTGCAGGAGAGTCTAAGAACTCCTCAATCGCTTCGAAAACGGCGTGCTGAGGTGCAGTGCCTTTCGGTGTTTTTTCAATTAACGTGGCTTGTGAGAACTTCTCTAGTTTATCTGGAAACTGGTAATCATGAGTGTCGCTCTGCGCCCATGCCGTGACCGCTTCTAACCAAGTCGGTAAAGACTTCTTGGTGTAGCTACGCTTGTTCACATCTGAACCTGAAATCAAAGCCAAAAAGTCCGCTTCGGATTCGCACCACAACGCCTTAAGTTGCTTCACTTTATCTAGGTTTTGATTGTGCAGAGTTTGCAGGTCGCCCGACATTGCTTCGACGGTTAGCTTTAGTGGAGAACCCGTCAGATAACGATTTACGTCAGCCAATAGAGAAGCGGGAGAACCCCAGATATTACGAACCTCACCTGCTAATTGAATTGGCAATGGGTAGAACTGTTTACGCCAATAGTCGGCAACCACTTGTGCTTTTAGGTGGCTTTCATCGGTCACAAATTCATTATCAAAGCGGCTTCCAGACTCGAAGGCATTTTGAGTCAACATTCGCTGACAGAAACCGTGAATGGTGTAGACCGCTGCTTCATCCATTTGTCTTTCAGCGTTAAGCAGAGTTTTAGCTGCGCCAGCATGATCATCGATGGCTTGTAACAAAGGCGCAATCACTGGGTCGTCACTTTGCCCACGTGCAAACGCAATCCGTGCATCATGGATTCGAGCACGGATACGATCTCGCAGCTCAGCGGTAGCCGCTTCGGTAAAGGTCACCACTAGAATTTGGTCTACAGTTAGTGGCTCATGGTGTCGAGTGGCTTCCGTCAGATCACCTTGCGGCGCAGCAGTGCCGTGCCCCAGCAGTAAGCGCAAATACAAGCCAGCAATAGTAAATGTTTTACCCGTACCCGCCGATGCTTCAATTAAACGCGCGCCATGAAGTGGAAACGTCATGGTATCGAGTGTTTTTGGAGCGATTACCTGAACACTGCTTGTGGTCGTCATGCCTTACTGCCTTTTGATAGATGAGTCTGTTAAAAATGTGACTATTGCTATAAATGTGACCTAGCGTGGAAAACGTCATTCAATTTACGTCCTACGCTAATTTGTTAATAGTTAGTGCGATCTCTCTCACGGATCAATTCAGATCGCCTCGCTACTATGCGCCCACGAGTTCAGGAGCGCGATTCGAGTTTTATACTCATTGCCTACTTTGAACCACAGAATAATGGTCCCTCTGACCTGTGGCCGTACAGCGAACGCCCTACACTAATAATGATTTACTGGCGGCCACTTTATTTCCTGTACCTTGCTTCCCTTCACTTCGATTCCCTTCACCTTGAAAGCAAGCATCCCAAATGCTGACCAGCGACTCTCGTTCGTTTTTCATTAATTTCGCGCGCACGCTATTGATCTTGCCGATCACAGCCACTTACTCCTGATCTTCCAGATCGGCAGCTGCCAACCTTGCCGCCTGTAACACAAGCGTTGAATACATCCGTGACTCAGCAGCCAACTCATCGTCCCATTTAGACCAAATACGTGAGATGTAAGTATCTCTCCCCTCACCCGTAAAGGCGAAGCTGTCATTAAAGGTATCGGCCATTTTCTTGAGCGACTTTTCTTCGTCATCGACCCACTTACCACGACTAAAGCCCGCTTCAACACCAGCCAATGCGGTTTTCGGGAAATAAGGCAATGGTGCAGTCATGCCTTGATAAAACAGTCGGACTAATTCAGCCAGCAAACTCTTCGCCTGCTGCGCATCGCCGATAGGTTGTAGCGTTTGATGAACCACGCCCTCTTTTCTGTCGTAGCCAATAATATGGGTCGTCTTTCCGTGTCCCATCACTGCACAACATAGATGATCAACCCACGCTGCCAAATAATCTTGAGAGCGTATTTTGCCGCTACGGAAACGAACTAGACCTGATTGATAGTTTTGAGTTAACCAACCCATCAAGCGAACAGGCTTACCTTCGCCTAACACATCAAATTCGATATTCACTTCGAGATCTTGTTGCGGTGATCCGCTCACAAATCGAATCTCTTTGGCTAAGTCTTCTGCTTGAACGCGGTTGGTTTCAAATTCGATATCACCAAAAGCGCCAACAGGTAATCGACCTTGTGCTTTTTGCTCAGAGACAAACAGTCGCACCGCTTCATCCGCCCCTTCAGGGTGATCCAGCAACACTTGTAGCAACGCATCTTTGAGCTGGAAGCTCTCTAAACCATTAAGTACAAATGGCTCATCGTCTTCCATCACAGGAAGTGGCGGCTCAAATACCACTTTTAGGCGGCGATTAAAGAAGTACTGCACTGGCAAACGCCAAAAACGCTGTAACTCAACCAAGTCGAGTTCTAACGGGTACGTCGCCCCCAACAAATAATCATCCAATGCACGATTGAATTCACCACTGCGTTCACCGGAACGGTTAGCCGCAGGAAGCCACTCTTTGGCGTAACTCAGCACATGGCTCGCATCACCTTGAGTAAACGCAGCAGGGCTAAACGGTGTCATGGTGTGTTCAAAACTGATCGCTTGAGTCAGGTTGATACCAGAATCATCGCTTGGCAACGCTTGGTCTTCACTTAGGCAGTAGTTCTGCTGGCAGTATTCAATCAACTCTGAAACCAATACTGACGGCACTCGCTCAGTATTATCTTGAATCGAGCGGCCAACATAACTGATGTACAAACACTCTTGCGCCGACAGCATCGCCTCTAAGAATAGATAGCGGTCATCATCACGACGAGAACGATCGCCAGGTCGTGTGCGTCCGTTCATTAGATCAAAACCTTCTGGCGGCATTGAGCGAGGGTAAACACCATCATTCATGCCTAACAAACAGACGGTTTTGAACGGAATAGAACGCATCGGCATCAAGGTACAAAAGTTAACTTGGCCAGCTAAGAAACGCTGGCTAATGCGCGCGCCAGATAACTTATTATTGAGGTACTGGTAGATAATGCTTGGCGACAGTTCTTGTTCGTACAAGGCATCATCAAGCTGTTCATTCAGTTGAGAAAGCGCATCACGAATCGATTTGAGCACCACCTCGCCTTCCAGTTCAACCGCAAAGAAATCATCAATCATTTGCAGCAAGATTTCACGCCACATATCGATAGATTGAGTCTCAGTTAAGCGTTGACGGTATTGGGCAATACGATCGATAAAGTGAGCTAACTTACCTGCAAGTTCGGCGTTAATGCCTTGAACTTCGTTATAAGCGGCAATCGGAGAGTGTTCAGTTTCAAATAAACCCGCAGAATCCGACATCGCATAGCCCAACAACATACGCTGGATACCAAAGAGCCAAGTATTTTGCTCGGTCGCAGGTAGATCAAATTCTGTCGCCGTTGAAGCATCAACACCCCAACGGATACCCGCTTCTTCAACCCATTGCTTAGCTTGCTCGAATTGAAACTCGTCAATACCAAAACGTGCCATCATCGCAGGAATTTCTAACAGCTCTAGCAACTCAGAGGCTAAACAGCGCGTGTTCGGTAGCGCGACCAACTGCATGAAGGCGGTCAGAATTGGGCTTTCTTGGTCTGCGGTTCTATCAGAGATCGAGTAAGGGATATAACGCTCACCCGGAGCATTACCAAATACCGCCTGAATCGCTGGGCTATAAGCATTAATGTCAGACACCATCACGATGATATCGCGTGGTTTCAGTGTCGGGTCCGCATCAAACATCGCCAATAGCTGGTCATGAAGAACTTCAACCTCACGCATTGGGCTATGACAAGCATGTACAGTCAACGAGCGATCACCCAGTTCAACCACCTGCTTATGGTTACTGGAATCTAAGATGTGGTCGTCTTGATGTTCTTCTAACTGGAGAATATCGGCTTGCAGTTGATGCAATAGGTTATCTCTCTCAACATCAATAAAGAACTCATGCTCTTCGCAGTCTGATTGAGATAGTAAAAACAGGTTATCTCTGCCCAGTTTCCCCATAGACGCAAGTAAACTATTACCCACGGCTTGGCTGGTATGCAGTTCGTCTTCAATATTAGCTTCAATGCCATCTTTCAATGGTGAGGCTTCGCCTTCAAGCTGAGGTAAACCATCAATCAAAGCAAACTGCTTGCGGCGCTGTGCTTCGACTCTTGCCAAGTATTTACGATCGCGAATATCGCCCCAGTAATGTTGGCACGGATTGGTAAACATCAAGTGCACATCAATCTGCTCGCCAAGCGCTTTCAATGCATCCATGTAGCGAGGAGGCAACGAAGAAATACCAAACACAAATAAGCGTTTAGGCAGATGTTGCAGTTGACCTTGTTGCTTGGCTAGCGCTTCAATGAAGTCGTGATACAAGTTGCCACGGTGATATTTAGATTGGCCTTGAGACAAGGTTTTCTCATAGAGTGCTTGCCACAAAATCGGTTGCCAAGGGTGCTCTTGTTGTCCCTCATCATCGATAAGTTCTGCAACGGGCTCTCCCGCTTCCCACATCGCCATCCATTCAGGTCGATACACCAAGTAACCATCGAAGATATCGGCAATTTTTTCTGCCAATTGATACAACTTCGAATCATCTTCGTCGTTTTCAAGGTAGCGTTGTAGAGGTAAAAAATCAGGGTGGTCAAGCTTAGCGGGTAACAAACTCATCAGCTTCCATGTCATCGCTTCCTTGTTAAAAGCACTGCGTTTAGGTACATCAGGAAGCACTTGGGTAAACATATCCCAAATGAAGGTTGCTGGAAGTGGGAAATCGATATTTGCTGCTACGCCAAACTCTTTGGCGAGTTCCATCTTAAGCCATTGAGACATACCTGGGCTCTGAACCAAGATCTGCTCTTTTTCGAAAGGATTGGCTAAAGGGTCACTTTTGATTAAGTGAACGAGAAGGATTTTTAAAGTATCGACTTTATTGGAATGGTAAACAGTAAACAAAGTGCACTCACGCTAATCTTGCCACAATATAAAGCCAGATTAGCATAAGTGCAGAGTTTGGATTAGGAATATAAGCTTATGAAATACTGAAAACTTAAGGTCCGTTTATCTTTTGAACTATTGCTTCTTACAATCTACTGCCTACCGCACTTAGAACACGGTGAGGTTTGTAATTCATGTAATAACGAACCGCCACATAACCCACTACAAACGTTGCCACAATCAATTCTAGATACGCTAGGTTGAAGACTTGATCCACATAGTGAGTTTCCACACCAACAGTTTGCATCCAAGCCGCCAATTTGAATAACGCCGTTGCACCAATCACGATTGGGAAAGTGAACGCCGCATAGCCCGGGCTGAATGGCAGACGAAGTAGTTTGAAAAACGCGATGTAGATAATAAACGTCATCAACACCGCGATACCAAATAGCAAACCAATGATCACTGGCGAAGGATTTGCCGTCACCGTTAGGTAGCCAGCTAAAGATAGACTTGCTGGTGCCGCCATAATCGCAATGGTTGGTTTTGCTGCGTCAGGCACTTCATGAGAGAAGATCAAACGGTAAATCATGAGAGGTAGCATTACCGCATAAACCAATAAGCCAAAAACTAAAGTCGCGTGAGCAACGGGCTCTAAGATCGGGTTACCTGAAAAAGAAACGTCTGCCACGATAATACCGATTGGTGGCACAAACCAGCTTGGCACCATGTGGTGAATCTCAAAGTTTTTAGCTCTGTGGTATAAGAAGCTCACCAAGAACACGACATGTAACGCTACCGAAGCGAGCCACACAGCTTCTTGTAAGAATTGAGAGATTGGCGCCAACGAAGCAGACACCACCATACAACCCATTGCGAATGTGGGTACCACACTGCCGACAACAGGGTGAGCAAGGTCTTCACGTAATAAGTGGCCGTGAATCAAAAATTTCACAGCTAAAACAAGAAGCAATACAGCCGCAATACCAGCACTGACCCACTGCACCAAACCCGGTGTGTGCAAAATACCTTGTGCGACTAAAACGCCATCCCAGCACCAGCCTAAGCTTGCGATTGCCAGTGCTAACCCAGCCATGGGGGTTGGAGCTCCTGTTAATCTATATTTAATACGTTGAATCATGTCAGCCTCTCTTAAACTTAATTCACTAAACTTGTGAACTCATCAGCTTGTTGAAGCCATAATACGCTTGCGCTTAGTTCAGTAATATCCAATTATATATAACAAGCGTTCATCAATACTGAACAGCCTATTCCACCTGCAGCGTAAACTAGGAACCTGATGGCTAATATCTCAATCAAACAACTTAAAGTGTTTGTCACTATTACTCAGCATTCGACGCTTACCGCCGCATCGGAAGCACTGTTTTTGTCTAAGGCTGCTGTCAGCATGGCGCTGGGCGAAATGGAGAAACAATTGGGCCACTCTCTATTTGACCGGGTCAACAACCGATTAATTCTCAATCAAGAAGGACAAAAACTACTTCCTTTGGCTGACGAGATTCTTCATAGAGCTGCAGGCATCGATGTTTTATTCCGTGACGACCAGCCTTTGAGTGGCAATTTAAAGGTCGGCGCGAGTGACACGATTGGTAATCAAGTCGCACCGTTTATTTTATCGGGCTTTCGTCAACGAACTCAGCATCAGGATCAAAGCTTGTTCATTTCAAACAGTGCACTGATCTGCCAAAAGCTGGTGGATTATGAACTGGATATCGCGTTAATTGAAGGAAAAACACTCCATCCGGAGTTGATCTCTAGCCAGTTCAGTAGCGATGAAATGTGTATTATTGTTAGTAATCAACACCCTCTCAATTCAAAAGAAAAAGTGATTTTAAGCGATTTAGAAGATAGTCATTGGATTTTACGTGAGTCTGGTTCAGGCACTCGCGAGTTTTTCCTGCGTGCCGTCGCACCGCGTATCGAACATTGGTATGAATCCTTTGAGCTCAACACGACTGAGGCGATCATCAATTCTGTTTCTGCCAATCTTGGATTCGCGTGTTTATCACGGCTGGCTGCGCAACGAGCAATTGACTCAGGCCGAGTGAAAGCACTCGATGTCCCACTCGACATGAAACGTCGATTCTGGATGCTGGTCCATAAAGACAAATATCAAAGCCCGCTACTGAAATCTTTCATGAGTTATTGTGAAGACTGGGCTACACATCAAGATTGAGGCCGCATTGTTAGGGCTCCAACTGGACTTTTAACATCAGAAACTGTATAAAAAGCCAGTAAAATTTATCAAACTTAGAGGATTAACCATGGCTGTTATCGTCAAGTACGTGGTCGAACGCAACGGAGAAGAGAAAATGACTTTTACCTCTAAAGCCGAAGCTGACGCATACGACAAAATGCTGGATATGGCTGATGAGCTTTTTGAACTATTAAGCAAAAGCGATTTAGTTGAAGATGAAGGCAAGCAAGAAGAGCTTGCAATGTACCTAGCGAAGAACAAAGAAGAAGTTCTTTACGCATTAGGTGCTAAGCGTAAACCAGCTCCGAAAAAAGAAAAGAAACTTGAAGCTGTTGAAGACGCAGAAGAAGATGCAGCGTAACTAGCTGATACTTCTGTTGAAAACGTCAATGACACCTCTAATTAGAGCTCGTTATTGGCGTTTTTTTATACTTATCGAAATATAATGAACTCTGTTTATAGTCGAAATCGCTCTAAACATTCGCTTGCATGAAAGTGTGATAAAGATCTAATCTATAGCCATCAGGTGATGGGGTTCCACCTAAGCTTTTGCTTCAACCGCCCGTTCTTTCGAACAGTGCTAATGACTCCTACAGAATCGAAAACAGGTAATACTGTTGGATGTATCGCTATTCCTCCATTTTGAAATGGGCTTAGTCTCTTAAGACCGAGCTTCATGACACCTTTGGATTATCGATACTCAAGATCTGTAGTGAATTAGCCGCACCTCTTCCAACACGTCCTGTTTTCTCAACACTCTAGGTCTTCAATGACTCTAACTGTGAGAAAACATTATGCACTACTCTTCAGAAATTCAATCAATGTGCCCTATTCAAAGGGGTGATCTGCACACTTCAGCGCCAATTCCAGTTGAAGGCGCTATGGTTAGCCCAAAAGACGTTATCGCTATTTCTGGCTTAAGCCATGGCGTCGGCACTTGTGCACCACAACAAGGTGCAGCAAAACTAACGCTGAACGTAAAAAACGGCATCATCGAAGAAGCACTAATCGAAACGATTGGTTGTTCAGGCATGACTCAATCAGCCGCGATGGCAGCCGAAATCCTCACAGGAAGAACCATTCTTGAAGCTCTGAATACTGACTTGGTGTGTGATGCGATCAACGTAGCGATGCGTGAAATCTTTCTGCAGTTTGTTTACGGTCGAACTCAATCTGCATTCTCTGAAGGCGGCCTAGAAATTGGCGCTGCATTGGAAGACCTAGGTCAAACACAACGTAGCCAAGTAGGTACCAGCTATTCAACTGCTGCAAAAGGCGTACGTTACCTAGAGCTTGCAGAGGGCTACGTGACCAAGCTTGCACTTGATGACCATAGCGAAGTGATTGGCTACGAATATCTCAACCTCGGCAAAATGATGAAGGCGATTAATCAAGGTATGTCAGCCAATGAAGCTGCAGACCTTGCTATGGGAACTTACGGTCGCTTCGATGAAGCCGTAACCACCATTAACCCACGCCAACAATAATTTTGCCAATTTAGAGGAAAGATATGATGAACACTCAATTGAATGAATCAGTAACTCGCGTATTGGCAGAAATGAACTTCGACTCTTTAGAGCAAGCGAACCAATACTGTAAATCACACAATGTCGACCCAAAAGCCATGGTGATGGACACCCAACCTATTGCTTTTGAAAGCGCTGCCGATGCTTATATTCTTGGCTCAGCACTGGCGTTATTTCGCAAAGCAACCAGCGCAGAACAAGCTGCAAATATCATTGGTGAAGGCCTTCAAGCATTCACTAAACCCGGCAGTGTTGCTGAGCAACGCCAAGTCGGTATCGGACATGGTGCGCTAGCCGCTCGTCTTCTCAATGAAGAGAGCCACTGCTTCGCCTTTCTTGCGGGTCACGAGTCTTTTGCTGCAGCTGAAGGTGCGATTAAAATTGCGCTAAACGTCAACAAATCGCGTCAAAACCCATTGAAAGTGATCTTAAATGGTCTAGGTAAAGATGCAGCTTACTTAATTTCTCGCATCAATGGTTTTACCTATGTACGCACTCAATACGATTACCAAACAGGCGAGCTTGTTGAAACAGAACGTCGCCGCTTCTCACAAGGCCCTCGCGGAGAGATCTTGTGTTACGGCGCTGATGATGTACGTGAAGGTGTGGCAATCATGCACAGAGAAGAAGTTGATGTAAGTATTACGGGTAACTCAACCAACCCAACGCGCTTCCAACACCCTGTTGCGGGTATCTACAAAGCAGAACGTACTCGCCAAGGTTTACCTTACTTCTCAGTTGCTTCAGGCGGCGGTACAGGTCGAACATTGCACCCAGATAACGTAGCAGCAGGCCCAGCGTCTTACGGCATGACAGATACCATGGGCAGAATGCACGCTGATGCTCAGTTCGCAGGTAGCTCTTCTGTTCCGGCTCACGTGGCAATGATGGGCTTCATAGGTATGGGTAACAACCCAATGGTCGGTGCGACAGTTGCATTGGCTGTGGCGGTGAGCGAATCTTTGAACGCATAACGACAAAATTGAGCGCCGCAATCTATCCATAGCGTAGAGTCCGTTAATTGAGAAACAAGCAATAACAGACGACCAAAACTCTACCCCTATCACTAAAACCAAACAGCCAGCCTTATGCTGGCTGTTTTTTATTCACACTTGCTCTACCATCTATTTCTAATAATTATTTGTATCTAAGATTAAATACACAAACCATTGGTATTTAACTGCATCTTTTCAAAGGAATAATATGAAAGAGCTCATCATTCATACCATTACCGTGTTCATGGGCTTTTTTGCCATCATGAACCCTATCGCTAATACGCCAATATTTCTTGGATTAACCGGTGACAATGACAGGGAAACGGTTAAATCTATCGCATTCCGATCGGTACTCATTGCCTTCGTTATCGTCAGTACTTTTGCACTCTCTGGCAAACTGATCTTTGACCTCTTTGGTATCACGCTGTACGCGCTGCGTATCACAGGTGGTATTCTGGTCTTTTTGATTGGCTTCCACATGCTGCAAGGTGATTCAACACATTCAAAAGCAAAAGAGAAAGTGAACTCAGACGCCCAGAGAGACGCGGCGCTAAGCATCGCAGTATCACCTTTAGCCATGCCCATACTGGCAGGCCCCGGCACCATTGCCACCGCGATGAACTTTGCCAGTACCGAGGGGATTTACGAGACCATCATTACCATCGTGGCATTTGGCCTCCTCTGCACCCTAACCTACGTCTTATTTGTATTCGGCGAACGCTTCGTTAAAGCGGTCGGACCAAGTGCACTGAACGTGATTACTCGAATGATGGGCTTAATACTCGCAGTTATCGGTATGCAGATGCTGATTGAAGGGATTGAGCAGGCTTACAAAGCGCTATTTATCTAAAGAGTGTTGTTCATTTAAAGAACGTTGGTTATCTAACTTTGATATCAAATTTTGTTGAATTGCATCACTTTCTCATTGCAGAAAACTATCTCCAGAAAGACAAGCAATATCATTTTACAGACTTTATCCCGATGCGCCCTTTCATAACGAGGGCGCTCTCTTTATGATGAACGCAATTAAATTAACTTTGCTAACGGCAGCGCTTGTTATTCGAGCCGCTGTTATGAAATAGCAAAATCAAGACTCAACACATGGAGATTCAACATGGCTTACTTTTCACTAGCCTTCGGTACGGCAACCAAAAACCGCGACAATAAAATCATTGAAGCGTTCTTCCCTAACCCACTTCTAAACCCAAGCGACGCTCTTGTTGCGGCTGTTGGTGAAGTTGCAGGTTACACTGAAGGCAACCAAGCTATCGAAATCTCTGCTGCACAAAGCGCAGAACTAGCGAAAGCATTCGCAGCAAACGACGATGCAGCAAACGCATCTTTCGCAGAAAAAGCAGCAACATCTGAGCAACCTCTTGTTCTTGTTGTTCTTGCGACTGACGAGAAGCCAGCATCAGTTGCTGAAGGCTTCCTTAAGCTGCAACTGATCTCTAACCGCCTAGTTCAACCACACGGTACGGTACTAGACGGTATCTTCGGTCTACTGCACAACATCGCATGGACTAACGAAGGCCCTATCGATCTTCCTGAGTTGGCTGATCGTCAAATCGAAGCTCGCCTAGCGGGTCGCGCTCTGTCTGTAGATTGCGTAGACAAGTTCCCTAAAATGGTAGATTACGTGGTACCAACAGGTATTCGTATTGCTGACACTTCTCGTGTTCGTCTTGGTGCACACGTAGGCGAAGGCACAACAGTAATGCACGAAGGTTTCATCAACTTCAATGCGGGTACTACTGGCGTAAGCATGGTTGAAGGTCGTATCTCTGCGGGTGTTGTTGTGGGTAACGGTTCAGACATCGGCGGCGGCGCTTCTATCATGGGTACTCTGTCGGGTGGCGGTACTATGGTTATCTCTATCGGCGAAAACTGCTTACTAGGCGCAAATGCGGGTCTTGGTTTCCCAATGGGCGACCGTTGTACGGTTGAGTCTGGCCTTTACGTGACTGCGGGTACTAAGGTTCGCATGCTAGATAAAGAAGGCAACGAAGTAGAAATCATTAAAGCTCGTGACCTTGCTGGCGTTTCTGACCTTCTGTTCCGTCGTAACTCGATTACTGGCCAAATTGAATGTCTAGCGAACAAGTCTGCTGTTGAGCTAAACAGCGAGCTACACAGCAACAACTAATCGTTAGATTCTAGAGTTCTATATAAATAGAAAGCCAAAAGCCGCAGGAGTTAAGTCCAGCGGCTTTTTTTGATTATAAATTCCTACTGGCATCTAATCTCAACTTTTCTTTTCAAGTGATCCATGTAAATCACCTTATCAGAGTATTTATTTTTAACTAACTTCAACTCACTATTGATATTAATTTTATATTTATTGAGTACTTCTGTCTGCAGAGTCAAACAAATCACTTCATCTTTATGTATACCTGTAATTTTAGTATATAGATTCTTCTGCTCTTGCATTGAGAGGATATCAAAAAAGTTATCGTCAGTTGTCTTCACGCTATCATTCGACAAGCATAAGTGCTTTGGCCAAGGCTTACCTAATGAATCAAAAAAAACTCTACCATTGTATCTTGAACGATAGAAATATACAGACTTACCACACTGGTTACATTCCATTAGAATCAATAGTGGTGAAAATACCTCTGCTTTATCTTTTTCAGGTTTACTCTCTATTGAGGATGGTTGATAACCCCGAGAACTAAAAGAGCTATTACGCCCTCTACCATAACCACAATTACAACTAGGTAAATGATTGTGAGCATTACACATTTACAACACGCCTTAAAGTAACTAAAAAAACTAGTAATAACTTATAATATAATCACTCATATAAAATTGAAATATAACACCTAAAAACTAACAAAAAAGCGCAGGCCAATTGGTCTGCGCTTTTTTGTTAGGGTCAATCTTAGTTCAGATTAACCCTGTTTTTGATTAACTCAATTAACCCACGTTCTTACGTGCGTTTTGGAACATACGCATCCAAGCGCCATTCTCACCCCAGCCTTCTGGAGACCAAGAGTTAGCAACCGTACGGAATACACGCTCTGGGTGAGGCATCATGATAGTCACGCGGCCATCTGTAGTCGTTAAACCAGTGATAGCGTTTGGCGAACCGTTCGGGTTATTCGGGTATTGCTGCGTTTGGTTACCGTTGTTATCAACGTAACGTAGAGCAACTGTACCTGAATTTTCAATCGCGTTTAGGTGGTCGTTATCACGTACTTCTACGCGGCCTTCACCATGAGAAACAGCGATTGGCATACGAGAGCCTTCCATGCCATTGAAGAATACAGAATCTGACTTCTGAACTTCAACGAGGCTGAAACGTGCTTCAAAACGCTCAGATTCGTTGCGAACGAAACGTGGCCAGTACTCAGCACCAGGGATTAGCTCGCGCAGGTTAGACAGCATCTGACAACCGTTACACACACCTAGAGAGAAGGTATCTTCACGCTTGAAGAAGTTTTCAAACTGGTCACGCGTAGAGTCGTTAAACAGAACCGACTTAGCCCAACCTTCACCAGCGCCTAGTACATCACCGTAAGAGAAACCACCACAAGCCACAAGGCCGTTGTACTCTTCTAGTACCGCTTGACCCGTTAGGATGTCGCTCATGTGAATATCAGTCGCTTCGAAGCCTGCGCGGTCAAATGCTGCTGCCATTTCAACGTGAGAGTTAACACCCTGCTCACGTAGAATCGCCATCTTAGGCTTAGCGCCCGTGTTGATGTAAGGAGCAGCAATGTCTTCGTTTACGTCAAAGCTTAGTTTCACGTTCAGACCTGGGTCTGAATTGTCTTTCTTCGCTTCGTGCTCTTGGTCTGCACAGATTGGGTTATCACGTAAACCTTGCATCTTGTGCGTAGTTTCAGCCCAGATAGTACGTAGTTCAGTACGGTTACGTTGGATTACAACGTCTGCGCCTGACTTAATCACTACTTCGTCTGATGCTTCAACAGAACCAATTACGTGTGAACACGCTTCTAGGCCGTTTGCAGCAAGTGTAGAAAGTACTGCGTCTAGGTCATCGTTACGAACTTGGATTACCGCACCTAGCTCTTCGTTAAATAGTGCAGCTAGTGTGTCTTCACCTAAAGCTTCAATGTTTGCATTAACACCACAGTGACCTGCGAATGCCATTTCTGCTAGCGTTACAAATAGACCGCCATCGCCTTTATCGTGGTAAGCCACAACTTGGTCATTAGCAACCAGTGCTTGAACGCCTTCATAGAAGCCTTTTAGTTGTGCTGCGTTGTCTACGTCAGCTGGCTTATCACCAAGCTGCTTGTAAACTTGTGCCAGTGCCGTAGCACCTAGACGGTTTTTACCGTTACCTAGGTCGATAAGTACTAAGCTTGAACCACCTTTGTCAGTGCGAAGTTGAGGCGTAATGGTTTTACGAACATCTTCAACACGAGCAAACGCAGTAATAACAAGAGATAGCGGAGACGTTACTTCTTTCTGCTCGCCGTTCTCTTCCCACTTAGTCTTCATCGACATTGAGTCTTTACCCACAGGGATAGTTAGACCCAGAGCCGGACATAGCTCTTCACCCACGGCTTTAACCGCTTCGTAAAGACCTGCATCTTCACCCGGGTGACCCGCTGGAGACATCCAGTTAGCCGACAGTTTAATGTGTTTGATATCGCCGATGTTGGTCGCTGCGATGTTAGTGATTGCTTCACCAACTGCTAGACGAGCTGACGCGCCAAAGTCTAGAAGTGCTACTGGCGTACGCTCACCAAGAGACATCGCCTCACCATGGTAAGAGTCGTAGCTTGCTGCTGTTACTGCGCAGTTTGCTACAGGAACCTGCCATGGGCCAACCATTTGGTCACGAGCTACAAGGCCTGTTACCGAGCGGTCACCGATGGTGATAAGGAATGTTTTCTCTGCCACTGTTGGTAGGCGAAGAATACGGTCAACCGCTTCGTTTAGTTCGATACCAGAACGGTCAATCGCAGGATTGTTTGCTTTTAGCGTCTTCGCGTCACGGTGCATCTTAGGCGTTTTACCTAATAGGATGTCCATCGGCATGTCGATTGGCGTATTGTCGAAGTGTGAATCTTCTAATTTAAGATCACGTTCTTCTGTTGCTTTACCAACAATCGCGAATGGAGCGCGTTCACGCTTACAAATCGCTTCAAATGTCGCTAAGTCTTTATCAGCAACCGCCATTACGTAACGCTCTTGAGATTCGTTACACCAGATCTCAAGTGGGCTCATGCCCGGCTCATCGTTTGGCACGTCACGTAAGTTAAAGATACCGCCACGCTCGCCATCGTCTACTAACTCAGGAAGAGCATTGGAGATGCCGCCCGCGCCCACATCGTGGATAAATGCGATTGGGTTCGCATCACCAAGCTGCCAACAACGGTCGATAACTTCCTGACAACGACGTTCCATTTCTGGGTTTTCACGTTGTACAGAAGCAAAATCTAAGTCTTCAGAAGAAGAACCAGAATCCATTGAAGATGCAGCACCGCCACCAAGGCCGATATTCATTGCTGGACCGCCAAGAACGATTAGGCTTGCGCCTACTGGGATCTCTTTCTTCTGAACATGATCATCACGAATGTTACCTAGACCACCAGCCAGCATGATTGGTTTGTGGTAACCACGTACTTCTTCACCTGCGTGAGAGTTTACTTTCTCTTCGTAAGTACGGAAGTAACCCAATAGGTTTGGACGACCAAATTCGTTGTTGAATGCTGCGCCACCAAGAGGACCTTCAAGCATGATATCCAAAGCAGTAACGATACGGCTTGGCTTACCAAAGTCTGTTTCCCAAGGTTGAACGAAGTTCGGAATTTTCAGGTTAGATACAGAGAAAGCAACCAGACCCGCTTTTGGCTTACCGCCAATACCTGTCGCGCCTTCATCGCGGATTTCACCGCCTGAACCTGTCGATGCGCCCGGCCATGGAGAGATTGCCGTTGGGTGGTTGTGCGTTTCAACTTTCATCAAGATGTGTGTTTTTTCTTGGTGGTAGTTGTACTGGCGAGTTTCTGGATCTGGGAAGAAACGACCCACTTCAGAACCTGTCATTACCGCTGCGTTATCTTTATAAGCAGACAGAACGTGCTCTGGTGTCGTTTCAAAGGTGTTCTTAATCATCTTGAACAATGATTTTTCTTGCTTAACGCCATCGATAGTCCAATCAGCGTTAAAGATCTTGTGACGACAGTGCTCTGAGTTCGCTTGTGCAAACATCATTAGCTCGATGTCAGTCGGGTTACGACCTAGCTTCTCAGTGAAGCTTTCAAGAAGGTAATCAATTTCGTCTTCTGCAAGTGCTAGACCTAGGGTAACGTTTGCTTTTTCAAGCGCTTTACGTCCACCAGTTAGTAGGTCAACTTCCGCATAAGGAGCAGGCTCAGCAACAGTGAACAGTGCCGCCGCTGATTCGAAGTCAGTGAAAACCACTTCCATCATACGGTCGTGCAGAATGGCTTTCAGCTCAACAAGTTGAAGCTCAGAAAGTTCAGAAGAGGTTTCAATGTAGAAAGCAGTACCGCGCTCTAGACGTGACACTTTAGCCAGTCCACAGTTGTGTGCGATATCTGTTGATTTTGAAGACCAAGGCGAGATAGTGCCCGGGCGTGGCGTTGCAAGCAGCAGTAAACCTTCAGGTTCATGCTCTTCAATCGTTGGACCGTAAGTCAGTAGCTTTTCTAGCTTCTCAACTTCAGACTCATCTAGGTCTGCCGTTAGATCAGCAAAGTGGGCAAACTCAGCGTAAATACCTGTTACAGGTAAGCTTAATTCACGACAAAGCTCTAAAAGCTTGTTAACACGAAACTCAGATAGAGCTGGGGAGCCACGCAAAATTCTCATGTGCTTAGGTCTCTTATGCAGTTGATTAAGGTAGTATTGGAATAAATTCAGTGGGTTATAGGAACAACCTAACTGTTTTCTTCGAAGCTATTCCCGAAGGTTGCCAAACCTATGCCGATTCCACCTCTTCAATGCGAGCGCATTATAAAGCATTTCTTTTTGTGACGTAACACCAAAAGCAACCGTTTGCGTGATTTTTTTTATCTTTATGCGTAAATGGTACTTTTGCTGCATTTATCAGCACTTTTACAACTGTTTAAATAAACCTGCTTTGCCAGCCTTGCGGGGTTTGGTATAAAGGGGCTTCCACTTTTCGAGATTTCATTTTGATGCCTAAATTTACGCTCATCTTTTCGTCTAAGTTCCTTCTGCTTGCCATTGCCCTAGTTGGGTTGGCTGGATGCCAGATTGAGTCAGAACCTAAAAGTGTCCTTGAGCAGATACGAGAGCGAGGCGTTCTTCGCGTCGGCACCCTAAATAACCAACTCTCTTATTACATTGGTCCCGATGGCCCTGCTGGTTTGGATTACGAATTAGCGCGTGAATTTGCGCAGGAGCTTGGTGTAAAGCTTGAGGTTAAACCCGCTTACCGTTTGTCTGGCCTCTTTCCAGCCTTAAAGAAAGGCGAAATCGATCTTATCGCAACCGGCTTAACGCAAAACAATAAACTGACACGCGCTTATCGTGCCGCACCTGCTTATTACTATGTAAGCCAACAGGTCGTATACAAAAAAGGCCAGTGGCGACCAAGAAATCTTCAACAACTGATCAAGTTCGAGAATAAGCGTCAAGCTGATTTCGTAAAAGCACAAACTGAATCAGAAGAAACGGCATCTACCGAAACATTGACGCCATCTTTGGTGGTAGTGAAGGACTCACATTTTGAGCCAACACTAAAACAGATCCAGAACAAGCACGATGACTTTATCTACGATGCAATAGGTAATGCTGACATCAATGACCTGCTAAAAGAAGTGTCGACTGGTGAACGCTTGTTTACTGTTGCGGACTCGATTGAGCTGTCACTCGCACAACGTTTATACCCAGACGTAGCCTTAGCTTTTGAACTGACAGAAGATCAACCTATCTCTTGGTATTTACAGAAATCTGAAGATGAAAGCCTTTATGCATTACTGATTGAGTTCTTTGGTAACCTAAAACAGTCTGGTGAACTGGCTTCACTGGAAGAAAAATACATCGGCCATATCGGCACTTTTGATTACGTTGATACTCGTGCATTTATCCGTGCATTGGATAGCAAGCTGCCAAAATGGTCGCCACTATTTCAGAAATATTCTCAAGAATTTGACTGGCGCTTGATTGCCGCTTTAGCATACCAAGAGTCACACTGGAATCCGGTTGCACGCTCTCCAACCGGTGTTCGAGGCATGATGATGCTGACACTGCCTACCGCGAAGAGCGTTGGTGTAACCAATCGTCTCGACCCGAAACAGTCGGTACAAGGCGGTGTTGAATATTTACGTCGTATCGTGAATCGAGTGCCCGACTCAATCACTCAGCATGAAAAGATCTGGTTTGCGCTTGCCTCATATAACGTAGGTTATGGGCACATGATGGATGCTCGTCGCTTAACCAAAGCACAAGGCGGTGATCCTGATGCTTGGGGTGATGTGAAAGACAGGCTTCCTCTGCTAAGACAGAAGAAGTACTACAGCAAAACTCGTTACGGGTATGCGCGTGGTGATGAAGCAAGGAATTACGTTGAGAACATTCGCCGTTATTATCAGAGCATTATTGGCCATGTAAATAAGCGTAATAAAGAGGAAGAAGCGAGCCTTGAAGGTTTGGTCGTTATCCCACCTCTAGAGGTATCAGATGCTGAATCAACAATCAGTGAAACTGAATCCGCAGTGAACGACGCTGAGTCTTCCAAATAAAAGAAAAAGAGCAATGCCATTTAGCATTGCTCTTTTTTATTGCATCACGATAAATGACCAAAACAAACAAAACGCCTGCGATATCCAGTGTGTCATATTGCAGTAACAATCGAACTTTATAACGTCACACCATAAGCGACATAATGCTCTGTTGCATTCAGCTCTTAGCCATCACGATAGTGGTTCAGAAAGCCAACGCTAAGTTCGTGGCAGAGCTTATAAACAAATAACCACTATAATTAAAACTGAAGTCATACTTACAAAGCCAGACGACAAATAGGAAATCGTTGAAATGATGAAGAACAAACTGAAATCGAAACGCCTTGATAAGACCGTTGCTGCCAACCGTCGTAAGCGTATGCTTTCAAATAATAAGAAGAAGATCATTTGGCGCAACCGTGCTTTCATGCAGATGATTGCTGAGTAAAAGTAATGACCAACTAAGTTTGCTTGGCACTCTTATGATTGAGAGTGCCGAAAGCTCGCTGCTATTTTTTGTTACAGACCTTGTTCTTGTTACTGACCTTATTATTGTTACTTGCCTTATCGGATTCTAAACGCTGCTCTTCCTGCAAACGCTCAAGCTTTCGCTTCTCTTTGATCTCTTTTCTACGGCGCTTAAAAAACGCCTGTAATTGTTCACGACACTCTTCCTCTAACAAACCATGCTCAACATCGGCATAGTGGTATGAGGCTTGGCTTTCAAAGAGATTCAATACCGTACCCGCTGCACCCGCTTTTAAGTCTGGAGCACCAAACACAATGCGCTTTACTCGGCTGTGTAATAAGGCACCAGCGCACATTGGGCACGGTTCTAAGGTGACATACAAGGTGGTATCAAGTAAGCGATAGTTTTCCAAGGCTTGACCTGCTTTACGCAAGGTTTCGATTTCTGCATGTGCGGTTGCATCGTGGCAGCCAATCGAGCGGTTCCATCCTTCAGAGATAACCTCCCCATCTTTCACTAGAACAGCACCAACGGGAACCTCTCCCTCTTTTTCTGCTTGCTTAGCTACCTCGATGGCGCGTCGCATGAAGATTTCATCTTGAGGGCTGAATTGATGGTCTGACAAAGGGAGCTCCAGAAAACAAAGGATAAAAACGAAAATAGGTATGCGGTGAAGCATACCTAATCTTCGTGATAATGAACAATAAAGAGATAAGAGGCAATGAACAATCGCCGCTTACTGATTAGGCGGATCGCTAGCTATTGGCGCCTTCTATGTCATCGGCTATTTGCGTCGCTTTGATACTCACAATGCGATTGTTCTCAACAGAGATAACTTCAAACTGCCACTGCTGGTATTGAACAACTTCACCTGCATCAGGTAAGCGCCCTATTAACCAAGTCACTAGGCCATTCAACGTTTGGAAGCTCTCGCTTTCCCCCTCAAAATCCGACAGCTCTAAGCGGTTTTTCAGTTCACTGATAGGAATCAATCCATCCACCAGCAATCCATCTTCCACTTGCTCTGTCCACAGGTCTTTCGGGTTATTTGATAGTTCGCCCGCAATCGCCTCTAGGATATCGTAATGAGTCACAAGGCCTTGAACATCGCCATATTCATCAACAATGAATGCCATCTCTGTACCCGACTCTTTAAAATAGCCAAGCAGACGTAAAGCCTTCATCGATTCTGGAACATAGATCGGAGAGCGAGATAGCCCCATGATCACTTGAATATTTAAATTGCCCGCCTGATTCAATAAGGCTTTGGCTGACACCGTACCGACCACTTTATTTAGGTGGTCTTGGCACAATGGAAACACACTATGCTTTGAACTGCGCAGCTTTTTAAATATCTGCTCAACCGGTTGGCTAATATCCAGAAAGTCGACGTCTCGACGTGGCGTCATCAACGAGCTCACCAAACGGTCATCAAGCTGTAAGATATTGCGAATCATCTCTTGCTCGCCACGTTCAATCACACCAGATTCCGAGCCTTCTTTCACGAGTGCATGAATATCATCTTCCGTCACACTGTCTTCTTCGCCACCACGTCCCATTAACTTGAGAATACCTTCCGTAGAAGCAGACAACGCAAACACAAACGGCGTCGCAATTTTAGATAACCAGAAGATAGGCAGCGCGACTAGCACAGCAATGTTTTCAGCTTGAGATTGAGATTGAGCAAAACGTTTTGGTACTAGCTCACCTACAACAATCGCGAAGTAAGTAATACCCACAACGACTACCGTGGTAGACAGGATATTCGCTTGTGTTGGATCGAGTCCCCACAGTTCAAGTTGAACGGCCAGTGGAGCAGAAAGCGTCGCCTCACCCACAATACCGCTGAGTAGGCCGATTACCGTAATACCGATTTGAATGGTTGAAAGGAAGCGGGTTGGATTTTCTTTGAGCTCAAGAGCAACCTGAGCGGAGCGATGTTTTTCGGCTAAGCGTTTCAGCCGACTATTCTTTGCTGCTACCAGTGCAATCTCTGACATGGCAAACAGACCATTTAAAACAATTAACCCTACTAAAAGCAGAATCTTCATGTGGCTTGGATTTCCTAAATTTACCGGCCAACAATTAGCCGTAATCCGGAGTATAAGCTGAGTGCCTTTATTTTGAATATAAAAAGTTTGGGATATAGAAAGTTTGGGATATAAAAAGTCTTGGCTATAAAAATCTTGGATAAAAAAAACAGAAAAAAATAGCAAAAAAAAACCCGCACATTTCGGTGCGGGCTTCGATGATTTTATCTTACTAACTTTTGCTTCTATTACTTATCTTACATTGTGTAAGTGTAAGGAGCTTGGATACCTAGCGGGATACCAAGAGCCCAGTAACCTAGCAAGAAGATAGACCAACCGATTAGCATAGCAATCGAGAATGGCATCATTAGAGAAGCTAGAGTACCGATACCTGTCGACTTAACGTAACGTTGACAGTAAACAACAACCAGTGGGAAGAACACCATCAGTGGAGAGATGATGTTAGACACTGAATCGCCTACACGGTAAGCCGCTTGAGATAGCTCAGGAGAGATACCCACAACCATTAACATAGGAACTAAGATAGGACCAATAAGAGCCCACTTAGCTGAAGCTGAACCTACAAGAAGGTTAACTGAAGCCGTTAGTAGAATCATACCAACAACCGTTGCTTCACCAGGAAGATCCATTGCTTTCAAGCCTTCAGCACCGTAAAGCGCCAGCATAGTACCGATGTTTGATTGAGCAAATGCTGATAGGAACTGAGCACAGAAGAACGACATTACAATGTATGCGCCCATCGTTGCCATCGTCTCAGACATTGCTTTGATAACATCATTACTATTCTTGAAGGTACCCGCTACACGGCCGTAGACGATACCCGGAATAATAAACAGGATGAAGATCAGAGGAACGATAGACTTCATTACTGGTGCTGAGAACGCCGTTAGTTCGCCTTCTGGTGAACGAAGTGCTGAGTTTTCAGGCATTAGAGCCGCGATAAGCAGACCAATACCAGCAACCATTGCCCAACCAGCGAATTTGAATGCTTTAGATTCAATGGCTGTAAACGTACCTAGATCAGGTGCTTGTTCTGCATCTTCATCGACAGGCGTATTAGCAAGACGAGGCTCGATGATTTTCTCTGTAACGTACCAACCAATTGCCACAATTAGAATTGAAGACAAACCAGTGAAGAAGATGTTCGCTAGAGGGTTGATCACGTATGCAGGGTCAAGAACGTTTGCCGCTGTTTGAGTGAAACCTGCGAGTAGCGGATCAATACCTGAAGGAATGAAGTTCGCTGAGAAACCACCGGATACACCAGCAAACGCTGCTGCAATACCCGCTAGAGGGTGACGACCCGCTGCGTGGAAGATGATACCGCCAAGAGGGATTACTAGAACGTAACCTGCATCTGCTGCTGTGTGAGACACGATAGCAACAAGAATTAGCATTGGCGTTAGCAACTTAGCTGGCGTGAAGTTAAGCATCTTCTTAAGGCCAGTCGTAATGAAGCCTGAAGAGTCAGCAACGCCAACACCTAGCATAGCAACAAGTACGATGCCTAGCGGTGCGAAGCCTGTGAACGTGGTAACCATATTCGCTAGGAAGCTAGCAAGCGCTTCACCAGTAAGTAGGTTGTTTACTTCAAGAGCAGCACCCGTTTGAGGGTTGATTAAGTCGAATGAAAGATTCGATAAAAGTGCAGATGCTACCCATACAATAACTAGAGCCCAGAAGAACAGAATTGCTGGGTCTGGAATTTTGTTGCCGGCGCGTTCAATGAAGTTTAGAAAGCGGTCCATACCACTGATCTTCTCAGTCGATGGTGCTTTTTTTACGGCTTGGTTACTCATTGTAACTCCATATGTGATGTTGTTTGTTTAGGCCTAATATAAGTTTTGACCATGGCCTATTGGTACAGCACATATTCTATTAAAGTCGCTGTTAAAAAGCACAAGGTTCCACATCATTTTCCATAAATGGAGACATATTTTGCAAAAATACTGTACAACAGCAACAATATAAAAACACAAAAAACACCATTCCATATACAGAGTTTTAACTGGCACGTAAACAATGTCCGAGGAGTGAAAACTACCAGTAAAGGAGAAGCGTAGGGCTTGGCATGCAGTAAACGTTTGCTTAATAGATCAATCAAACTCACTGTATTTGGAGAGCATAGTTTCGAGGTGAATACTTTGCGCACGGTTCATGCGATCTCGCCATGCAACAGTCACCGTAATGTTTTTCAAAGCGTGAGACAAGGCACCACTGGCATTTGTCACCTCACAGCTCATCGTATACCCAGAGCCCGACAAACCAGATAAAGGATCCGAACTTGTCGCATTGCGACAGTAGTCCGCTTGATTGAGATCCGTAAAAAGGATTAACCCTACAGCTCCCCCCACATCCGATACACGAGTTCGATAATACTCCATCTGCCTTTCAGCAAAGTGAAGCGCTTCTACACTGTGCAGCGCGTAATCCGATTTTTGTTCTGCATAGACCTGTAGCTTAACCAACCCTAACGAAGCAACACCGATGAGCAGAAAAGAGATAAGTACCTCTATCAAGCTGAAACCTCGTTGTTTATAAGTCATTCCATGATCCCTTTTTCCATTTGGCTTTCAAAGGAACACTATGGGGGTTGTATTCGCCTGTGTAATCTAAGTTAATCGAACCTTGAATTGTCGATAGCCCGCCAACTGAATCAAAGAACATCCCTCCCTTGGGGAAAAAAGAAGCAAATCCAATATAAACCGAATTGCTCTGCACTAAGCCGGCGATAGGTATCGTATTTGGAACTTTGGCCCATAAGCCGCTCAATAGGTCCGTATCAACATCAGGAGAGGCTGGTTCGTCGTATATGCTCATATCATTTAGGTGATAAAAGGAACCATCAAACACACTTGCATTACCGTTCGCAACGATGCCATCTTGAATCACCAATGAACGTGGCGTAATAACACCGGGGATAGGTTCTACCACATTAATTGCAGGATGATAGACCACACAGTCACCTATCACCCATACCTTATCTTTACCACTTGCAAAGGCATTATTAATCGCTTGACTACATTTATTGCCTTGATACTTTCCATTGACCAAATCAGTATGCTTGGGCGGAGATACCGTTCGGTCCATAAGGTCAATCACATGGTAATCACGCTTAAGCTGATCAATATTTTCTGGCGTTTTAGGTACCCCAAAATAATTGGAGAACGTATCGATGGCTGGGTCAAATTTGAAATCTGATTGAAAAGCATTTGAAGGCAATGACCCAACTGAATCAATGGTTGCATTGCGGTTAATATCGGTTGTCGGTTGGCAAGACTCAAAGGTAGGAAAAGGAGGGAGACCGCCCGTAGGTGTGATTGTCTTTAAACGCCCGCCGCCTTGGTTTTTATAGATCACACTATCTAAGAACCGAACAGACACACATTCGTTAATACCACCGACCGCAGTAAGACTAATATCTGGGGTAATATCGATATTGTGATCAGAAATAAACTCCAAACTCGAATTGGTTTGCATCGCCCCTAGCCCCGACGAATTGTTAAAACTTATCTCTTTGTTTAAAGACAAATAGTGAGTACTCGACGCTAGTATATTCGACGTTAGATTGTCTGATTTCAACGTAAGGACTTTCGACTGCTGACAATAGTTCATTAAGTCATTAGGGATAGCCGTAAGGTCATTTTCTGCAATGTGAGTAAAACCACACTCTAACCCAGCCTCAGCGAGCCAATGAGCTTTACGTACTTGTACTTCATTCTGCGCCACCTTAATTTGATGAAAAACACTGCGATAAGTACCCAAAGTAACAATTAGAGCACTCAATACTAAAACTGAGGTCATTAGTAACGTAGCCACTCCAACTTGCGGCTTTACTGAGGTCATTGCCAATTCCTTTGCTTAACGGTTATAGCGACGCTCTTGGAAATCCCAGCACTTGGGATTGACGCAATAATATTCACATCAGTGAGCGTGGTGCTCACCCCATTTTTGCTCAACACGTGCGAGGATATTGATAAATCATCGACGGAAATAATACTATCGTCGAAAAGTGAGTAGCATAAAGAAACTTGATCGTGAGATAGAATTCCTACAGGAGTAAGGACGCCCTTTTCACAAATTTTCAATCGAGTCCCCTCCTTTTTGTACACGATATTCCTATAATTTTTGCCGTCAGTTGATCCCTCTTTGAAATAGACGAACCCCACCTCAACACCAGCGCTAACATTAATCGTGTTAACGGCACCTGATAACTTAAGGGATTCACCATTTGAGCCATCGTAGCCTGCTCGTTGAATATCTTCTTTCATTATCTGAATGGTGCTGGTTAGGTTTTGCAGCAGTAATAATTCAATGCCTTTATCTTGAGCAATTCTGTGCCCCGTTATAAAAACGCTGCCGATAATCGAAATCGCGAACACACCAATAACTGAAGCAACCATCAATTCAATGAGTGATGCGCCCTTTTGCTTCCGCAAGCTTCTGGTTCGAGGCTTAACAAGCATAATAGCCATACTGAGCACTCAACTCGCCGCAAACCTTAATTCGTCCCGGTGGGCTGGATAATTTAATCAAAAGCCGGTCGCTTGAAGCTCTTTTAGGAGACAAGTAAATCGTACCTCTAGCAGGTCTTCCTCTGACACTTTCAAAGCTGACTTTTGCACCGGTGTAGTTATGAGAAAGCGATAAATCTCGAAACGCTTCTCCCGACAACATCAGCAATGTATCGCCAGACAGGTCTTCCGTAGGTTTCAACCATATGGTCCACTCCCCTGTCGATTGCTCTTCATTTTTAGCCATCGAGAAATGTACCCAGAGTTTTTGATTTCTTTTCACAGACTCAGACTTTGCCTGTACTAAGAAACCATTCAACTCCCCAGCAAGGCGCTGGATCTTGACTGTTTGGGTGACTGAACTAAAACTCGGAGCAGCCGTCGCTACCAATATCGACAGTATCGACACCGTTATTAACAGCTCTAATAAAGTAAACCCGCGAGTCATTTCCCAAATTCCTATGTAATCAGGTGCGTAATAATATTTAATCTTGCACCGATGCTACCACCCGAGAAAAATGGACAGGGTTATGAAAGGAAACTACTCGTGAAGATTCGAATAAAAAGATGTAACAACAACAATTTAAGTATGAAAGGAATGACACTGATCGAATTATTGATCGCTGTTGCCATTGTAGGAGTACTCAGTGCAATAGCTTATCCAAGCTACACAAGCCATGTTTTAAAATCGCATCGAATGACAGCGATAGGAGATATGGCAAAAATTCAACTTGAACTTGAGAGTGCTTACGCCGGAAATTATGCCACGGCTGCTGGAAACATAGTTTCTGGAGGGACGTGCTCGTTTTGCGATACCGATACAAGCAGGTACACACTAACAATTTCGGCTAGCAGTACCTCATACTCCATTCAAGCAGAACCACGCGCACCACAGACAAATGATGACTGCTTAGACTCACCGACTGATATTCTGGAGTTACATCACTCAGGTGTTTCAGAGCCTCAAGCGTGTTGGAAGTAATGTAGAAATCAGGAGCCGCGTAAAATCTGAAGCCAAAGGTATAACATCACTTTGAAAACACTATCTTCAGACACAAAAAAACCTGCTACATGAGCAGGTTTTATTTTTTATTAGTAACTTAAGCTACCAAATCACTGAACTGATTACTTAGTTAGGTCATCAAAGAAGTTTTTCACGCCGCTGAAGAAACCTTCAGATTTTGGCTTGTGCTTGCTTGCAGCTTCACCACAACATGTTTCTTCAAATTCGCGCAGTAGTTCTTTTTGACGAGAGCTTAGCTTAACCGGTGTTTCAACCACTAGTTTAACGATTAGGTCACCCACACCGCCGCCACGAACGCCTTTCACGCCTTTGCCACGCATACGGAACATACGGCCCGTTTGTGTCTCTTCTGGCACTTTAAGGTTTACACGGCCATCGAGTGTTGGAACTTCAACTTCACCACCTAAAGCAGCCATAGAGAAGCTTACTGGCACTTCGCAGTAAAGGTTGTTGCCGTCACGCTCAAAGATATTGTGCTCTTTTACGTGTACTTGTACGTACAAGTCGCCAGCTGGAGCGCCGTGCTCCCCTGCTTCGCCTTCGCCAGATAGACGAATGCGATCACCTGTATCAACACCTGCTGGGATCTTAACGTTAAGCGTTTTCGTCTTCTGTTTGCGACCTTGACCATGACATGAGTTACATGGATCTTTGATGATCTTGCCTTTACCATTACAAGTAGGACAAGTCTGTTGAACCGCAAAGAAACCTTGGCGCATTTGTACCTGACCGTGGCCATGACAAGTACCACACGTTTGTGCAGAAGAACCCGCTTTCGCGCCGCTACCATCACAAATGTCACATTCAACAAGTGTTGGTACTTCAATCTCTTTAGATACACCACGAACGGCTTCTTCTAGAGAAAGCTCCATGTTGTAACGCAAATCAGAACCACGTTGTGCACGCGCTTGACCACCACCACGACGACCGCCGCCGAAGATATCGCCAAATACGTCACCGAAGATATCGCCGAAGTCACCTTGGCCACCGCCGCCGTAACCGCCGCCACCCATGCCACCTTGTTCAAAAGCTGCGTGGCCGTATTGGTCGTAAGCTGCTTTCTTTTGAGCATCGGTTAGGATCTCGTACGCTACTTTTACTTCTTTAAATTTGTCTGCTGCGCTGTCATCACCCTGGTTACGGTCTGGGTGGAATTTCATCGCTAAGCGTTTGTACGCTTTTTTAATATCGCGCTCTGATGCATCGCGGCTTACGCCTAATACTTCGTAAAAATCACGTTTTGACATGTTCTAGGTCACCAAAATAATTGCTACTGCCGAATGATCACTTCAGCAGTCTGTGTATCAATCTAGATAAAAGTTCTGTCGGCTGAAACGCCGAATAAAGCTATTATCTAGATCGACAAGTCTAAATACAAATTTACGGGCGTGAGAGTTACCTCTGACGCCCGCAATAATAAGTCTTTGAGACAAATTTCTAAGCAGATAGCTTGAGCTCTAGGAGGAAGCGCGGAGCCTACGTTAGTAGGTAAGCACTTCCGACAACGAAATCAGGCTACTCTGCAACGAAATTATTTCTTGTCTTCTTTAACTTCTTCGAACTCAGCGTCTACCACATCGTCGTCTTGCTTAGGTTGTTCACCAGCGTCAGCACCAGCTTGTTCAGCTTGAGCTTTCTGTTGAGCAATTTCCATTAGCTTTTGAGCTGCTTGCATAAGTTCTTGAACTTTAGCGTCGATAGCTTCTTTGTCGTCACCAGACTTAACTGATTCTAGAGCTTCGATAGCTGCTTCGATTTTAGCTTTCTCGTCTGCAGGTAGAGCTTCACCAGCTTCTTCTACTTGCTTCTTAGTGCCGTGAATCATTTGGTCAGCTTGGTTACGTGCAGTTACTAGCTCTTCGAACTTCTTGTCAGCTTCTTTGTTAGCTTCTGCTTCTTGAACCATTGCTTCGATCTCTTCCTCAGACAAACCGCCTGATGCTTGGATAGTGATCTTCTGCTCTTTACCTGTCGCTTTATCTTTAGCAGATACGTTCAGGATACCATCAGCATCTAGGTCGAATGTTACTTCAACTTGTGGCATGCCACGTGGTGCTGGTTGGATACCTTCTAGGTTGAACTGACCAAGAGACTTGTTGTAAGTCGCTTGCTTACGCTCACCTTGAAGAACGTGGATAGTTACTGCGCTTTGGTTGTCTTCAGCTGTAGAGAACACTTGATCCGCTTTAGTAGGGATAGTTGTGTTTTTCTCGATAAGCTTAGTCATTACGCCGCCCATCGTTTCGATACCGAAAGATAGAGGAGTAACGTCTAGAAGAAGAACGTCTTTAACTTCACCAGCTAGTACACCACCTTGAACAGCAGCACCCATTGCAACAGCTTCGTCAGGGTTCACGTCTTTACGTGGCTCTTTACCGAAGAATTCAGTTACTTTAGCTTGAACCATAGGCATACGAGTCTGACCACCTACTAGGATAACGTCAGTGATTTCGCCTACAGATAGGTCAGCATCTGCTAGAGCAACTTTTAGTGGCTCAAGAGAACGTTGAACTAGGTCTTCAACTAGAGACTCAAGCTTCGCGCGAGTCACTTTGATGTTCATGTGCTTAGGACCAGTCGCATCTGCAGTAACGTAAGGTAGGTTTACGTCAGTTTGAGTAGTAGAAGAAAGCTCGATTTTCGCTTTTTCTGCTGCTTCTTTAACACGCTGCATTGCTAGTGGATCAGCTTTAAGGTCGATACCTTGCTCTTTCTTGAACTCATCTACTAGGTAGTTGATCATGCGGTTATCGAAATCTTCACCACCAAGGTGAGTATCACCGTTAGTTGAAAGAACTTCGAAAGTCTTCTCGCCTTCTACTTCATCGATTTCGATGATAGAGATATCGAATGTACCACCACCAAGGTCGTATACAGCGATAGTGCGATCACCACCTTGCTTGTCTAGACCGTAAGCCAGAGCAGCAGCAGTAGGTTCGTTGATGATACGTTTAACATCTAGACCAGCGATACGGCCAGCATCTTTCGTTGCTTGACGTTGAGCATCGTTGAAGTAAGCAGGAACAGTTACTACTGCGCCAGTTACTTCTTCGCCTAGGAAGTCTTCAGCTGTTTTCTTCATTTTCTTAAGAACTTCAGCAGATACTTGAGGAGCAGCCATCTTTTGGCCTTGCGCTTCAACCCATGCATCACCGTTATCAGCTTTAACAATGTTAAAAGGCATGATTTCGATATCGCGTTGAACTTCTTCATCTTCAAAACGACGACCGATTAGACGCTTAATCGCGTATAGCGTGTTTTGAGGATTAGTAACAGCTTGACGTTTCGCAGGTTGACCAACTAGCGTCTCGCCTTCAGTGTATGCGATTACCGATGCTGTTGTGCGTTCGCCTTCAGCATTTTCTAATACGCGTGGTTTGTCACCGTCAAGAACAGCAACACAAGAGTTAGTAGTACCTAAATCAATACCAATGATTCGACCCATCAGGCTTTCTCCGAATAAATTCTATTTAGTTTTTTGCTATACCCACTATGTGGGGGGTAGTAATCAGGGATTCAACCCTAATACACAAATTTAAGTGCAAATGTAATTTGCTTTCGTATGCACCATAGATAAGGGCTCACGAATCCTTTTCAAGGGGGATACTGGATTTTTTCACATTTATTTTGATAAAAGGAATGGTTAGACACGAATACATATCATTACCTTCACATAAGCCCAGTAACTAGGGTTATCACCCAATAAAAAACGGAGCCACTTAGGCTCCGTTTGTCTATTCAGGCTTTCCACTTAGATTTCATCTATAGAGGAAAATCTCTGATTACGCTTCTGCTTTCTTTAGCTCAGCTTCTTCGTGTGTTTCAACGCCGATTTCGCCTTCAGACTTAGCAACAATAGTGTTAACCGCTGTATCACCCACTACGTTAGAAGAAGTACAGAACATATCGTTGATACGGTCTACCGCAGCAATGATAGCTAGACCTTCTGGTGGTAAACCTAGTTGGTGCAATAGAACACCGACCATTACAACACCACCACCTGGAACACCACCAGCACCGATAGACAGAAGCAAGATAGTTAGACCCAGAGTAAAGATGTCAGCCGTGTTGATTGGTTGACCGAATGCGTTTGCTACGAACATTGTCGCGAGTGCGATGTAGATAGAAACACCAGACATGTTCATTGTCGCACCCAGTGGAACACCGAAACCTGCCACAGATCTTGATACACCAAGCTTTTCAGTTAGAGTGCGCATTGTTACTGGGATAGTCGCGTTCGAACTTGCCGTCGATAGTGAGAAAAGGATTTGCTCACGAGTTGCGCGTAGGAATTGCTTAGGCGTAATACCTGTCGCGATACCAACCATCATTGGGTAGAAGAAGAAAATCCAGAACACTAGCATCGCAACAACAAGCGCTACATAGCCAGCTACAGACATAAGTGTCTCGGCGTTCAGTGTCGCACCTAGTTGAATCATCAGAGCGAATACACCAAATGGCGCCAAGCTCATTACTAGGCCGATAAGCTTCATCATGATTTCGTTAGCCATCTTGAACGTTTTGATCGCTGGACCGCCACGTGAATCAAGAGCCTGAATAGCAAGACCAGTCAAAATTGCCATGAAGATGATCTGTAGCATGTCGCCGCTTGCAAACGCCTGAACTGGGTTGCTAGGAACGATGTTCACAACAAGAGAGAAGATATCTGGAGTTTCAGTTGTTGTTAGTTGAACTGTCTCAGAGATCGTTCCGGCTAAATCTGCACCAGCACCCGGTTGGAAAATAAGGCCAACAGTTAGGGCTGCAGAAATCGCGATGATGGTGTTGATAATGTAAAGAGCAAAAGTTTTACCACCTAGGCGACCGAAAGAACGGATGTCTTTCAATTCAACAATTCCGCAAACGATAGATACGTATACCAGTGGAACAACCAATAGTTTGATCAAAGAGACAAACATACCACCGACACCTTCTGCTAGACCTAGCAGGTAAGTATCAAATACTGCAATACCGTTGAATAGGTACTGAATAGCAGTACCAATAAGTAGGCCGGCAAACAAGCCTACAAAAATCTTACTTGAGAGCGATTTGTCCATCGTTCTTCTCCAGTTTGTTGTGTTTGAAATTTGTACTTTTATAGTTATATATGCGACTGAAATCGCTATATCGCAGTGGATTTTACATACAAAGATAACAATTAAAAGCATTTATTTACAAAAACATTACAAGTGTGACATCAAAACATTTCCTCATTAACAACCAGTTTCATAATATAAAACTCTAAATCATTGTTCTGGGTAATATAAAAAGAACAACATTCTTAATGCGGTTTTGATGACTATTTACGTGGGGTCTCAAGTTATAGGCACAAAAAAAGAGAGGCATATGCCTCTCTTTTCATTTAACGTAAACCAGTGATTTATTTTGTCGCCGCGACTTACTCAGTCAATGCGCTACTCAATCACTTGGCAGCGTAACACGTCATTACTTAGCAACCATAACCATCGCAGGGCGAACCACACGACCGTTTAACTCGTAACCTTTTTGCATTACGAACATAACCGTGTTTGATTCGTGATCTGGGCTTTCTTGAATAGACATCGCTTGGTGGAATTCAGGGTTGAACACTTCACCTTCAGGGTTGATCTCTTTAAGACCAAACTTAGCAACTGTGTCTACGAACGTTTTGTGCGTTAGCTCAACACCTTCAAACAGTGGCTTAACCACTTCGTTTTCAGCATCTGCCGCTTGCATTGCACGCTCTAGGTTGTCGATGACAGGAAGTAGACCTTCAGCAAACTTGTTCAAAGCGAATTTACGCGCTTTATCAATTTCTTGCTCGCTACGGCGACGCATGTTTTCAACTTCAGCTTTTGCGCGAAGAACAGAATCTTGCTGCTCTTTCACTTTAGATTCGCTAGAAAGTAGTGCAGCTTCTAGTTGAGCGATTTTTGCTTCTTGCTCATCAACAGACTCTTCATTTAGCTCAGCTTCTTCAACTTTCTCAGCTTCAGCAATGATTTGATCTAGCTCTTCTTCCGTTACTTTGTTTTCTTCGTTGCTCATGATCTCTCCAGAATTCGTTTTCAATGCAAGTGACAGGTGTGTTTGCACCCCAAATTGATATAAAACACTCGCATAGACGTTCAACTTGCCTTTATTATGGGGATGAAGAATTTTGATTCAAGCCTAATTCGTTTGGAAACGTTATGAAAAAGCCATTTGAAGTCATCGCCATTATTGGTAAACCTCGAGATCAGCAAGCAATTCAGACTCATAGAGAGCTCTATCAGTGGTTAAGTACTGAGGGTTATCAAGTGTTTGTGGATGACAGACTCGCTACAATTTTAGACGATATCCCACAAGAACATTTTTCTAGCCTAATTGAATTAGGTAAACGCGCCGATCTCGCCATTGTGGTGGGTGGTGACGGAAATATGCTCGGTGCCGCTAGAATCTTGTCACGTTTCGATATTTCAGTGATTGGCGTAAACCGAGGTAACCTAGGTTTCCTTACCGATCTCAACCCTGAAAACTTCCAGAGCGCGCTGACTGATGTACTCAAGGGTGAATTCATGGAAGAAGAGCGCTTCTTACTTGAAACTGAAATTCATCGTCATGGCCAAATAAAAAGCCACAACGCCGCACTCAACGAAGCAGTACTTCACCCCGGTCAAGTCGCACATATGATCGAGTTCGAAGTGTATATCGATGACAGCTTCGCCTTCTCACAGCGCTCTGATGGCTTGATCGTCTCAACCCCGACAGGTTCTACCGCCTACTCGCTTTCTGGCGGCGGCCCTATCCTGTCATCTAGCCTGAATGCAATTTCATTAGTGCCAATGTTCCCGCACACCCTTTCAAGCCGCCCACTGGTGGTGGATGGCAAGCGTCGTATCAAGCTTATCGTATCGCCTGATAACCGCGGTACACAGGAAGTCAGCTGCGATGGCCAAATCTCGCTACCGGTTTCTCCTAGTGATGAGATCCACATTTACCAAAGCCCTAATGTGCTCAAGCTGATCCACCCTAAAGACTACAATTACTACCATGTTCTACGTAACAAACTAGGCTGGTCGAGTAAGCTGTTCTAAAAGAAAAGCGACTTTAGTAATAACCAAAATTTGAAAGGCTGACGACATTCGTCAGCCTTTTTTATTGCCTGAGAGACTCCCTTTCACGCTCTTTCGTCGCCGTAGGGAATGACGATTCCTAGCAACCCTCAAAACATCGTTATTTCCAAGAAGGAGGAACGACTGAGTTTGGAATCTCATAATAGTTCGTAGTAGAGATCACTTCGACTAGGGTTCAACTCACTAATCAACGCTTCCTTCCATGAACGATTCCATTTCTTTAGCTGTTTTTCTCTATCAATCGCAGCTCTAAAGTCTTCGAAAACTTCAAAATAGACTAACTTGTGAACATTGTACTTCTTAGTAAAACCCTCTATCTCTCCCGCTTTATGTAGCCAAACCCCTTGCTTAAGGTTCCCAGTAACGCCTATGTATAAAACTGAATTCGAACGATTAGCTAGAATGTAAATTGCAGGTTGCTTCATCCTTCCCCCTTGATATCAAGCTCTTAAAATTAACAAAGGCTGAAAAACCAAGAGCATTAAATAAGCACTAACAAAAACAGATTCCCTACCACACTCCTTCGTCGCTGTAAGGAGTGACGACAACGAACAACAAAACCAAAAATAAAACGTCATTCCAGAACCGAGGAACGAGATATCTGGAATCTCTTCATCTTACAAATACCAACGCAAAAAACAGATTCCCTACCACGCTCCTTCGTCGCTATAGGGAATGACAGCAACGAATAACAAAACTCAAAAATAATCGTCATTCCAGAATCGAGGAACGAGATATCTGGAACCTCTTAATCTTACAAATACCAACGCAAAAAACAGATTCCCTACCACGCTCCTACGTCGCTGTAGGGAATGACAGCAACGAATAACAAAACTCAAAAATAATCGTCATTCCAGAAGCGAGGAACGAGGTATCTGGAATCTCTTCATCTTACAAATACCAACGCACAAAACAGATTCCCTACCACGCTCCTTCGTCGCTATAGGGAATGACAGCAACGAATAACAAAACTCAAAATTAAACGTCATTCCAGAACCGAGGAACGAGGTATCTGGAATCTCTTCATCTTACAAATACCAACGCACAAAACAGATTCCCTACCACGCTCCTTCGTCATTTAAGGGAGTGTCGGTGACTCATCCCAAGCACATACTAAACCGTCATTCCCAAGAAGGAGGAACAACTAAGTTGGGAATCTACTGCGGTTTCAGTGATCTACGAACAACCTCAATTCTGAGATCTGTCGCAAAAAATTTTCACCTGCTGACTTTACTGTATAAAGAAACAGTATATACTGAGCTTATATACAGTATTGTTCAGTTATACAGGTAAATAAAAATGCTGGCTCATCTAAGTGTTAATAATTTCGCTATTGTTAAGTCTTTACAGCTAGAACTCTCTAAAGGCATGACAACAATCACCGGAGAAACTGGTGCGGGTAAATCTATCGCTATCGACGCTTTAGGCTTGTGTCTTGGAGGAAGATCTGATGCAGGAATGGTTCGACAAGGTGAAGAAAAAACCGAAGTCAGTGCCGCTTTTTTACTTGAGAACAATCTGCATGCTACCCGCTGGTTAGAAGACAATGAACTGCTTGATGGCGGTGAATGCATCCTACGCAGAACCATCTCTAAAGAAGGTCGTTCTCGCGCATTCATCAACGGCAGTCCCGTGCCTCTTTCACAATTAAAATCGCTTGGACAGCTGTTGATCAACATTCATGGTCAACACGCGCACCATCAGCTGATGAAAAGCGATTACCAAATGGCCATGCTTGATCAATACGCAGGTCACTTGAACCTATTGAAATCGACACGTAATGCTTACCAAGCCTGGCGACAAGCCGATAACCACTTAAAAGAGTTACGTGAAAATAGCCAGCAAAACCAAGCTCAAAAACAACTTCTTGAATACCAAATCAAAGAGTTAAATGAGCTGTCTATTGGGGAGGAAGAATATGAAGACCTCGAACAAGAGCATAAGCGCCTCTCCAATAGCGGAGAACTGGCCACAACCTGCCAACAAGCTATCGAGCTTATTTATGAAGGCGAAGAAGTTAATGCGCTTGGTATTCTGCAATCGGCCAATAACTCCTTAATTCAGTTAGCGGAGCTAGATGAAAGATTGGCTGAGTTACCAAACTTGTTGTCTGAAGCCATTATTCAGATAGAAGAGACCAATAACGAGTTAAGAACATACCTAGATGGCATTGATGTCGATCCCGGTCGTATGGCTTACGTTGAAGAGCGCTTCTCAAAAGTAATGTCGATGTCTCGTAAACATCACGTATTACCTGAAGAACTGTATAAGCATCATCAAGACTTATTACAACAAGTTGAAGCGCTTGATTGCTCTGATGAAAAGTTGGAAGAATTGGCAAACGAGGTAGAAAACCAATACCAGTCGTTCGTGGCTAAATCAGAGAAGCTTCATAAATCTCGAATTCGTTACGCAAAAGAGCTCAACAAGCTGATCACGCAAAGCATGCACGAACTGAGCATGGAAAAAGCACAATTTGCCATTGAAGTGAACAACACCAACACACACCCTTCCCCATTGGGTATGGATAACGTGACCTTCATTGTTTCAACCAACCCTGGTCAACCAATGCAGCCCATTGCTAAAGTGGCTTCTGGGGGCGAGTTATCACGAATCTCACTAGCGATTCAGGTGATCACAGCGCAAAAAGTGGATACACCAAGCCTGATTTTCGATGAAGTCGATGTAGGTATCAGTGGACCAACCGCTGCGGTTGTCGGAAAAATGCTACGTAAGCTGGGCGAATCTACGCAGGTGATGTGTGTGACGCACTTACCTCAAGTTGCCGGTTGCGGTCACCAACAGCTGTTTGTAGCGAAGAACACGAAATCAGGTAAAACCGAGACTCAAATGCACACGCTTGATGAACAACAACGCGTTTCAGAGCTTGCTCGACTGCTTGGTGGCAGCCAGATTACCGAATCGACACTAGCCAACGCAAAAGAGTTATTAATCGCAGCATAGGTTACATATTCGGCAACTTTCTGATAATTTACCGAAAATTCTTGGCAATTTTGCAACTTAATTCAAAATTGCTAGTCATAACAAGCTCAAAGCGCAAGGAGCTTTTTACTTCTTGCTGGAGCTTGTTTATTATCAGGCAGTATTTTAGCGAAGAAAGATCTCAAACTATGCGAATTAAAAAGTGGTTAGTTGCAGTTCCACTTGCACTAACAATGTTGACCGGTTGCTCTCTACTAGAGAAGTTGGTTTATCGAATTGACATCAATCAGGGTAACTATGTTGAACAAGAAGCTGTCGACCAGCTCAAGTTTGGCATGACAAAAACACAAGTTCGTTACGTTATGGGCTCACCTATGCTTATCGAAAATGGCTACCCAGATACGTGGTACTACATTTACCACCACCAAAAAGGCCATAACGACCCTATCCAGAAAAACCTTGTCGTGAACTTTGATGCCACTGGCACTCTAGTAACGATCAATGGTGATTTTGAAGCCAGTGATGAGTTCTTCGAAAGCCTTCGCTAGCTTTCCAGTCGACAAGGTATGAATCGCAAAAGCCTGCTCACTTCACACGAGCAGGCTTTTTAATATCTGCTAACAAATTAGCTGCGTGTCTAACCAACAGGCACAAAAAAGCTCGCCAACATTGCGAGCTCTCTTCTTAGTCGAATTTTTTTAGCATTACGATTTAGCTGCGGCTGCTTTCGCTTGCTCAGCACGCTTACGGCGGATCTCTTTTGGATCGGCTAACAGTGCTCGGTAGATTTCGATACGATCTTTATCGCGAACCGTCGCATCTAGCTTAACGTTGCGGCTGAATACGCCAACCTTGTTTTTTGCTAAGTCGATCTCTGGGTACAATTCCAAAACGCCAGACTGCGCAATGATCTCTTCAACGGTCGCGTGCTTGTTTACTACTAAAGTAAACACACGCTGTTCATGCGGAAGTGCAAACACAACCTCTACGTGGATCATATCCGATTCAATAGTCATGGCTTAGTAGACCTGTTTCGCGCGTTGAGTAAAAGCACTGACCATATTACTCGTCAGCTCATTGAAAACCTTACCAAATGCCATTTCAATCATTCGGCTAGAGAATTCAAACTCTAACTTAAGCTCAACCTTACACGCTTGCTCATCGAGCGGAGTAAAATACCAACCGCCCTGTAGCTTTTTAAACGGGCCGTCCACCAGCTCCATCAAGATCTCAGCGCCATCCGCTAAGCGGTTCGATGTGGTAAATGTTTTGCTGATACCCGCTTTAGAGACATCAACTGAAGCTACCATAGTTGAATCTGAAGATTCGATCACACGTGAACCAGAACACCCTGGCAAAAACTCGTGATAACGAGCAACATCATTGACCAAGCTGAACATCTGGTCGGCACTAAACGACACTAATGCTGAACGAGTAACCTTTGGCATATAGACTCCTGTTAAAGACAGCGTTACATTAACACAAACTGCAATTTTAATTGTATTGGGCCAGAGCGCAAATAAAAAGGATTCCCCAACTAGGGTGCAATCCGTATAATGAGGCCATTATGGCAAAGAATAAATCAAAAGCCGGTAGTAATACCATTGCGCTTAATAAGAAAGCTCGCCACGAATATTTCATCGATGATGAGATAGAAGCGGGGCTTGAGCTACAAGGCTGGGAAGTAAAATCCCTACGTGAAGGCAAAACCAATATCGCAGAAAGCTACGTCTACATCCGAGATGGCGAAGCATTCATCAGTGGTATGACGATCACTCCGCTAACTCAAGCGAGTACTCATATCGTGGCGAACCCAACACGCATCCGTAAACTACTAATGTCGAGAAAAGAACTCGATAACCTTATCGGTCGTATTAACCGTGAAGGCATGACACTTGTCGCAACCGCGCTTTACTGGTCTCGCTCTTGGGCGAAGATTAAAGTTGGTGTCGCGAAAGGTAAAAAGCTGCACGATAAACGTACTGATATGAAAGAAAAAGATTGGGCGAGAGATAAAGCACGAATTATGAAGAGTAATTTGCGTTAATTTTAAGCACTTAAACGCACAGTGCTAGACAGGCAATGCTTTTCTGGTACTATGCAAATAACACTTGGGGCTGATTTAGGATTCGACAGGAATTTTGAAGTCTGAGGTGCATGCCGTGGGGCGGTTGGCCACGTTAAAAGCCGCAAAAAAATAGTCGCAAACGACGAAAACTACGCACTAGCAGCTTAATAACCTGCTCAGAGCTCTCTTACCCTAGCTTCCGCTCGTAAGACGGGGACCAATAAGAGATCAAACCCAAACTAGCTAGCGCGGATTCTCCCACCTGAGAGGAAAAGCGCGAATAACAATTCAGGTTAGCCTTTAACTAGCGTGTCGGTTCGCAGGTTGCTGGTGAAATTAAAGATCGACTAAGCATGTAGTACCAATGATGAATGATTTTTGGACGCGGGTTCAACTCCCGCCAGCTCCACCAAACACGTGTATCGGGACGCCTCAGGGCGTCCCGTTTTTGGTTCTAATGCCTTATGATGGCTAGCTTTGTTAGGATCATAGTGTCTCATTGCATTTCACTATTTCTCACGGCTTGTGTAACATCAAATGTAACACCCTTTTCTGTGTTACTTTATTTGTGTTACATAAATTTGGATAGATGATGGCTAGAGCTACCTCCCCCCTTTCTGATACAAAAATCAAAAATACCAAACCTACTGATAAGCAATTCGCTTTGTATGACGGTAACGGGTTGCAACTAAGAATAATGCCAAATGGCACAAAGTCTTGGCTGTTTAATTATATCCACCCAATAACCAAAAAGCGGAAAAATCTAGGTCTAGGAAAATACCCAGATATCACGCTATCTTCTGCACGCAACAAAGTAAGAGAAATGAGGCAACTAGTTGCTGAAAGTATTGATCCTAAAACACACAGAGACAATGAGCTGGCAAATAAGTTACTTGAACGAGAAACTACACTTTTTAGTGTCGCGGCAGAATGGTTCGAGCTAAAAAGAGATACCGTCAGTGAAGACTACGCAAATGATATATGGCGTTCGTTAGAACTTCATATATTTCCAAACCTAGGTCAGTTAGCAATCTATGACTTAAAAGCCCCAACAGTGATAAATCAACTGCGTCCGCTAGAAAGTGCAGGATCTTTAGAAACTGTTCGTAGGGTTTGCCAGCGTTTAAACGAGATAATGACCTACGCCGTAAACAGTGGAAAAATCCAAGCAAATACTTTTGCAGGGATAAAGCAAGTATTCAAACAGCCAAAAGTTCAGCATCAAAAAACGATATCGCCACACGAATTACCAGTAGTTATGAAGGCGATGTCCGAGGTTAACATCAAAGTAATAACACGCTGTGCCTTTGAGTTTCAACTTCATACTCTCACTCGCCCTAACGAGACAGCAAAGGCAAGATGGAATGAAATAGACTTCGAGAATGAAGTGTGGACGATCCCTGCTAACAAAATGAAAATGAAACGAGATCATAAAATCCCACTATCCCAATCAGTGATAAGACTATTGGATTTCATGAAGTCTATCTCAGCCCACAGAGAATACATCTTTCCAAGCAATACTAAACCAACCTCACACTTAAATACTCAATCAGTAAATAGCGCTTTAAAACGTGCAGGACTATCGGGAAAACTTGTTAGTCATGGTATGCGTTCGATTGGTAGTACAGCTTTGAACGAGCAATGTTTCAATCCAGATGCGATAGAAGTTGCTTTAGCTCATGTAGATCATAATTCCATTCGTGCAATCTACAACAACGCTGAATACCTAACGGAAAGACGACAGATCATGTCTTGGTGGAGTGACTTTATTGACACTGCCGCTGGGCAGAATTTTACCTTATCAAAAAAATCCATATAAATGTTGACAGTCTAACCTTACTTTTGTATTAATAAGGGGAGTTCACAAGATCTTCCTTTTCAATAGTTTAGATCAGTAATCAATACGCAATAGGAGTCTACTAAGATTTTGCATCTTTAGATGCAGTGTAAATATTTTCAAAACCCAATCTTCAGTATTTTGAAGATATAGTTGCTATAGATTTTTTAATTACAGAAACAAAAATTTACCACTTTTGCTCATTTATCGTACATAAACTTATGTTTCTAAGTTTTATCAGAAGTCGTGCGTGTATTTAGCAAAATTGCAGCAACTGGGCTGAATCTATTTCATTTTGATCTAAAGGTAGACCCATATGACATCTAAAAACATCCAAATTCTTCGTAAAACTGACGTTCTTCAAAAAGTCTCAATTTCAAAAGCGACCCTTCACCGAAAAATCAACAACGGCACTTTTCCTCCTTCTATAGATCTAGGAGCAAATTCTGTTGGATTTCTAGCTCACGAGATAGATCTCATCATTGTAGCGATGGCTACCAATCAAGATTTAAAAGCTACTGTTGAAAGAATTATCGAAAAGAGAAATACACTTTTAAGTGAAGCACTTATACAACTAGCCGCTTAATCAATAGTTCTAGCATGCGTGTAAACGCATGTGTTCTTTTTCTCTTCGAAAAAGTGGAATTTTTTGATTATGTATATATAAATGAAAGATCTCCACTTTTCATCAACTCGGTAGTATGTGATGAAATCTTGTGATGTAAATACTCTTGCCCCCTTCCAGCACCAAATTATCAACAACTTTCAGAGTAACGAAATTTGCGTGCTCTCGCACCCAAACATATCTATTCCTGATCTATTAGCTAATAAAAAAGTAGTCGCTCCTAAAACTGTAAATCACCGAAATACAACTCAAATATGTACCTATTACAAAGAAGCAAAACAAAAATTATCAACGATAGTGATCGACTCAAAATCATATCGTGAGCATGCTATCAATACCGTAATCGATAACTATTTTTCTTACCAGCTTCCTATATTTGATGTATATACAGGCAGATTTTTTGACTGTAAAGATAAGCTTGGTCACTTACTAGAGCTAGCAAAACTATTAATGTCAGATCAAATATTATCTATAGCAGTTAAACAAACAATAAAGATAGTTCCGCTCAGTTACCCAGATGCAAATTCATTACTAATAAAATACAACCTGACTGGAAATTTTTCTGAAAAATTTGTAGACCTATTCAATCAAGCAACCAGTCACAAAGAGCAAGCTGTATCTTCGTACTATAAAATTGCAACTGAATTCAAAGCAGAAAATATCGATGATATCCACAGCCTAAATCACAAAAAGCTTTTCACTCATACCACAACAGTAGCTTTAAAAGCCAAGACAGGAGTAGGAAAGACAAAATACGTCTTCTCACCTCTATCGCAAACTTCAAGTTGCACTCAGAAAGTGGTTTACATATCTCACTTAGTTGCTTTGAGTGAACAATTCTGCCAACAGAACCAGGCAACATCATATTCATCCTCCGTGCTTAATGAAATTGAGAACAGCACTAGACTTTCATTAGTAATCAACAGTCTCTATAAACCTCATCTTCTACTTAAAGCTATGGATGCGGACCTACTAATCATAGATGAATTTGAAAAGGTACTCAGCGCAATTGTGGGATCGAAAAACAATCGAGAAATGAAATCACCACAAGTATATGACGCGCTTTGTTTAGCATTAAAACAAGCCAAACAGGTGATTGTTGGTGATGCAGACCTAAGTAATTTCAGCCTTAACTTTTTAAAGAAGATCAGACCTGACTTGATTTTTATGAACTGCACGCAGAATCCATATACTTCCATAACTGCTATCGTCAAAGCTCAGGAACCCATATTATGTTCAACAACTCTAAAACAGACATTATTTGAAAGTAAAGTTTTCTTATTTGATACTCGAAGTACTCTCCAAGCAACTGCTGTCAGCTTAGGATTCAAAAATATAGCTGGTTTAGAGTGTGAAGCTGAAGCTCTTAAATCTGGAGTACTCATCCTTCACGGAAAAAACAAAGAGATGAAGGCACAAAAAGCATTCCTCTCTAATCCAGAGAACGAGATACAAAAGTATAAAGCAATACTTGCATCTCCATGCCTAAGTGCTGGTTTTTCTATTACAACTAGCTATACAAATTCTGTTCATATTTTTTGCAACGGTACTCTAACACCAGACGAATTGATCAATTTCTCACGTAGATTTCGCAGTGCTAGACAATTAATATTCTGTCCAAGATCAGTCTGTAGACTACATCAGGATTTCTCAGAATTAGAAAGAAAAGATGAATTTCACGCTCTATCACTTCAGTACAATGAAAAGAAATCTTACTTGAATGAAAATATTGCGTTCTCATTAGTACAACTGTTACATGCGGATGGTTTTAATGTAGATGTTCAAGAGTGTGAGACAGGAATGCTGAACTCAAGTCGAAGAGCCATAAGCAATACAACGAAAACTTTTCGAATTAGCCAAGACTCAGCGATAATTGAAGCTAATGACATTAGCACTAAAAAATATCAGCAGTTGACAGCTTGTCATAATTTAACATCTTTAGAAATAGCAGAATGTAAGAGGTACAACCTAAAAAAAACTTATCAGCTAAATAATATCTCACGCGAAGACATTAAGTTTGATAAGGTTTTCAACAGGAAACTTTTTAAAGTCGTATGCTCTATACCTGATGAATCTAACGACTTAATGAGTGATGACCCTAACTTACTCAGAGCCGCTAATTTACTAGTTAGCATAGTTTTTCGCTCAGATACTGTTGATGTTAGAGAGAAAAGCAATCATTTCATTCATGAAGGTAAAACTCTAAATATAGTAGCTTGCCTTGCAAAACACTGGAAAATACTCGGACACGAATTTCCTAATGTAACTGCGCCCTATCAGATAAATACAAAAAATAAAGCAACTCGATTTTTAAAGTCTGCACTACATGTGATTGGAGCTGATCTAACAAAGTTTAGCGGAAATACAGGTAAAGCAAGGATAGTATTCAAAGACAACGCTCTATCCTATTTTAATAGGTTATAGTGAATATTTATGTGTATTGTTATCATTTTAATAAGCATACACTCAACAATGGTCGCTATACCCCTAAGCAAACATGAAAATAAGAAAATATGTGTCACTATAGCTAAAGTGCGTAATAACGCAGTAGAAATGCTGAATAGCGCACTGAAAGTGCCGAATGACGCAGTAGAAGTGCTGTTTGACGCACTGCTTTTTGAGAGAAAAATGAAGATTTAGGAGTGTGCTAAAGCAAAATAACGCTTGAGCCTTATATTAAATTTATAACTTTAAAATAGTTATAACAGTTATCATAGTTATAACACATTTTCTTGAGGGAATAAATGATAATAAATCTCAAGTAGATCTGGTTTTCATAATACAACAAGCCAAGGTACTGAAATATCTTCGCCTAACCTCGCTGCTCCAAAGCAGTTAAGTAAGTTATCGCTAGCCAAATAATAGAAAAAATCAAAGCCATACTTGGCTTTGATACTTCTACTATAACCCCATTCCTGAATGCTCTACTTCTGCATGCAACTCTTTCCAGTTCGGACAGTGCTTAGTCACTAATTGCCAGAATACTTTATTGTGGCTTTTCTCCACGGTATGGCAGAGTTCATGGATGATGATGTAATCCATAACGCTGTTTGAAAACTCCATGCAGCGAGGATGAAACTCTAATACATCATTATCAGTGCAGTTAGCCCAGCGAGCCTCAAATTTTTTAATTTTGTATGTCGTGGCATCTAAACCAGTTTCACGCAGCCAATGACGTAGGCGTGAGCCTATCTTATCTTGAGCTTTCTGCTTATAAAAACGTTCTAGAGCGGCTTTAAATAGCTCTCGGCTAACAAAGTGACCTTCAGGCGATAACACCTTAAAACGGCTTTGATTAAAGCTAACCTCGACCATTGAAAGCTCAGGAGCAGGGATAACTTCACAATAGAACGTTCGTCCTCTATAGGGTGCTCTACTGCCGCTTACAATCTCATCTTTTAGCGGCTGGTTTACCTCTGCTAAACGCTGCTTGATCCAACGAGCACGATAACGAATCAATTCAAGTTGCTCTTCTTCTGACACATCTGGACCACGAAGAAGAACTGTCTTACCTCTCTCTACGGTGACGTAGTGATGTGACAGCTTCTTATCAACTTTAAACATCCACTCGATTTCAGTGGTTCCATATTGGAAAACTGGCATAACGTTCTAAACCCAATCAGTTGTTCAGCATGATGTTAAAGATCTCGTTTGAGTGCTGGCGAGCGACTGTCATATCCCAACCACCGAGACCTCGCAGGATCGTGCGTACTGTTTTCTTGATCTCGTTATGAATATCTTTCTGTTTTTTCCAGATAGGAGAAAGCATCACTTCCGCAATATCGGGGTGACTAAAAATGCTCTTTGTCCAAGCGAGTGCTTCAGCCTCATCAACTTGTTTTTCTAGATAGTGGTACACAGACTTCTCTGTAGCCGTATCTAAGCCCATCTCTGATGGCTTAGCATCTTTGTCTCGAACTCGCTGAGCAAACAGCTCTAATTGTTCAAGGAAGATGGCTTGCTCTATACGCCCTTCACGCTCATCATTGATAAGCTTTTCTAGCTCTTCTTCCAAGTCACCGAAGAAAGCGGGATCTTTGCCTTTGCCTGTTTTGATAGTGTGCTTTAACTTATTCTTCATCACGAGAGCAGCACTACCAGCAGATTTTTGCTTTCTTAGTAAGTCCATGTCTGCTGCATCAAGGATAGACACCTCACGTCCAAGAAGGCTCTTTACTTCACTGGCTTCAATGTGCTCATCTAACATAGCTTTAATAAGCTCAGACTCAGAAGCCGTTATACGAACGGCATCTGCACTGTCTGGCATTTTATTACGCAGTTGCAGTTTGATTTCGTTGAACACCTTAAAGTAAGGTTTAAAAGGTGCTCCCCGCTCATCGGGGAGCACTACATCTAATCGACTATTGAACTCTGCCACTGCGACTAAGAAATCTTCTACGATATCGAGTTTAGTATCAGGGTCTAAGAATAGATCAGCATCTTCCTTATACAATTCAGGCTGTTTAACCAAGTTGTGTTTCTTAGGCAAAATATCCTGAACTTTAGCTAAAGCAGTTTTTAACTTAGGTAATTCAGACTCAACATCCGTCCATACTTGATCTGGCTGCACATCGTTTCCGTACATTTTTAATGCTTCATCGAGGTACTCAACTACACCATAATAATCAACAATGTAGCCTGCTTTCTTTCCTTTACGAGTACGGTTCACTCGGGCAATGGCTTGTAGCAACGTGTGTTCTTTTAGCGGCTTATCTAAATAGAGGGTATTGACGATAGGAGCGTCCCATCCAGTTAATAGCATGTCAGAAACAATCACTAAGCCGATATTGTTTACCTTAACGTCTTCACCTGCTTTATTCTCAGACTCGTCACCGTATGGCAATTTAAACTCATCATTGACCAGTTTAGGAATCTCATCTGAAGGCACGGCAATTGGCTTAATACCTTCCGAAAGCTCACGCTTAACTCGCTCTTCTATTGTTTCTAGCTTTGTTTTTGAACCAGTCTCATAATGAGCTTGTTGCTCGCTAATGCCTGTACGTTTTTCAGTCATGCTCCCCAAAGAGATTACAACACGACTTTCAAAGGTTGGAAGACCTTTGCTTTGGCGCTCAGCCATGATTTCATCAATCATATCTTTGTAGCGCACTGCCATATCACGACCGTCACAAACAAGCATGCCTTTAAAGCCTCTAGGCTTAACACTTGTTAGGAAGTGCTCCACTAGATGTTTTGCATTCTCTTCAATACGCCCAAGCGCACCACGTCTTTTTTTCAGTAACTCTTGTTTAAGCTTCTTCTTCCGAGCCAATGGTTCATTGGCAAACTCATCTTCAAAGGCTTGTTTTAACAGCCCGTCACTACCCCATTGAGAGATCCCTTCTAGGTACTTGATCGGTAATGTTGCACCATCAGCAACTGCTTCATCCAGTCGGTAAGTATCTATGTATTCTGTACCACCAAATTCGCCTAAGGTATTTTTGTCATCTTTGATGAGTGGCGTGCCTGTGAAAGCGATAAATTTAGCACGAGGTAAAGAAGCTCGCATAAAGGCTGCTAGGAAGCCGTATTGACTACGGTGAGCTTCATCGACCATTACATAGAAATTAGGCTTAGTACTCAGAACTCTAAAATCAACTTTCTCCTCACTGACTTTTTTCCAGTTAGGCTTTAGTGAATTACCTGATGAATCAGATAACCCATAGTTTTGGTTGTTTTCTTTAACAATCCAGCACTGCTCTTTACCGTTATCATCTTTCCTTAGAACACGCTTCACTCGGCTTTTAGAGCTAGCTCCATCATCAGTTTCATCACTGTCTTCTGACTCTTGTGCTGCATTGATTTGTTTGCCATCACTTTCTTGGAATTTCTGTACTGTCGAGGTAAAGATTGTTCCGTAGTCATTACTGAGCATGCTTTCAAGCCCCGCTACAGAATCCGCTTTTGCAGCTTCAAGCCCTACATTAATAAAGGTATTGTGAATTTGCTGATCGAGGCTGGTACGGTCGGTAAGCACCAAAATACTTGGATTACCTAAGCTTGAGACTTCTGTTCTCATTAAACGAGCAAGCAGTGCCATCGTCAGTGATTTACCACTTCCCTGGGTATGCCAAACCACCCCACCAAGCTCTTCGCCCATTAACGCAGGGTCTTTGCCTTGCAGACGAAGTAATGTTTTCTCTACTGCACGCCATTGTTGGTAACGAGGAAGCTTTTTAATCATGCGCCCATCTTCAACTTCAAACATCGGATAGAAGCAGACTAAACGGACGAAACGTGAAGGCTCAAACAGCGCCCAAATAAGCTTGTCTTGCTCTGATGGGGCTTTACCTAACTTCTGTTCCAACACTTCAAGAATGGCTTGTTCATCAGGCTTTTTTGCATCAAATTTGTAGGTGAGGTAGAACTGTTCTGGCGCACAAATAGCACCGTATTTTGCTTGGCTACGATTAATGGCTGCACAAACCATATTAAAAGCGAAATGCTGGCTAAAAGCCCCTTGATAGCCATCAATTTGTGCAATGCCTTTGCTTAGCTTAATTGAGCTGGCTTTGCATTCGATTATAGCTAAAGGCAAGCCGTTGATGAACAAGAGTAGGTCAGGTTTAAATTGTTCGTCATTGGCATTCCTCCCTACGTATTGGTCAACTACGTGGAAGTGGTTTCCTTCTGCGCCTGTTTGATTGATAAATCGAATACTACGAGGCTGTCCGTTCTTGTCTTTTTGTTGCAGGTTAGAATGGAAAAGGACGTCTTTCCAGAAGGTGTGGTTAGCAAGCATCAGGTCATTGTTTTGAGCAAACCAGATATCACGTAATTGCTTTATCGCTTTAGTAGCACCGCTTGGCACTTCCGCTAGCCAAGGGTTTAAAGCGTGGAGCCTATCAATCAGAACCTCTTCCAATATCACAGGTTCTGCTTTATTGGTTTGTTTGACTTGGCTACCTTTGATATGGATATAACCCAGCTTTTTAAGCCACTCGATTGCAGGGCGTTCTACCCCTGCTAATTCTGGTTTCGATGCATCAGCCTGACCTGACATTGCCATTCCTTCTCTTATCGCTTTTATTATTGCTAGTTAATGATGCCTTCTTATGAAGGCATCTTTTCTACTGGTGTACATTACTTAATGATTATCTAGCGGTACTCGCCATTCACCAGTCAGAAGCTTCTGCATTAGACCTTTTTTCAACTGCTCTGTTTCTAATTTTTGCAGCTTTAACGAATTCAATTTTTGATCTACTGTTCCTAATATCTCTGCAATCTGATTTTGTTCACTGATTGGAGGTATTACCATTAATTGTTCCTCCATTCCTTTCTTAGTGAAATGCAGCATAGTTGACCCATTAGTTTGTTTTTTCATTTTTTCAGTCATATATAACAAACTATAAAACATATAACTTTTACCTAACAAAGACTCATTGCATGCTACTTTCCAAATATGGTAATGATATATCGCTTTATCCCCACCCCAAACTTTAGGACCAAAAGTGGCTGACCACATGAATAGCAACTCTCCTTTATTCACATATTGGTGTTCTGGTAGTTGCATGTTTGAGTAATAATACTTATCCCCAGATCCTGTTAGATTTTGAAGTCGAATTACAGGCGTGCCAGATTCTTCCCACTCTGTTCGCTTGTACGCTCTACCGTTGTAAAATGTGGCAACCTTCTGTTGTTGTTTAACTTTCCATATACTTGGTATTGTTGTGCCTAACGGAGAATCCTTAAAACTAGCGTGTGGCTGCCACTCACCATTTTCATCCTGAACACCAACACCTTCAGTAAAGAGCTTCTGCATTAACCCTGTTTTTAGCTTTTTTGTTTCTGCTATTTTTTGATCAATGAGATCGATTTTCTGGTCAGCCGTAGAGAGTACTTCTGCGATTTTTTGTTGTTCTTTTAATGGAGGTAATAAAATCTCATTATCTTCCATGCCTTTCTTCGTCAAATGAAGCATGGTCGAACCATTAGTTTTGCTCTTCATAGACTCCGTCACATAGTCCAAATGGAAAAACATAAACATTTTATCAAGAAGATCTTTATGACAATCAACTTTCCAAATATGGTAGTGATAAATCGCCTTTTCTCCCCGCCAAATACTTGGACCAAAGGTTGCTGACCACATATACAGCAATTCACCATTATTAACATTTTGGTGCTCAGGAAGCTCTAGAGTTGAATAATAATAACTATCACCACTTCCTGTTAAGTTTTGCAAGCGAATTACAGGTGTCCCAGATTCTTCCCATTCTGTTTTCTTATATGCTCGCCCATTATGAAAAGTAGAAACTTGGGACTGCTTACAAACTCTCCACCCATTCGGGATATTTTTACTGCTCATTACAGGTAGCCTCAATATTTAGCACACTAATCTGAGTTACAAGTTTTTCTGTAACCTGTTTTAGTTCACCTTCTAATTTGGCTAAACGCTCTAACGAACCAAAAACATCCACAATTTCTTCTGGTTCTGAGTTATCAATGTAACGACTTAAATTTAGGTTAAATTCATTTTCCTCAATCTCACGAATATCAACAACACGCAGATATTTATCTACCGCTACAGATTCTAACAATTTTGGTAAAGACTCTGAGGTTTGCTCACCAGCCTCAATCAATGCTTGCTTAGCCTTGCTGTATTCTTGAGTGATTTTGTGGATATCTTCTTCACGAAGGCGACTCATCTTATCGCTGTCATCACACTCTTGTGAGGCATCAATAAAAATCACTTTGTTTTTAAGTTCAGCAGTTTTTTTCTTATTGATGATCACAACCGATGCCGAAATACCTGTATTAAAGAACAAGGCAGGCGGTAAACCGATCACTGCTTCAATCAAATCACCAGTAAAATCGTCTTTTCCAACTAATAAACCTTTGCGGATCTTACCTTCATCACCTTCACGGAATAGCACTCCATGAGGGACTACTACACCAATACGACCATCTTCTTTTGTTGAAGAAATCATATGCTGAAGAAATCCCCCTCTGGCAGGATAGTTGTCACTGTTAAAATTTAACCAGTTTGGGCGATAAAGAGTAATTGTGTCTCGTATCTCAGTAGAAAGAAAAGAAGCTATATTGAAGAAGCTGTTGCCTCCCTATTCGATGTCAGTTAAAGAAGTGTCGGAAGAGGAAGGAATTAGCACTGCGACCCTGTATCATTGGCGCCAGCAACTCAGACGTTCAGGAGCCGCCGTGCCAAATAGCAACACTTCATCAGAGCAGTGGTCTGCTCAAACTAAACTCGCCATTGTTGCCGAGTCTTACTCGATGACCGAAAGTGAACTCAGCCAATATTGTCGTGAAAAAGGTCTTTTCCCTGAACAAATCCAAAGTTGGCGCAGCGAATGTATGCAAGGGTTTAAGTCGAGTAAAGAGCAGGAAGCTGAAGCAAAGAAGCAGGCTAAAGCTGACAAACTTGAAATCAAAGAGTTGAAGAAAGATTTACGACTCAAAGAAAAAGCACTCGCTGAAACGGCCGCCCTCTTGGTACTAAGAAAAAAGCTGAGAGCCTTTTACGGGGAAGAGCCAGAGGACGATTAACCTCAACCGATGAAAGGCAGACCATAGTGACTCTTATCCTTGAAGCGAAGCAATGCGGATGCCGTTTAGAGCCAGCTTGCCATGAAGTTCAAATCGACTTGAGAACGTATCGTCGCTGGTATCAGCAAGGTGAAGTTCAAGCTGACAAAAGGCCGATATGCATCAGGCCAGAGCCTGCTAACAAGCTCTCTCAGCAAGAGCGTGATGCGATTATCGAGGTGTGTAACCGCTCTGAGTTCGCAAGCTTACCTCCGACTCAAATCGTCCCGACACTGCTTGACCGAGGTGAGTATATCGCCTCTGAATCGAGTTACTATCGGGTGCTGAGTGCACAGGGACAACTCCACAGACGAGGTCGTCAAAGAAGTAGGCAGAAGCAAGCGAAGCCATCAAGTTACACAGCGACAGATTCGAACCAAGTCTATACATGGGATATCACTTACTTACCTTCAAAAGTTCGAGGCCAACACTATTACCTGTATGTCATCGAGGACATCTACAGTCGAAAAATCGTTGGTTATGAAGTGTATGAGCGTGAATGCGGTGAGCTGGCGTCACAACTTCTGCAACGAACGTTGATGCGAGAGCAATGCTTCAATCAAGCGCTGGTTCTTCACTCAGATAATGGTGCACCGATGAAGTCGCTGACGTTTAAAGCAAAAATGGAAGAGTTAGGTATTACCTCATCGTATAGCCGCCCAAGAGTCAGCGATGATAACCCGTATGTCGAATCATTGTTCCGCACGGTAAAGTACATGCCAAGCTGGCCAACAAAGGGCTTTGAAAGTATCAACAGTAGTCGAAGTTGGGTTGAAGCCTTCGTACGCTGGTACAACACCGAGCATAAGCACAGTAAGCTAAATTACGTCACGCCTTCAGAGCGTCACAATGGAAAAGATAAAGAGATCTTGAAGCGCCGAGCAAAGGTATTACTCGCAGCAAAAGAGCTAAACCCTGAACGCTGGCCAGGTGATATCAGAAACTGTGAACCTGTTGGTGACATTCACCTAAATCCAGAAAGAGAAGCTGCTTAGTAAACAAGCGAATGATGACAACTACCTTGAAAAACGCCGAAATGCTAGGTCTGCATATTTTCGGGGAGCTGTGCCTAAACCGAAACGACCATAAGGATCTTTTAGATCAGTACTGTATTTAGGGTTAACTTCAACTTCTTTGCCTTTTTTATCGGTCTTAGTCTTTTTATTGATCTCTAGAGGCTCCCACCAATCTTTTATTGAGAAAGGCGGATTCGCAATTACTCGGTCAAAGGTTTGTAACCCGTGACCATCTTTATGCTGTGGGTTAACCAGCGTATCACCACGCTTAATATCACCATCTAGGTTATGTAAAAACATATTCAATTTTGCAATTGCCCATGTACTTAAGTTCTTTTCTTGACCATATAACTTACAGTTAGGCTTGCCCATCACCATGCCATTCTCTGGATAATTTTCTTTGATATGACGAGCTGCTTCAACCAACATACCGCCAGAGCCGTTGGTTGGATCGTAAATTTCATGAGTCGGTTGAGGGTCAATCAGTTTAACAATCAACTCTACAACTTCATGTGGGGTGTAGAACTCGCCCCCTCTCTTACCTGCATCATCAGCAAACATGGCGATAAGGTATTCGTAAGCATCACCTAGAAGGTCGGGTTTGTATAAGTTCTTATTACCAAGCTTGTGTTGGTTGAAATGACGCAACAAACGCATCAACAATTCGTTACTTAGCTTCTCTTTATCACCAAACTGGATAGCAGTAAGCACTTTCTCTAATGATGGGTTCTGACGCTCGATTTCTGCAAACGCTTCATCAATGCGTTCACCAACGTTTTCAGTCTTTTCAACTAAGTTAGCCCAACGAGCATCGACAGGAACGAACTGCTCTGGATTATCCTCAAGAATAAGTTCCATTGCTTCATCACTAGAACGCTGTTCTTCTGCCATTATCGCTTCAACACGCTCATCAAACACATCAGATAGACGTTTGATAAAAATAAGCCCGAAGATGTAGTTTTTGAAATCTGAGCTATCTACGGTGCCACGCATAATGTTAGCGCTGCCCCAAAGCCATTTTTTAAGATCACTAAGTTCAATAATTTCTGGTGCTGATTCTGTTGTCATAATTCTCTCGATAGAAGTGCATTCGCTCTTGCGAATGCTTTTTACTAATTGAGGTGATTATACCTGACAGAATGCCGACTTAAGTAAACTCTAGTCATAATCTTGGTGATATTGGATAGCTAAGAACACTGTTCAAGCGCTTTTTTGTTTTTCATCGTGTGATTTCAGAAAAGTAAAATGTGAAAACCACATTAGAACAGTGTTCTCTTCTAACTTTGACCAATAAAAACACCAACAGAAGAAATATCAGCAACTTAACAGTCACCACATTGGTCATGTTGACTTTTATCGTCACGGATATCTAATCAAAAGCAAAAAAGAAAAAGAAAAAGAAAAAGAAAAAGAAAAAGAAAAAGAAAAAGAAAAAGAAAAAGAAAAAGAAAAAGAAAAAGAAAAAAGGCTAAGTTGACTTCGATGACCTGTCATATCTAATACCATAAATTCAAACAACATATATCAGCTTCATACAGCTTGGTTACAGCAATCAAGCCATAGACAAGACTTAAGCTAGTAAAACTACAGAGCAGCTATTTCACATTGAAGCCTGCACACATTAAATACCTCTATGAACACTGTTCCTAGTCAGTATGAGTTCAGAGAAAACATCCCTCATACAGAGCTGGTAACGGGTAAGTAGTAATGCTAAAGAGCAGGCTCTTTAGCTTATTCCATATAAGCGTTGATGTTCATATTCAAGTTCCTTGGAACACTGTTCAACAGCCTACGAACCAAAATTCCACAAATGGCATTAGGGGACGAGTATTTCATCACCAATAAATATGGATGCTTATGTTCAGTGCCTTTCAAATTGAGATTTAGGTTACGTTGCCGATGCCAGAGTTCCACACGTGGAATTTTGGGAGTTAGCGTTTCATTACCAATGAAAATTTAAGCTAATGTTCGACACCTACCAAATTGAGATGAGGGTTACGTTGCCGCATGCCAGAGTCCCACACGTGGGATTTTGGGAATTGGTGTTTCACTACAATGAATATTGAAGCTAATGTTCAACACCTACCAAATTGAGATTAAGGTTACGTTGCCTATGCCAGAGTCCCACTGGTGGGATTTTGGGAATTGGTGTTGCATTATCAATGAATATTGAAGTTAATGTTCACACCTACCAAATTGAGATTAAGGTTACGTTGTCGATGCCAAAATTCCACAAGTGGAATTTTCATATACTCCCACCCTGGAACACAGCTCTTACCCTAACCACTGGCTTTGGTATTTCGCACCACAACTACTTATCTTAAAATAAAGAAACAATTAGTTCATATGGGTATACCCATCACACCTATATGAACTTACGCATCATTTAGATTGAACTATAGCTTAAATGAACTATAGTTCAATAAGGTATCTAAATGAACTAGTAGGCATTGCAGTATATGATTTATGGGTATTTAAGAGCTTCAACTACCGAACAAGATGCAAATCGAGCAAGAACGTATCTTGAAAGGTTTGCTGATGAGCAAAAAGTGACTGTTGATGAGTATTTCGTTGAAAATGCTTCTGGTCGAGATTTTGAACGACCAATCTTGAATCAGATGATCGACATTGCCAAGAGTGGCGACACCATTCTCGTTGAGCAGTTAGATCGATTAACTCGCCTATCAACTGATGATTGGGAAAAGCTGAAAATCAAGCTAGTTAAGTCTGGTGTTTCCATTGTTGCTGTCGATATCCCAACAAGCTATCAACTTCTAAAAAAGAGCGACTCAGTATCTGATGAGCTTACCAGCATTATCTTCAAGAAAATTAATGAGCTTCTTTTTGACGTACTTGCCGTAATTGCCTCAAAAGACTACGAAGACCGAAGAAGACGACAAGCTGAAGGAATTGAGAAAGCGCAAAAGGAAGGAAAGTATAAGGGTAAGCAGCAAACCCAAGAGACTGTTGATAAATGCCTTAAAGCTAATGAATACATAACTATCAACGGTCTATCCCAGCTCAAGGCTTGCCAGTTAGCGGGAGTTTCTATTTCGACTTGGAGGAGGTTTCACAAACGCAACTAAAACTAACTCTTGATACGTACCTAATCATTAAGGGGGCGTGTATTCTATCGTTGCGCATGTAACGAGTTGAGGTGATCTAGGGATCGCTTCAATTAATACTAAACTTTCAGTAGTTTTGCACCAGCACGGTGCAGGTATGACGAAATTGATCAGAAGTTCCGTTAATTTAGATGAATTATACTGAACTTTCGATCTTTCAGCACAAAACTTGAGTAACTATAGCGATCCTTGGAGCACCTCGCGTTACCATGTTTTGCTTCTTGACCGTTCAAATGTCCAGAAAAAATAGCCTAGGCGAGGATGTGTGCATTCCATTATTGCGCACGTTAATAATTGAGTGAGGTGATCTAAGGATCGCTTCAATTGATACTAAACTTTCAGTAGTTTTGCACCTGTACGGTGCGAGTATGAAGAAATTGATCAGAAGTTCCGTTTATTTAGATGAATTTTACTGAACTTTCGATCTTTCAACATCAAACTTGAGTAATTACAGCGATCCTTGGATCACCTCGCGTTAACATGTTTTGCTTCTTGACCGTTCAAATATCCACTTTGATGAAGAAAAAATAGCCTAGGCGAGGGTGTGTGCATTCCATTATTACGCACGTTAATAATTGAGTGAGGTGATCTAAGGATCGCTTCAATTAATACTAAACTTTCAGTAGTTTTGCACCTGTACGGTGCAAGTATGAAGAAATTGATCAGAAGTTCCGTTTATTTGAGTTGGAGATACTGAACTTTCGATCTTTCAGGATAAAATTTGAGTAATTACAGCGATCCTTAGATCACCTTGCGTTACCATGTTTTGCTTCTTGACCGTCCGAACTTTCACTCACCGAGTGACGCGTAGTGTAAAGTGCTTTTGATTGCCATGACTTTAGTCGCGGATCATTCCGTTGCGCTTCAAAATCAGTATTTCTCATTAACTCTTGTATGTCATATTTTAGCTGCTTACGTGTCATCATCGAAATCCTTTAAACAATAATACTGAATAGTCTAGTTTCACTTTTACTGTAATCACAATGTTTGATCTCATAAGCAAACAATGAACAGAATCAACCCATATGTCATTTCAGTCTCACTCAACTACTCGGATGCAGTATCTACAGGCAAGTCTAATGAAGGCTGATGCCCACGTCCTTGAACTTCCTCTTCAAAACCAAGGGCTTTATAACCTTTCTCTCGCTTCTTAAACATTCGTTGTAACATTGGCAATTTAGTATCTACGTAGTCAATCACCTTCACTTCTATTTTACCTTGATATTGCCTTTGAATTCGCCCTACATACTGTATTAGCGAGCCTTTCCACGACACAGGTAACGCTAAGATCAATGTATCCAGTCTCGGTAAATCAAACCCTTCACCGATAAACTTTCCTGTGGCAACAAGTACCTGAGCTGAGTCGAGCTGATCCATCACTTGTTTCAGAGACTTCTTTTTCATAGCTCCAACAAGTAACTGAACTTGAACCCCCTCTTCAACCAAAGCATTATAAATAGTGGCTGCATGCTCTCTTCTCTCAGTCAAAATGATAGGCACTCGACCTTTCAATATTTCAGATTTAGTATCAGATAAGATTTGCTTGTTTCTCTCAGGATGCTCCATAAGCCAACGATAGACTTCTGATATATGTGGCTTTGATTCATCATTAGTCAGAACAAGCGGTGGTACATACGCGAGTTTTCTGCAATGCAGAATCTGTTGGAATTGAGATGTTTTATCAATCTTGATCGTGTGTCTCACCCTACCTAATTGCATAAAAATAATGGGTTGATGCCCATCTCTACGCTCTAAAGTCGCACTTACCCCATAGACATATTTCGCATAAGCCTCTGACAACACACGTTCATATTGCGGTGCAGATAAATGGTGGCATTCATCAACAATGATCTGACCATACTCCTGAATCATTGGGTTTACAGTATTATCACCTCGGTTTATCAGGCTTTGATAGGTAGCAATATCGACTTGAGCTGTTGGTTTTTTCCTTGCCCCAGTATAAATACCGATATCAATGCCGTCAGAGAAGGCTGTTAGACGTTCCTTCCATTGGTCTGCGAGTTGCTTGCTATGCACTAAAATCAGCGTATTAACTTTGCGTTGAGCTATCAGACCGATAGCCGTCACAGTCTTACCGAAAGCAGTTGGAGCATGTAGCACACCACAATCAAACTTAAGCAAGGAGTCCACTGCTTTTTGCTGTGATTGTCGCAACTCACCCTGAAAGTTAACTAACTCCAACTTCTGCCCAAGCGTTCTTTTATCAACAAGATCTACCTTGATATGCAGATCCGCCAAGATTTCCTGTACATCATCAAGGCAGCCTCTAGGTAAGCTTAAATAGCCATTATCTAACTCCGCTAAGCATATAAAGCGAGCTATACCATTAGTTGAAAGACGCATGCCCTGCGCTTTAAAAAACTTGGGGTTAGAAAATGATGCTAACTTTTTGAGTCTAGCGACTAATGGATTAGGAAACTCTGAGAGAGGTAAATAAATGCGGTTTGCCAATACTACGGTTACGTTTGACGGACACCCATCAATGCCCGATGTAGGCAATACGTTACGTTCCCATGGTTTCAAGTCACTAACGTCTGGTTGTTTAGCTTTTTTCTCTATAGCCGATATCAGCTTTTCAAGTTTAGATACTGGTACTTTCTGAACTGATTTTAGTGCCAACCATTGATCGGCATAGGGTTGACCAAAACGATCCAAAAACACTGAGTTTTGAGTAGCCCTTGCTTGTTTTTGTAAGGGTAAGGCGATTAGATTGCCGATACCGCCAGTGGGTAAAACATCCTGATTAGGGAAGAGGCGGTCATAAGAATCAAAAGCTAATGCACTATGGATTTGCATCGCTTTGTCTAAGAGAAGAAAGCCTAATTCTCTTGCGTCCTTTGCTGTTGTTGCGGATTCAAAGAAAATCCAGACATGCGCTCCTTTACCTGAACGAGAGCGCTCCCACAAACAATCCAGATCATAAAACTCACACGCTTCAACATAAGCTTGAGATGCCTGAAGCCAGTCGCTTTTATCAAAATCTATGGCTAATAAGAAACACGAATGGTCAGGCTGTATAGGGTATAAGCCAATGACTTCAGCGCCAGTTAAGTGACGATAGATCGCATCTCTATCCAGAGGTTTAAAAGCTTGATTCAAGCACTCTAAACACTTTACCTTTGGCTTTTCACATACCCCTTGCTGCCACTCATTGGAGCAAGCTATTGAGTAACCATTTCGACCTGCCGAGTTTTGCCAACGATTAGCGTAGCAGTGGTGATTTCCTCGGAAGTAACTTTGAAATAGCTCGATTTTCTGTCCTGGAGTTAACAGAGTTTGCTCTAGATTCACTGGACTAGACAGTAGTTCATTTCGTCTTTTCTCAAGCTGAGATAGCTCGGATTTTAACTCAGCAATCCTATGATTGACGGATTCCAGTTCATCCATGATCTTCGCATCCTATGCATTTAGAAATCAAAGCCAATAGGCTTTGATAGGTCTATTTATCTGCAAGTATCAATGTCTTCTTTGTCTGACTCGCTTCGGAATCTAGTACGGGAAATAACATTGAATACGGTACTGTCCAAGCGGTATTACCAACCAATACAACCACTTTCTTAGGGTTTAGCTTAGAGACTTGTCCAATATACTCTTGATTATCCCTATTACTAACAAAACCAACAGTTTGCCCAATCGACAGCTCCGCTTTCGACAGTCCTACAGCTTTATTTGATACTAACTCAGTATCAATGTGATCGAGGTTTAAAAAATAAAAGGGTAATGACCAACCTTTTCCTGTTTCTTTTTCACTAATGTCCACCCGAGTTCTACCAACTTTCAATATGGTACAAAGCACAGAATGATTTCGTTCTGTACAAAAGTATTCAACTTCCATACCTACCGTAATTTTCGCTTTTAAAGCTCTTGCTCTATCGGGATCTTCTAAGACTTTCTCTATAGCTGATTTGAGCCGAAACAACTCAAAGTCACTCGCAGTTTCTAACTCTTCAAAAACTTTCTGGGTATTCATACTATGCCTAAGGATGTGTAAATCGAGATCTCACCAATTCTGTCATAAGATGATGCAGTTTTTTACTTTCTTGTTTTGATTCACCAATTTCACCAAAACTATCAAATGTAGCGATAACATACATTTCTCTCTCACCATCAAAGTAGACGCAATGAAACCCCATAACACCAAGAACCCAAGAATACTCTTCTGACATTTCACATTGATGTTCCCATACCTGCGGAGTAGCGAGCTTTATCAAACGCCAGGAACTCTTATCTAGCCCTTCCAAGATCATTTCTTCATAGCATATAAGCTCTATTAGCTTTTCGTCACTGAACACTGTACATCCATCATTATCTCTATGAATTATATTTGATAATACCGTTACGAGGCATTTTCATCAATCACCAACCAACACTTTTATGCGCATAAAAAAGATCAAGCACAACACTTTAATGCGCATAAAAGCGTTTAATTAAAACATAAACTGGCGCAATAATATGATAATGTACTAATGCATATCAGAGGTGAGCAATACGCATGAAGAGAGAAATCTTAAACAAACTACTCAAATGGAAAGAGAAGTCATCAAGAAAGCCACTCTTGATCGATGGTGCCAGACAGACGGGTAAAACTTATCTGTTACAGGAACTACTAGGTCAAAATTTTAACAAAGTTATAAGAATTGATTTCTTAGAAGAGCCGCAGTTCAGAGAAGCATTTTCTAACTCTCTAAATCCTGACGATATCATTACCAATATTGAACTATTAACGGGAGAGGTATTTGACCTCGCCACTGATCTACTGATCCTCGATGAGATAGGTGAGTGTCCAAAAGCGGTCACTGCCTTGAAGTATTTTGCCGAAAAAGCACCACAAGCTTATATTGCAGCAAGTGGCTCTAACATTGGTTTACTTACATCCTTTCCTGTCGGTAAGGTTGAACAACACAACTTAAGACCATTAACATTTAAAGAGTTTCTTTGGGCAAGTGAAGAAAAGCCACTCATTAAAGCATTTGAGCAGCAAGTGAACTCTGAAGTTGCACATACAAAGCTATTCGGCATGCTTACTGATTATTACTTTGTGGGCGGAATGCCTGAAGCTGTTGATGCTTGGTTTACTCATTCAGACAGAAGTATCATTGAACGAACGGAGCTTGTTTCAGATGTTCAAAGCAACTTAATTCAAGGTTACTTACGAGACTTTGGCAAGTACTCGGATAAAGTCGATGCCACACTTATAGAGTCCGTATTCAGAAACATTCCTTCACAGTTATCGTCAGTATTTGATGATTCAGTAAAACGTTTCAAGTTTAAAGGCGTCCATCAGCGTAAATCTCGATATGCTGAATACGAAAGTGCCATTACATGGCTACATAAATGCAGACTAACCTTGAAGAATTACCCTATCGATGGGCAACCTAGATCGCCCTTATCAGCCTATCAAAAAGAAAATGCTATAAAGCTGTTTCTATTTGATGTAGGACTACTTAATCACATGCTCGCAACAAGTTACCGTGAAATAAAGCAACAGGGGTACGAATACAAAGGCTACGTTGCTGAAAACTTTGTTCAACAAGAACTTGCAGCACTAGGCTACGAACCGACTTTTTCATGGGGGGATGCTAGAGCTGAGATTGAGTTTGTCATTGCCGATGAGGTTGGTCGTATAATTCCTATAGAAGTAAAGAGTGGCAAAAGGACTCGTGCTAGGTCACTGCAATCCTATATATCGAAGTGTAAGCCACACAAGACAATCAAGCTAACAGGAACACAAGGCTCCAATGCACTAGAGCAAGACAATGTTGTAATGCCTTTGTATTACACACAATACTTGAACGACCACCTTAAGGTTCCGATAGATAGTTAGCCATACTTTAGGTATCTCAAAGCCCCATGGCTTTGAGTTCTCTATTATTCTTTCATTATATAAAGTAAATCACACTAGACTTTAAATAAGATCGCCAAGTTTATAAGCATAAAAGTTCACTACTGTAGACTTTTATGCAGTAGCTCAATACACTTACCATAAAAGTTAACTTTAATAGACTTTTACTTAAAATCTACGTATTAATAATTTAAAAGTCTATCAAGGCATACTTTATTGCATCATGCTATATGGAGGTTCCATGGTTAAGAAAGTAAAAGCAACTGAGTCACCAGATCTAAGCCAGGTGTTCACACCATCACTACTTGGTGAGGCGATCAAAGCAAAAAGAACTCAAAGTAAAATCACCCAGCAAGATGCAGCATTGCTTTCTGGTGTTTCAAAACAAACCTACATAAAAATTGAACAAGGCAGCTCCGATATTAAACTAACCTCTTTAATGAAAGTTGTGTCTGCTCTAGGGATAAAGATATCGATACAACCATGGCAAGACTTAGATACTTCAGTCCCATCACAGGAGAAAGGTAATGACGTCTGGGTCTAATCAATACATCCTCGATATAGTTTATAGCCAGCAAGTCATAGGCAAGCTATCACTGAGTAAAGAAAGTGATGCTCTATCTGTAATCTACAAGCAAGATTGGATTGATAATGGGTTTCCCATATCGCCACACCTTCCATTTAACTCTGATATACCATCAGTCAATATCAGAAGGTTTTTACAGAATTTGCTCCCTGAAAATAAAGGGTTAGATTATTTGATCGACTTTCTTGGCGTATCACGTTCAAACGTATTTGCACAAGTTGGTGGTATTGGAACAGATACATCAGGTGCAATGATGTTCTTATCTGAAGGTGTTTCTCCAGTTCAAACTGAAACCTCTTTCAACCCAATCAACGATAGTGAATTAATTAAGAAACTATCTGACCCTGAGCTTTGGTATTTAGAAATATGGGAAGGAAAACCAAGACTATCAGTAGCGGGGGTTCAATCTAAGCTAAACGTTTTATCTATCGATGGAAACTTAGGGTTTGGAGAGGGTGAACTATGCTCAACTCATATTGTGAAGTTCGAAAAAAATGACCAACAACACCTTGTCATAAATGAATTTGTGACGATGAAGTTAGCGAAGCTAGTTGAACTAGATGTTGCTGATGTTGAGTTGCGGTATTTTGACCAATTTCCAGCCTTAATTGTAGAGAGATTTGATCGAAAGCTATTTAGCTCAACAAGTGTGAAACGAAGGCATATGATCGATGCCTGTCAAGCTTGTAACCTAGGTGTCGATAGAAAGTATGAACGAAACTTAGGTAAACAAAGAGATGTCAGTCATATTCGTGATGGTGTCAGCTTCACCCGACTTTTTTCGGTAACAGAGCAATGTGAAAACCCATTAGCGGCAAAACTAGCGATCCTAAAGTGGGCAATGTTCAATCTCTGCATTTATAACGCAGATGCACATGGCAAAAACTTCAGTTTCTTTGTCCAAAAATCGGGCTTAACACCAACGCCACTTTACGATCTAGTCAATGTAAGGATGTACCCTGAATTTGAGCAGGATCTTGCGATGGCAATTGGGGATGAATTTGACTCAGATTCTATTAATGCCTACCAACTTGTAGAGTTTGCTGACGATTGTGGTATTTCACCAAAATTGCTTCAACAGAGCCTAGTAAAGATCGCAAATGACATTATAAACAACATTGATGATGCTATATCTCTCGTCACTCCTACTTCTGATTCACTATTACCTTATTTAAACCGATACCGTGAAATCGTTGTGGCTAGATGTAAGCACTTCCTTAAACAATCACCACTCATCACTGAAATTGAGCTTTAACTTATAGATAAGCTATCTAATCAGAATATAGAAAGCACAAAGAGCAAAAGCTCTTTGTGTTACCTACTTGATAATTAACGCAGCCAGTTCAGTTACTGATGAAGAAGTTGAACCGATAGAAATTAGATAAATTTAGGTGTTACTCCATATCGCCCAGTAAGTAATCTTCATCGCTACTGACTACTGCGCCGTGCTTCAAGAAGTTCTTACCTAGGATCATGCTGTATTCAAAGCGAGAGCGATCTTGAAGGTTTACCCTCACCTCTTTCTCTAAATCGCCTAGCTTCACTTTCATTTCTACCACTGGGCGAATGTTCACCTTCTCGCCTTTCTTAGCTTTAATGCGCATTACATCAATCACTGGCTTGGTGAAATCTTGCTTATCGCCTTGGTTGTTTTGATAGGTAAAGCTCACCATGTCTTGGCCGTCTTTCTTAAATCGTTTGATGTTGACTGCGTTCATGGAACTCACATCCGCCCCAGTATCCAACTTGGCCGGGAACTTCATGCCGTTGACTTCAACAACTTCTATATGCCCAACTTTAAACAAAGGTTCCGATTTCAAAAGATAATCAGATCGAGTATTCACATATACCCCATCTTTCGCCATCTTCTTACCTAGAATGAAGTACGCTTCTTTTTCATTGCTATCCAGCACATCGATAGCAAACTCTTGTTGGCGAACTTTACCAGCTCCCAAAAACTCACCACTTACAACCGGGCGAGTATCATCACCGACCTTAAGCTTCTTAATAATTGGCTTTGTTATCTTCTGCTTCTCACCATTTACATCTGTAAGATAAAATTCAACGGAAGCCTCTTTGCCTTTACCTGTCATTTCAAAACTGTCGACCTTCAACAAAGGCGTGTTGACAGTAAATGAAGCAACAGCCTTCATAGGGAAACCATCTAATGTGATATCTTCTTCCGGTGAGATAATCAGTGGCTCAGTCTTTTTCGTGACCTCACTGAAATTCTCAGATCCTTCTGAAAGAATATTCTCAGCACTGGTGTCAATCATAAAAAGCTCGCTTGCGGTGCTTGTACCAAATCTCAACTGTGACACGCTACTTGAGCGGTCACGTAGGTACACCAGAACGTCTTTGGTTGTGTTTTCATCGAGTTGGACTGGTACATATACCAGAGGTCTCTTTTTACCACCTACACTTAACATACGAACTAATGGCAGTGTCATCTCTTTCTGCTTACCATCGTTGTCGAACATATCAAACGTCACTTCACTGTTCTTCTTATCTACATCGATGTCTTTCGCATGAAGAATGCTGTAGCGATTTTTTAATGAGAAGGTCGCGTTCATCGCCATTCCCGAGATAGACATCACCTCTTTTCGGCCAACAACCGTCGCGTTTTCCTGCTCCTGCAAATAGTCGTAACCAGCAAACACCAGTGCGTTATCCGCAAGGAAGGTTTTGCCGATCAATACTGGCGCAGAAAAGTGGCTTCTGTCGGTCAGGTTAACGTCGGTTTTTAATTCTTGGTCCGCAATGGTGAGCGACATTTTGACAGTAGGGCGAAGCAAAGGCGTGCTGCTGGTGCGGCTACGTATCATGCTGACACGATCTAAAGGCGCTTCAATTAATACCATGTCTCCCGTGCGCGGGTTTTGAACCTTGAAAGAGACCACAGCTTCATATTTCGCAAAGGTGCTACCATCCCAATCATCGTAATCAACATCAGAATTGTTCAACAGGTCTTCGGTTAACGCCGCCATCAACTCTTTGTCTTTAAGATTTCTATAATCAGCATTCGTGCTCTTCACATGAATGTCCTCCGCATGCATAGAAGTGGTTTCTGCACCGGTATCGATTTTACCAATGAAAGGAACGTCTTTTAGCCCTTGAACGCTAGATAGGTACACATTCTCTGTACGCCCTAATACCGCCTTACCATCGAGTTCGTAGGTCGGATTTTGAGTGGTGTGTGAAGTGTCTGTAGCCAAAGAATATTGTGAAAAAAGTAGAGTGCTTAAAAGAGTTAGAGCCAAAGGTATCTTTTTCATTAGTTGGTCCGTTGTGATCAGTTCACTAATAATACTGGCGATTCGGCAAATAGTTCCCCCACCAGCAATGGTTCTCACATAACGTTAACGCTATGAGTTTTTCGATGACAAACCGATGACTTTGCGCTGCATTCGCTTATCGATTATTGACTAATGGATACCCAATAACCTTTTCAATGCTCAGTGTTCTATTGAAGAAATGAATACAAAAAAGGCCAACGACGAGCGCTGACCTTAGCGATTCAAAACACACCTGAAGCGAGTTTAACTTGCTAAAACACAAACGGTTCTAGATAAACATAGCACTAAAAAGTGCCAACTGTTTTCTTTGCACAGATAGCACGAGCTTTTTCTGCTCCCTCGCCTTGATTCTGTTCAAAACATTGACGATAAGATTCGACGTAACGCTCAAATAACACTTTGGCTTCAGGTTGTGGTTTAGAAAGCAGTTGGTTAACGAATTTTCTTGAGCCGACCTCAAAATGTTGGGTATCGACTGGGCTATTCCAATCCCCTCCCCAGATCATAAATCCGTGATGGGCGAAAAGCTCCACCACATCTTCTGCCATGCCACTACGTTCTATTTCATCACGCGCGCGAAAACGAGTACGGTTCACATAGCGAGTCGCAGATTGTGAAGGCTTTACCGTGATTCTTCCGTTGTTATCAAACTCTAAGAAAGGGTTTTGAACTGGGTTGATATCGATTGCCACACCATAAGCATGCTTCGACCAACCACCTCCGCCTGTAATAGGACGAGCGTTAAACGCACTGCTGTTGTTCGCGTCCATTGAGGCGTTGTCGTCCCCTCTGAATTCACGCATTAGGCGAGCGGAATGAAGAGGGAAATTGCGCTGTTTAAGATCTGAAAAGATTTGTTCAACGGCAGTCGCAATAACATCCAGCACGATCATATTGCCCTGTTGCGTTTCCCCTTTGAAATTAATGAAATCGAAATCCACTTTGGATAGTCGATCACAACCAACAGGCGCACCGCTACTCAAGACATTGTTCTTTTTCATCATGTCGCATTGCCATTGAGATATAGGGGCAACTTGGGCATAACTCGCAGCACTGAGCACAGTGGCCAGCCAGCCGACAATTAAACGTTTCATATCAAGGCTCAAAAACAGTAAGAGTAAAAAGACAGGAAGTGAAAAATAACACACTCAACATAACAGAGCGCATATTTTGCTAGTGCGTTTTATTCCAGTAAACGATTTCGCGAACTCTTCCGTTCTGATCCTTATCAGCCTTTCCACCGATTTCAGAAAGCTCAGGCAAGCACGACAATGTTGGAGCGTGATAAGCAATCAACATCAAAATGAATGCGTCATAAATATCGTCTATCGCGACGTCTTTACGCTTGGTATTTACAATGGCCAACGCCAAACCGTCACACCATTGTGGAGCGAGTTGTTGAATAATAGAAAGCCGTTCCTCTTTGCCCTCTTGAGTTCGCTTAGAAAAGGTTAACGGTTCCCCTTTCAAGGCAGCGAACACCACCTCAGGATGTGATTCCCTTATCGAAAGAGTGGGATGAGATTCAATGAGTTCATCAAGCTCACGAATCTTGGGCACAATTCCCCAAGTTTGCTTAGAAAACTTCTTATTAAGCTTCTCCACATTGACACTACACGCCGCAATGTAATCGGTCTGATAAATCGCCTCACGACACGGAACTGGAAACACGGAAGAGCCACGCTTGCTGGTGAGAAAGCGCCTTGCCGCTTTATCGCATAATCTATCAGGAGTGAGCGAATCGCTAAAGCCAATAGGCATATCGATTAACGTTGTTGATCCCGTAAGATCATCAACCAACTCATAGAGGGTGTTTACCACTCTATACGTTGGCATAGCATTATCAGAGACAATCCAAGCGATCCAACCGGCTTTACAGCCATCAATTCCGATGTATTTCATTATGCTCTCGGTGATTAGTTTGTTGAGGACTATTTGGGATAACTAGGGCGTGTTGATCTTTCGTGAGTGTTTTTTGAACAGCATGGTAAAGAGTTATAATTTGCTTCGCCAAAAGTAAAACCATAACCAATACCATGCCAAGAACAATGCTAACTGATATTCGCTGGGAACTGCTACTCCAAGTTATGAAAAGTACAGGTCGTATTTACGATAAAACTGAACATCGAATGACATTTGAAGGAATACTTTATCGAATGAGAACAGGTATTCCTTGGCGAGATCTACCCTCTGAGTTCGGAGAGTGGAGTACCGTTTACAGACGATTTAATCTTTGGTCAAAGAAAGGGATTTTAGATAAACTTTTCAAAAGCTTATCTAGCATGGCTGATTTTGAATGGGTCTTTCTTGATGGCTCTATAGTTCGAGCGCATCAGCATAGTACAGGTGCAGCTACTGAAAGCTCAGAGCAAATAGGAAAAAGTCGCGGGGGCAACTCAACCAAAATTCACTTAGCCGTAGATAGTGGTGGTCTGCCGATTTGCTTTGATTTATCAGAAGGACAACGCCACGATATAGTGCATGCCGAAAGCTTAGTTGAACAACTCGATGAAGTTAATACTATCGTTTGTGATAAAGGATATGACAGCGAACCTTTCCGTACTTTTGTTAAGGAACGTGGCGGAGAAACGGTAATTGCTAAACGCAATTACGGACAAGATATAGACAAAGACAGTATGGATTGGTGTCTATACAAGTATCGTCACTTGGTCGAAAATGCCTTTGGGAGAATTAAGCATTATCGAGCTATTTCAAGTAGATATGACAAGCTAGAAAGGAATTATGCCAGCATGTTATCGCTGGCATTCATGTTAATGTGGCTACCGATGTATTGTTGAACACAAAATGTACAGCAAAGATCAACACGCCCTAGCCACTTAATGATCAGTGCCACTCATTAATTAACAGTCGGCTTTTCACGCCACGTACCTGTAAACCCATTGCATCGAACACCTCTTCGAAGTCTCGACATTGTGGTGGAATATTGGGTAAAGAAAGTGCTGCTTCAGAAAAGAATTGTTGTTCAAAATGAGCCGAATCGCTCCACGCCAATTGCCACCATTCGAGAATACGAAACTTAGACGCTCGAAGTTTTTCAGCAGTAGGAACTTTGTCACTTTTGCTTAGGTTCTCTTTGCTTGTGGTCGGAAAGAGGTTCCACTTGTCGTTATTCGGCCAATAAGCAAAAGGCAAGCAGTGATCAACGTGATAGTCATGTTTCAATGATTTTCCACTCCAGACACTGACAATATCGGCACGTTCAGATCTAAGTTGTTCGACACGTTTACGCACATCGCGAGTATCGTGGTTTTGATCGATCCATACCAAGCAGTCGTGATACGTCTGTAGTGAGATACTTCGCTGTCGGTTCAACTCGAAACGCTGCATCTCCATGACCCATTGATTCACCACCAGCGGTTCAATCCAAGAGTGGTAGATTCTAAAGCACTCCCACAGGCTTTCATCGAGAGTGAAATAGCCAAAGCTTTCTAAGAACTCACTATCAATGACCAGTGACTCTCGACTCTTCCGTCGTTTCTGAGGTGGGTATATATCGAATAGTCGGTTGTCTTTCGAGCCTTGATAAATAAAAGTCACAGGCCCTGATTTAATGGTGCTGATCGTTTGTGAAAACAGCTTCTGTAGTGCCTTGGCTTCATCGCCGAGAAACATAGAGCCTATCGCTAGATCATCAGCACTGAGGTGTTTGAGTTTATTCCAACCATTCTCTTTTACAAATCCGAGGCCTTTACTCGTGTTGCTATTTTGCTGAATCCCAGCGCCTTCTATATCGATATCAATCAAACGCTTAAACTGCCTTACCCAATACAGAGCAACTAAGCCCACTGGTAGAGAAATTTTCCCATCCGTTCGATCAATCACAGCGCCTGAATGAGCATCCGCAATTCTCAGTAAGGTTCTTAATAAAGCCAACTTGTATGTGGCCGACTTGTTGTCATTCACAATAATGTGGCGCACCTTGTTCAAGTCGCCGGAGCCATCATCTGGTAATGTCATCACCACGGTTTGCCACCACACTTCACTGCGGTTCAATGTATCTTGGCTATCATCAACATGACGAACCAACAAGGCGCTGTTTTTTGATAAACGCTCGAGCTCTTCAACTGAGACTTCATAGCCTTGTCGACTGTCTTGAAAGTCCCCATGACGTAGAGTTATCACCAACTTGCCATTTGGAGCCAGCAAGTTAGACAACTTTCTAAATGCACGCTCTCGATGAGACGAGGCTAAATGCATCCATACTGCGCTCACCAATATCAAGTCAAAACGCATTCCGAGGTTTTCAGTGCGGCTAAGCGAGGGAAGTGAATCATCAATCCAGGTAACACTTGGGCTTGTATATTTCGAGCCTTGTTCGCGTAATGAAGCACTTGGTTCTATCGCAATAACATCAGCTCCGGCTTTGTGCATCCATAGCGCATCACGACCACTTCCCGCACCAACATCTAGTACTTTATCACCCTCTAAAGGCCAATAAGCTTGCCAGCTTTTATGTACCGTCTCGAACGTCACTGAGTTGTACTGTTCACAAAGTGTGTGAGCATTTTTATCGTAAAAAGGAATCGATGAGGACATATGCGCTATTGGGGTTAGGAGTCTATCTCAATAGTAATGGGGAGCTTAGGCGATTGCTAGCAAGTCATGTAAGTTCAGCCACACCAATCAATATTTATCGTTAGTGACTGTTTTATATCAATATCCACCTAATGAGCTCATCAGGCGAGTCACATCACGAATCAGTTTCGTCAGCAAAACAAAAACAAACAAGGTGCAAGCTGACGTGCGAACAGAGATAATTGTTTGAAGATGATTAACTCGCCTCAAGTACCTAGCTGATAAAGACTAATGACCACATACTCACACATAGATACCCCGTTCAACCTGCGCCACACCTGTTGGTTTTGTGGTGAACCTTCCAATGATGTTGTTGAATTCCCTAAGACTGCACAAGCTATTGCCAAGATAGACTATTCACCGATAGCACTGCCGGCTTGCAAGGAGTGTGCGAGAATTAACTATTCCAAGAGTCTGACTTCAATTTGGTCTGTGCGCGATCAGATAAAGCACACTCTCATAGACAAGTACGCAAAGCACCTTGGTATTGGTGAGAACTGGACGGAGCAAGAGCTGATCGATTCTGATTTCTCGGGCTCGACGCTTGGCGGGTTTGGGCGTAGTGCTTGGAAGATGTATCAAATAGCCAAACAACGAGTCGATTATAGAGGCTGGCCTTTGTCGGTTGATGACATCCCACTTGAGGTATACGACGAAACCAGTGGCTTTGAGTTTGACGGTACTCGTTATGCTTCAATCAATTCGTGTATCGATTATTTCACCAAGGCTGCGGGCGTAGACAAAGAGCTGCTATCGCAACTTGTCGACATCGTTTCAACAGACCGTTTTAGCTACGCACTGCGAATCGCCAAGCTGAACAAGAATGTCTCTAATACCAAACGCTCAGAGATCATCGAAGAGGTGTTACAGCAAGAGTCTGAACAAGAAGAGATACTGCTTGAACAAGCCAATTCACTGTTCAACCCAAATGTCGAAGAGGTCAGCATTTCAGGTTCGACGGCTCCGGTGTTCGCTATTCAATGGGCAATGATGAATAACGTTAAAGATTTGGCTCATCTTTGTTCACTCGAAGATGATTATTTTGACTATTTCGAACATCTTGGTGGCCCTGCTGCTTTCATGTCTTATAACGGCCTACAGCTCTATTTAGAATCACGCCAAGATCCTGAATGGGTAGAAAAGTCGGATCCAAATAAACAGTATTGGTGAACATGCCTATCTACTGGTGAACACGTGTAAGCTCGATAACCGCGTCAAACACCCATTGTTAGTCCTTGTTTTATATAAAGATCTAAAAACAGCCCCCTAAAACAGTTAATTGTTGCAATTCGGTTAAATAGAGTGAAAACTTCAAGCATCTAAAACTATTTAATCACTGCAATCTTGCGGTGAGTAAGGAGTGAATTGTGCTTGCTGTTCTTCGTATTATTTTGGCGACGGTGTTTATTATTTTCACCACTCTATGTGCTTTTGGTTACTGCTTGTTTAGCCCCAAAAACCCAAAGCATGTGTACGTTTTTTGCCGTTGGTTCAACCAATTACAAAAACTCGTTGGGGTAAAGATCCTACAGAGAGGCCTAGATAATGCGCCGACACCAGAAAAGAGTGTCTACATATCTAACCACCAAAGCGTGTTGGACTTTGTGACCGCCCCAGGGATGTTAAGGCCTCGCACGGTTTCTTTAGGCAAACGCGATTTGTTGTACGTGCCCTTCTTTGGCCTGCTGTATTGGATCACTGGTAATATTTTAATTAACCGCGAAGACAAGTCCAAAGCACGCGATACCATCAAGCAAGTGGCGGAAGCGATTCACCAGCGAGATCTGTCTGTTTGGGTTTACCCTGAAGGAACGCGCAGTAAAGGGCGTGGACTACTGCCATTCAAAACGGGCGCTTTCCGAATGGCGATTGAGGCGGGTGTGCCTATCACCCCGATGTGTACCAGTACCACGCACAATAAAATTAACCTCAACCGAGTTAATAATGGCATTGTGATCACCGAGATGCTGGAGCCTATAGATGTCTCCGGATACAAGCTCAGCGACGCAAGAGAGTTAGCGAATCGCTGCCATGCCTTGATGGCTGAAAAAATAGCAGAGCTTGATGCCGAAGTGGCTCGTTTAGAAGCACAGCAAACCCCGAAGCTAGATTCAGATCGTTCTTCTGCGCGTTAAATAAGGTAGCCACAAAGGGAACAGGAGCTAACTCGCAACGAAAGCACTGAGTCATCGCTCAGTTACTTAAAAAGACACTCAACGATCGCAACTCTCATTGTTCTTGTTTTACATGCCGACGCTTATCCGCAAAATAAAAACAGGCGTTAATAGCTTTATAGAGCAATGGGAGTAAACGATGGAAGTGATTCACCATGGCGGCAAACATACCGTCACAGGATCTTGTCACGAATTAAGAGATTCAGGCCAAGCGGTGCTCATCGATTGTGGCCTTTTTCAAGGTTTAGATCTTCAAGGTAAAAAGCTTCAAGGTGAAGACACTCGCCCTCTCGATATTGAATTTGAAACGTCCCACCTTAACGCTCTGCTGCTAACCCACACTCACATTGACCATATCGGGCGATTACCTTGGTTGCTCGCCAGTGGCTTTAACCAACCAATTTATTGTACTCAGGCGACAGCTGAACTCGCCCCTTTAATGATTGAAGACGGCCTAAAACTGCAAGGGCTCAGTCATAAACAATCCAAACTCATCCTTAAAAAAATTCATTCGTTGATTGCTCCTAAGCCTTATGGCGAATGGTTTCCAATTGTCTCTAAACAGCAAAACGATGGAAAAGATCATCATAGGCCAAATACTCTGTATGCTCGTTTTCAACCTGCAGGGCATATCTTAGGTTCGGCCTATATAGAGATTAAGTTACGCAACCAAGAGGTAGTGGTCTTTTCAGGCGACTTGGGCCCTAGTAACACGCCACTGCTGCCGGATCCTAAACCACCACAACAAGCCGACTATCTGTTTATTGAGTCGACTTACGGCACTAGCACGCACGACGATATTGCTTCACGCTCTGAACGCCTCAAATCAATCATTGATCGTTCGTTACTCGATGGCGGCGTTATTCTAATTCCGGCTTTTAGCATCGGTCGAACACAGGAACTACTATTTGATATCGAACACCTAATTTTTGAGCATCAACTCAGCAGCGATATTCCTATCATCCTCGATTCGCCTATGGCAGAAAAGGTGACGCGATCCTACCGACGCTTTAAAGAGTTATGGGGGCAAGAAGCAAAGCAGCGTCTTGAACTGAAACGTCACCCACTCGCTTTTGAGCAGTGCATTACGGTTGATGGACATAGAATGCACAAGAAAATCGTGAATCGCCTCAAGTCGACAGGTGAACCCGCGATTGTGGTCGCAGCTTCTGGAATGTGTCAGGGCGGCAGGATAATGAACTACTTATCCGCTTTGCTTCCCGATAAACGGACGGATGTGATTTTAGCGGGCTATCAAGCACACGGAACGCTCGGACGAGAGCTGCAACAAGGCGAAATGCAAGTTTCTATTGATAACAAAGACGTTGAGGTTAATGCTCAAATTCATGGCATGTCTGGCTATTCTGCTCATGCCGATAAAGAGGATCTCAATCGATTTATAGAGGGCATCGCGACTCCACCGAAAGAGGTGCATTTGATTCACGGTGAGCCAAATACTCAGTCTGAATTCGCTCAAGAACTAAAGGCGCGAGGGTTTGTGGTTGTTTGAAACACGCATCAAACTAGCCACTTTCCCTCAGTAAACATGAAGTCCTCAACTATCGAACCTTCAAAAAACACAGTCTCTTAGACCTGCGAGATCACTCGATGCAGGTGATATATTCCAATCAAATCCATCTCACCACTCATATATCAGCCGTTCATGCTAAGTGGCTTTAACCGCTGTTTTACGCAATTTCGTCTCTTGTGCACACCTACCCTTCTTCTGCGCACCTCCCCACCCTTTTGTATTAATCACTATTTATTCACTTTGCAAAACACCAGCCGCAACAATCTGTTGCATAACAAGTTAAATGGAACGATTATCGAATTAGCACTAAGCATTAACAAACACCCTCTATAACTTGCTTTATGTCACAGTAATCCCAATGCGCAGTTAAATAATTTAACACTCGGGTTACAAGTGAAGTATTGTGTTGTTCGAAAAACAATCATAAGCAAAACTAACAGGGAAAATACTCATGCAGTCGTTCGTTGATTTTTTGAATGGAATAATCTGGAGCCCAGTACTTATCTACCTATGTTTAGGTGCAGGTTTGTTCTACTCCATCATGACTCGATTTGTTCAAATCCGTCACTTCTTTGAAATGTGGCGCTTGCTACTTTCGGGTAAAAGCTCATCAAAAGGCATCTCGTCTTTCCAAGCTCTTGCCGTTTCGCTGTCTGGCCGTGTAGGTACAGGTAACATTGCAGGTGTTGCTGCCGCTATCGGTTTCGGTGGCCCAGGTGCAGTATTCTGGATGTGGGTGGTAGCTTTCTTTGGCGCGGCGACTGCTTACGCAGAATCTACGCTGGCGCAAATCTATAAAGAAGAAGATGAAGGCCAGTTCCGTGGTGGTCCGGCTTACTACATTGAAAAAGCAATGGGTCAGAAGTGGTACGCATGGATCTTCGCTATCGCGACTATTTTTGCATGTGGTATTTTGCTTCCAGGTGTTCAGTCAAACAGTATAGGTAATGCTGTAGAAGCTGCATTTGGCTCAGGTGATATGATTGAAACAGCTATCGGTACATTCAGTTTCGCTAAAATTTTCACTGGTACTGTTGTTGCTATCATCCTTGCTTTCATCATCTTTGGTGGTGTTAAACGTATCGCGAACTTCACACAAATTGTCGTTCCATTCATGGCGTTGGCTTACATCATCATCGCATTCGTTATCATCCTACTAAACATCAGCCAAGTTCCTGTTGTTTTCGGAATGATTCTGGGTGATGCATTCACTCCTATGGCAGGCTTTGGTGCTGCAATCGGTTGGGGTGTTAAACGTGGTGTTTACTCAAACGAAGCAGGTCAAGGTACTGGTCCTCACGCGGCAGCTGCGGCAAGTGTTGATCACCCAGCTCAGCAAGGTTTGGTTCAAGCGTTCTCTATCTACATTGATACTCTTCTAGTATGTTCTGCTACAGCGTTCATGATCATCATCACTGGTGCTTACAACGTTCACGGCGGCGCTGAAGGTGTATTCCTTGTTCAGAACCTAGCAGCAAACATCGGTGCGAATGGTCCTGTATTTACACAGCTTGCTATTGAAAGTGCACTACCAGGCATTGGTAAGCCGTTCATCGCATTTGCTCTGTTCTTCTTCGCATTTACAACTATTCTTGCTTACTACTACATCGCAGAAACGAATATTGCTTACCTACGTCGTACCATCAAGATCCCTGGCATGATGTTCGTACTTAAGCTTGTTCTTATTAGTGCCGTTTTCTATGGCACCGTTAAAACAGCAAACCTTGCATGGGCAATGGGTGATGTGGGTGTTGGCTTGATGGCATGGTTAAACATCGTTGGTATTCTGATCATATTCTTCATGTCTAAGCCTGCCCTTAAGGCTTTAGCAGACTACGAAGAACAGCAGAAACAAGGTGTGACTGAGTACACATTCAACCCTGTAAAACTAGGCATTAAAGGGGCAACTTACTGGGAAGAGAAGTACAAGCGTAAAACAGGTAAGTCTCCTGAATCTGAAGTTGCAGACAGTAAACCTGTAGAGCAACCTTCAGCTTAAGCTTACCTTAGCAAATAGATCGCTTTAACTCGCGCTATTAATAACGCATAAAAAAGGGGTTAGCCATTTCGGCTAACCCCTTTTGTTTTGTTCATAAAAATCGCAGTTTATAACGAGCTCATTACTTATAACGAACTGACTGCTTATAACAAACTAACTGTTCCCAAGCTAGAGCGTTAAGCTGCGATTTCTTGTGTTGCCATTTGAGGCGCTTTTTTCTCACCGATTGGCAGTACTGTGCGGCCATATTCGTTGTTGATTACTTGTGCCATTGCAAAGTAGATAGCTGACGCACCACAGAAGATACCTTCAAAACCAGCGATAGTACCGATCAGTTCGCTGCCTGTGAAATCACGAGCGGCAAGTAGGAAGAACAAAATAGTAAGTGAACCGAATACTACTTGTTTCGCTACTGGGTAGCATAGAGAACCAATGAACATGAAGCCAGTGAAGATGCCCCATAGTAGTAGGTACCAACCCATAAACGCTGCTGGACTTGCTGGTAGGCCCATGTAAGGCATTACAATTAAACCAACCAAAGATAACCAGAATAGACCGTAAGAAGTAAACGCAGTTGTACCGAACGTGTCACCACGTTTGAAACACATTGTGCCCACGATAACTTGGCTTAGACCACCGTAAAAAATACCCATAGCAAGAATCATTGAATCGATTGGAAAGAAACCTGCGTTATGGATATTAAGAAGTATAGTAGTCATACCGAAACCCATTAGGCCAAGTGGTGCCGGGTTCGCCAGTTTTGTTGACATTTTGCGCGCCTTTAAAAAAAGTTAATAAAATTTGTACGCAAATTTTAATCCGAACGGCATAAAAAGATAGATCGCTAAATCGCAATCTTAGATTGCATCGTTCGCCAGTTCGGCTTTCGTGATGATTTCAAGTATCTCGCCAACTCGTTTAGGGCTTAGTTCCATCAAGAACGCTTGAACCTCGGGCTTTACACACGCTAACCACTCTCCCGAAGGTTCTTGGTTAAACTTATCCATTGAGCCCATACTTTGGCTCCATGCACCACGGATATCAACCGTATCTTTGTGGCCATCGTTGGTCGTAAAATATGAAAATTCAAAGGTTGTCGCATCTACAGATGTGATTTGGCCAGATGCCCCCCACGGCGCAGAAAGTTCGATCATAGGACCGATAGGATAGCTTTCACCTTCAATTTCTACAGAAGTTGCTTCACCAATGTAAATTTGAGCGTTATTGGCTGACTCTGAGACAGTGAAAGGTAATGATGTTGATACAGAATTAGGGCCTTGAGGCGCAGCTTGCTTTAATAAGAATTGAACGATTGACGGGTATGCATTAACAGCAGCATCAACTTCCCCAACAGACTCCATACAGCCTTCGTAATTCATAATGCCTGTACTATCGACACCTTTAATTAAAGCGCCTTCAAGTGTTTGAATAACATGAATTTGGTTACCTTGTTCCTCTATAGACGTGATTTGGCCTACAGGACTTTTTAATACTTGATAACGCTGAGCAACAATACCTTCAGAGCTCGTTTCAAAACTCAAACTGCCATAATTACCCCAGCCTAAACTTTGCTCGAGACCTGACTGCGGCGTACTGTTACACCCAGTAACTCCAGTTACCAATAACGCAAGAATAGATAGCTTTAACTTCATTTTAATTGCCCTGTAATCGAATTATTCACGAACACAGTTTATCGATAAATGGAAAGCACGACTGTAATAGAAAGTAAGGGAAGTGTCGTATAACTGTCACTGAACAAGCAAGCCTCTTAAACAGAGGCTTGCTTAAGTCAATTATTTACAGCTAATTTCATCCCAGAACCAGTTCGATTGAACAGGGCTTTCCCAGACACCCGGACCGTTTTTGGCTACGAAGCACTTGCCATTATGTGTAACCTTGTCGCCATTGCTCACTTGGCTAACACCCGCTTGCCATGTGATAAACACCGATGGATCAACAACGACAGGCGGCTCAGTCACAGGTGGTTCAACCGGTGTTGGGTCTACCGGAGCAGGATCGACAGGTGTAGGGTCAACTGGCGATGGATCTGTCACTACGGGTGGTGTTGGCTCACCCGCTACTAATTTCCAAGGGCCGCCATTGGCAGGATCATCCCCTTGAGTCCACCACTTAGCTTGATAAGTCGCGCCGTTGTGAGTGACTTGATCGCCAGCATTGTACACTTTCGTTACACTCCAACCATTCCCTCCTGGACCCGGGTCTACAGGAGCGAGCTTATCGACCACTTTCACTTCAGGCCAGCTCGCATGTGATCCATAAAAATTGGTCACACACTTCTCGTAATCTCCGGCCACCAATGCTGAATAAGCGGTTTGGAAACCAACAAGCTCACACTCAAATGAATATCCTTCTGGGCGGTCTGCGTAGTATTTCCAGTTACCATCCCAGTTGGTGTACAACACATCAGTCGCACCATTCAAGTTCAAGCTTCCATAAGGCGTTTGCTGCCAGCATGTATTGGCTTCATCCGCTTCTACCGGAATTTGATAGTGCGCAGCTAATCCTTCCCAATAACGAATTCGGTTAACCGGCTGGCCTTTGTCTTTGTTCTGCTCACCACACTCGATACCACCATTAATTACGTTGATTGTGGTACCAAACCCATAGCCAATTCCCGCATCCAACTCACGCTGAGAGGGTGTCCAAGTGCGGTCAATAACGTGCAGCATTGCTGGTTTAGGAGCTTGAGGTGTAAGGAAGAACCAGATAGCAGAAGCCAAGTTCAACCATGAATCAGCAACCAAACCTGGGTTATTCAATAGAACCGTCGCATCACCATCGAACATAACTTCCGAGAACGCACCGTAGTTAAAATGGTAAGAAAGCTGTTTAGCACCACGTCCAAAGTAACCCTGCCCTGCCGCACAAGGCCAACGTGCATTCTGCCAATCGTTCTGACCACAACCGGTGGTGTAACCCTCTTGACCTTCTGACCAACCCATTTCACGAACATGCACCAGCGCTTGCTGCCACTCTTCTAGAGCTAATGGGTTATCAGAGGTGTTATCTATTGCGATGTGCCCGCCTGTTTCTTGAGCGAAATGAGCAAAGGCCGTGATGATGGATTTTTTACAGATGGCGTCTGAATCTCGACCATCAGTGTACTCTCCACAGAAGGCAGGGAATTTTCCAATCGCGCGTAAGAAGCGAGTATAAGTGTACTCTGGTGCTGCCATCTGAGTGAGGAAGTCCCACTCAGATTGAGGGAATACACGTTCGACTCGTTTCACGTTTTCAGGATTCGAGGCTAAACCCGGCTCAATCGCTTCAACGATACTATTGGGACGAGTTTGTAATGCTTGTGACCAGATCGCATACATAGGATCGGATGTTTTCGCTTGTTCAGCCGCTTGCAGTGCAGACTTTTCAACAAGGTAGCCATTCGGGTTTTGCGGATCAGGTTGAATGTTCAAAGACGCGTAACTGTGTGCAGCTAAAGTACAGCCAACTACTGTCGCCAAATATTTGATTTTTAACATGATGGATTCTCTTATCTGTCCTTAATAAGTCCATCAAAGAGTATGCGGCGCATAGGAAATGAGCCAGTCGTTACCATGTGAATTTATAAAAAGTGCGAGTGACACTTTTATGTATCCTTCAATACAACAAAGCGTCTCATTGTTTCTTGAGGTGATATCTAATTTCCAACGAGTTTGGTTGCTCGCTGGCAGCTGAAAATCTTTAATCTCCTGAAATAAAAAGAAAAAAGCCCCGAACTGAGTTCGAGGCTTTTAATAACTAAATCAACGAATAGCTAAATCAATGTAGACTCAATCTCTAAGAGATTATTCCCACTCGATAGTTGCTGGTGGCTTACCCGAAATATCGTAAACAACACGTGAAATGCCGTTAACTTCGTTGATAATACGGTTAGATACCTTACCTAGGAAGTCGTATGGTAGGTGTGCCCAGTGAGCAGTCATGAAGTCGATAGTTTCTACGGCACGTAGAGATACAACCCAATCGTACTTACGGCCATCGCCCATTACGCCAACTGAACGTACAGGTAGGAATACCGTGAATGCTTGAGATACTTTGTGGTAAAGGTCAGCAGCGTGAAGCTCTTCAATGAAGATAGCATCAGCACGACGCAGTAAATCACAGTACTCTTTCTTCACTTCGCCAAGTACACGAACACCTAGACCTGGACCTGGGAATGGGTGGCGATAAAGCATGTTGTATGGAAGACCAAGCTCTAGACCGATCTTACGTACTTCATCTTTAAACAGCTCACGTAGAGGCTCAACAAGGCCCATTTCCATATCATCAGGAAGGCCACCAACGTTGTGGTGAGATTTGATTACGTGTGCTTTACCTGTCTTAGATGCTGCAGACTCGATTACGTCTGGGTAGATAGTACCCTGAGCAAGCCATTTAGCATTCTTCAGTTTCTTAGACTCTTCGTCGAAGATATCTACGAATACGTGACCGATGATCTTACGTTTCGCTTCTGGCTCAGCTTCGCCTTCCAGAGCGTCAAGGAAACGATCTTCCGCATCAACTTTAATGATGTTTAGGCCGAATTGGTCACCAAACATCTCCATAACCTGCTCACCTTCGTTTAAACGAAGAAGGCCGTTATCTACAAATACACATGTTAGTTTGTCGCCGATAGCGCGGTGAGCAAGCATCGCAACTACAGATGAATCAACACCACCAGAAAGACCAAGGATAACTTCATCGTCACCTACTTGCTCTTTAATACGTGCAACTGCATCTTCAATGATAGATGCTGAAGTCCACAGACCTTCACAACCACACGCGTTAAGAACGAAGTTCTCAAGCATTTTTAGGCCGTTTTTAGTGTGCGTTACTTCTGGGTGGAATTGAACACCGTAGTATTTCTTCTCTTCGTTTGCCATTGCAGCGTATGGGCAAGTGTCTGTTTCAGCGATCTTCGTGAAATCAGCAGGGATTTCAACCACTTTGTCACCGTGGCTCATCCAAACATCTTGAGTTGTCTCAAGGCCAGCGAAAAGTGCAGATTCACCCGTCACTTGTACAGCAGCGTAGCCGAACTCACGCTCAGTAGATGTTGCTACTTTACCGCCAAGTTGCTCAGCCATCGTTTGCATGCCGTAGCAGATACCGAAGACAGGAACACCTGAATCAAATACGTACTGAGGTGCACGTGGAGAATTCTCTTCCGTTACACTTTCAGGGCCACCAGATAGGATGATACCGTCTGGATTGAATTCACGAATATCCGCTTCTTCTACGTCCCAGCTCCAAAGTTCACAGTAAACACCGATCTCACGAATACGACGAGCTACTAGCTGTGTGTATTGAGAACCGAAGTCCAGAATTAGAATACGTTGGTCATGAATATTTTTAGTCATTGTAAGCAGTCTTATTGGCTATGTGATAAAACGGAGGCGAGTTTACTCACCTCTGATTAACTCTTCAAGAAATAAAGCAAACGTTTTCGTTAGATGTCTTTAACCCCATGTTTTGAGAAAATCACTCTCTAAACAAAACAGGCGGTAGATATAATACCAATCACAGTAAGTAAGTGTTCAGTAGTAGCGCTGGAAAAAAGCTTGAGAACAAGGCTGTCTATTCAACAAAGAGTTCTGATAAGTAGTTATTCTACAATCAAAAATTCTAACGAAGTTATCGAGGTTTTTAACAAGCTAGGATGACCAGTTATTTACTACGATTGGTATATTAATGTGCCGACTAAATCAGCACATTATTCAAACGTTTGGACGTATTATTAACCTAAACGGTAGTTAGGTGCTTCTTTCGTGATTTGAACATCGTGTACGTGAGATTCTTTCATGCCCGCACCAGAGATACGAACAAACTCAGCTTTAGTACGCATGTCTTCAATAGTTGCAGAACCCGTTAGGCCCATGCTTGAGCGTAGACCGCCCATCTGTTGGTGAACGATCTCTTTTAGACGACCTTTGTATGCGATACGACCTTCAATACCTTCTGGAACAAGCTTGTCTGCAGCGTTGTCAGATTGGAAGTAACGGTCAGAAGAACCTTGAGACATAGCGCCAAGAGAACCCATACCACGGTAAGACTTGTAAGAACGACCGTTGTAAAGGATAACTTCACCCGGTGCTTCTTCAGTACCCGCGAACATTGAACCAACCATCACACAAGATGCGCCAGCAACGATAGCTTTACAGATATCGCCAGAGAAGCGGATGCCGCCATCTGCGATTACTGGAATACCGTATTCGTTTGCTACTTCAGCTGCGTCTGCGATTGCTGTTACTTGAGGAACACCAACACCAGTAACGATGCGAGTCGTACAGATTGAACCCGGGCCGATACCTACTTTAACCGCACTAACACCCGCTTCTATAAGAGCACGAGCGCCAGCGCCAGTTGCTACGTTACCACCGATGATTTGTAGATCAGGGTATGCAGCACGCGTATCACGGATGCGGTTAAGTACGCCTTCAGAGTGACCGTGTGAAGAGTCGATAAGTAGAACGTCTACGCCAGCTTCAACTAGAGCAGCTACGCGCTCTTCGTTACCAGCACCAGCACCAACAGCTGCACCTACACGTAGGCTGCCGCGCTCATCTTTACAAGCGTTTGGTTTACGTTCTGCTTTGTGGAAATCTTTTGCAGTGATCATTCCCGTTAGTTGGAAGTCATCATTTACAACAAGAACTTTTTCAACACGCGCTTCGTGCATTTTCTCTTGAACTTCTTCACGAGTTGCACCTTCTTTAACAGAAGCAAGGCGAGCTTTAGGCGTCATTACTACATCAACTTTCTTAGAAAGGTCAGTCACAAAGCGAACGTCACGGCCAGTAATAATACCAACAAGTTCGTTTGTTTCAGTAACAACAGGGAAACCGGCAAAGCCGTGTTTTTCAGTTAGGGCTACAACATCAGCGATTGTCGCGTCAGGGTTTACAGTAACAGGGTGAGAAACCACACCTGCTTCGTAAATTTTAACCTGGCGAACCATTTCAGCTTGTTGTTCAATAGACATGTTCTTATGAATGAAGCCTATTCCGCCTTCTTGTGCCAGTGCAATCGCTAGGCGAGCTTCTGTCACAGTATCCATCGATGCAGAGATCATTGGGATGTTTAGGGAAATATTCTTCGTCAACTGAGTGCGAAGATCAGCTGTATTAGGGAGAACGGTGGAGTGTGCTGGCACTAGCAGTACGTCGTCGAATGTCAGCGCTTCTTTGGCAATTCTTAGCATTTGCAATATCTCACAATAATAGGAGTAAAAAGAAACAATCCAATCTCATCGTTTCGCCTAATGAGGGCAGCCAATTAAGGAAAATCAAACTGCATTTGGATTAGATATTGCGGACGGATTATACGGCCAACGAAATCGCTTGGCTACACATTTTTATACTTTTAATTTGCATCTACCCCCTTGCTATGTATTATATTGCCGCTATCTTCCATACTCACGCCCAGTGAGATTCCAAGAGAAAGACCTTCCTTCAAGGATAGATAGCGCTTCTATGACCAATCCAAACATCTTTACTGTTTCTCGCCTCAATTCAGAGGTTCGTCTCCTATTAGAAAACGAAATGGGAATAGTCTGGCTCGTTGGTGAAATCTCAAATTTCTCTGCACCTGTCTCTGGTCACTGGTACCTCACGCTTAAAGACTCTCGCGCTCAAGTTAAGTGCGCTATGTTTCGTGGCAATAACCGTCGTGTGACTTTTAAGCCTCAGAACGGTAATCAAGTGCTAGTTAAAGCGCGTCTGTCTCTTTATGAGCCACGCGGTGACTATCAACTGATCATCGAAAGCATGCAGCCAGAAGGTGACGGCAAGCTTCAGCAAGAGTTTGAAAAACTTAAGATGAACTTGGCGGCGGAAGGTTTATTTGCTCAGTCCAGTAAACAAATTCTTCCAGAACATCCTAAATGCGTCGGTGTTATCACCTCTAAAACAGGCGCAGCCCTCTTCGATATTCTCGATGTACTGAAAAGACGAGATCCTTCATTGCCTGTTGTGGTTTACCCAACCATGGTTCAGGGCGAAGAAGCGGCGATTCAGATCGCTCAAGCGATTGGGCGTGCCAATGAACGCAATGAGTGTGATGTATTGATCGTTGGCCGAGGCGGCGGCTCATTAGAGGACTTATGGTGTTTCAATAACGAGATCGTTGCTCGCACCATTGCAGCAAGTCAGATCCCGATTATCAGCGCCGTTGGACACGAAGTTGATGTCACTATCGCCGATTTCGTCGCAGATATGCGAGCTCCAACGCCATCAGCAGCCGCTGAATTGGTTAGCCGTGACAACAGTCATAAAGAGCAAGCTTATACCTCTAAACGTGCTCGTTTAGTAAGTGCGATTCGTCATGTGTTAATCAAACAAGCGCAATCAACTCAAACGTTGAAATACCGCTTAGAGAAACAACACCCGAGCTACCAACTGCAAAAGCAGAGTCAGCAGCTTGATGACTTAGACATGCGTTTGCGTCGTGGTATGACTCAATACCTAAAGCAGCATGCGCAGCGTGTTGAACGTAAGCAGCACCAACTTCAGCTGAACTCGCCAGTGAAACGCCTTGGTGAACAGAAACTGCATCTACAACGTTCAGAGCAAAAGCTATTGGATGCAATGGACAAGACATTACTAACTACTCGCCACCAACTAGCCATGGCTGCCGAGAAGTTAGAAACAGTAAGTCCATTGGCAACCCTAAAACGTGGCTACAGCATTACCCATTCAGCATCGAGCAAGACCGTGTCATCGATTAACGACGTCGAAGTCGGCGAAGTAATCACCACTCAAGTTGAAGACGGTGTGATTGAGTCGCAAGTGACAAAAAGAGTCGCTAAGATCGAGCTCTAGGTTCATTAGATACAAAAAAGACCCAACACTTTAGTATTGAGTCTCTGGTATAACATCACCGATTGTCGTTCAAACCAAATAATTTAAGGCTATTCCGCTGGTTGGAATTCGAACTTTACTCTCGATTTAGATTTAAGCTCATTACACTCACCATTACAAAAATAGCTCGCTGCACCACAGGCTTGAAGCTTCTCAAGTTGGCTCCTGCACTCAGGACAAAACCCAACCTTAGTAAAGTGTGCCTGACAACTTTCACAGTGATACTTTCCATCCCAACCTAGCTCTGATTGGCACTTAGGGCAGATATTTTCACTCATTAGCATTTCCTAACTCACTACTTTTTTTACAATCTACTACTGCGAAGACTTAGCTTGCTTGATTTGGTACATGTTCTTATCAGCTTGTGCGATCAAGCCTTCCAATGACTCAGGATCTTTATCATAAGAAAGTCCAACGCTGACAGAAAACTGAGTGCCATCGATATAGAGCGCTTGTTCCAAGGTTCTTTCTAAGCTTCGATAAAAGTTCAGCACACTTTCTTGATCATCAAAGCAAGAGAACACGACAAACTCATCGCCCCCATAGCGCCCTATCTTGGCACAGGCAGTCGTTGCCTCATCAAGCACTTTTGCAACGGCTAACAACACATCATCACCAAAGCTGTGGCCAAACGTATCGTTTATTGACTTAAATTTATCGACATCAACAAACAGGCATGCCATCACTTTTTCAGTAAAACAGCGGTTAGTTAACACCTGCTCGGCTTCTCTCTGCAATGCTCGGCGATTCAAACTGTGTGTTAGGGAGTCCCGATTGGCAAAAAAGTTGAGTTGATTCTCTAACTCATACTTCTCAAGCGCGACTGAATACAGAGAAGCCAATAACTCTAAGATCTCAAGTTCAAACTCATGAGGTTCAGAGATGTACTGACTGTAAATTGCGAAGGTACCTAATACGTGACCATGTGAAGAGATGATTGGCACTGACCAACATGCATGAAGGTTAGCCTGATTGGTTAAGGCTAAGAAAGGAGTCCAATTCGGGTGTGCATTAATATTGGAGACCATGACAGCTTTCTTAAGTGCCGCCGCTTCGCCACAAGAACCAATTCCGGCACCAACCCCCACTCCTTCTATCTGCTGGTTATAAAAATCAGGCAAGTTTGGAGCATATTCTAAATGTAATGTATTCGATTCGGGGTTTAGCAATAAGATAGAGGCCATCCTTTGACCAAAAATCTGCTCGGTGAGTTGAATGATCTTGCGATTCAATTCTTTGCGATCCAACCCAAGGGCAAGCTTTCGAAGCAAACTGTTTACTGCTCGGTGACCTTCTAATAAAAATTGTTGTTTCATTTACTAAAGCTTTCAATTATATGGTGGGAACAGCTTGTTCTTATGCAAGCCTGTATACTGCTCAATATTAACACACTAAATTACCACAACACACCACTGAAGATCATAGGTTGATCTTTTGCTTTATCTACTTTGATCAGCGATCTACCCCAAAAAGAATATTTATATCACCACACACCGAAAGCATAAGTTACATATACTGCATTTCAATTTACAGTGGAACATATGACCAGAAATAAACAAATAAAACCAACAATGCAGAATAATCTATTTTCGATCTTTAATTGAGATCATCGAGATAAACACGTCTGCATTTCGATATGTTGGTCATCTAATTGGGTTAACTTAACCGACAATGCCTTAAGTTCTGAAGTATTGTCGATGTGAGTACCACCACACGGAATAGACACTAAAGTCTCGTCATCTAGCTGCCATTCCCAGTAGCGAGAGTCTGTTAACGCCTCACCTTCTAGTCTCATCGTTACAAGAGTCGATTCAGCAAGCCAGCCTGCAATCATCTGGTTGATATTGGCCTCAATACCATCAAGGTTCGTTAGCATGTCAGCAACGTTCAGACCGCGTTTCTTCAAGGTTTTACCTAAACGATACTTATCGGTGCACAACTCTGGAGTCACAAAGCTAGTCACCTGTGCATAGCTATTGAAGTCATAGCTGCCGAGTGGATCTTTTCTATCCGCATCTTTACGCCAGTAACTCTCAGCCAATACTTTATTCAAGGCTAAGAAGGCAATATGTCCGGCACTATGACCGCGGCTCAAACTGGCTTGGTGCTCTTTATCAACCGACAACTCAACTTCATCGCCAATTTTAATAATAGAAGCTGATACAGGTAGTTGGTGGACAACCACAAACGCCCACCCTTCCGTATCACGCTTAACAGGGATATCTGCTGCAATATATAGATTTCCAGTAGATTGCTCTATTGCACCAACAAGGCAATCTTCAACAATATACTGTTCACCACCTACGCTGACAAAACCTCGGTCTGCTGGGTGATCGGGCCAAATATGACTCACAGGGTGGAAAGGTGTCACGTCAGTGATCAAGTAAGTTTTGCTGTCGTCACTTTCAACGTACACTGCTTTTGCATTGAGCAGCCAAGTTTGATGACAAAATTGAGTAATGGTTGGTGTGATAACTATTATTGGTTTCATGGATGTCGCTGGTGTCATTGAATCGCTAGTGGTCATATCGTTCTTCTTTTGAAATTGAGTCTAATTCGTTAACCCATCACGATATGGAGATATGAGGTTATGGCTTAACGTGAATTTTGCTTAAAAAAATACCCGAGACAGGCTCGGGTATCAAATCTATTGGAAAGGTTTACTTACGACCTTTAACCATGCTCATCATACGCTTACGTTTACGTTCTTGAGAAATTGTCAGCTTGTTAGTCTTAGCTTCAAATGGGTTCTCGCTGTTCTGGAATTGAATGCGAATAGGTGTACCCATAATCTCTAGTGAACGACGGTAGTAGTTCATCAAGAATCGTTTGTATGAATCTGGCAAGTTACGTACTTGGTTACCGTGGATAACGATAATCGGTGGGTTGTAGCCACCAGCGTGCGCGTATTTCAATTTAACACGACGGCCACGAACCATAGGTGGTTGGTGATCATCAGTCGCCATCTTCATGATACGAGTAAGTACAGAAGTACCAACACGAGTCGTTGCTGACTTATAAGCTTCTTGAACAGACTCAAACAAGTGACCAACACCAGTACCGTGAAGTGCAGAGATAAAGTGAATACGTGCGAAATCAACGAAACCTAAACGACGGTCTAGTTCTTTCTTAACACGATCTTTAACGTCGTTATCTAGGCCATCCCACTTGTTTACGGCAATAACAATTGAACGACCAGCATTCAACGCAAAGCCTAACAAGCTTAGATCTTGATCTGAGATGTTCTCGCGAGCATCGATAAGCAGTAATACAACGTTAGCATCTTCAATCGCTTTCAGTGTTTTAACCACTGAGAACTTCTCAACTGTTTCGTTGATATTTTTACGGCGACGAACACCCGCAGTATCAATCAGAACGTATTCACGCTCATCACGCTGCATCGGAATGTAGATAGAGTCACGAGTTGTACCCGGCATATCGTAAACAACAACACGTTCTTCACCAAGAATACGGTTAGTTAGTGTTGATTTACCTACGTTAGGACGACCAATGATCGCTAGCTTAATCGGTTGTTCTTGAAGGCGCTTGAATTCTTCTTCCGCTTCTTCTTCAGTGAAATCAACTTGCTCTTCTTCTTCGTCTTCAAATTCAGTTAAATCGCTTACTTCGCCATTCTCAGCTTTTAACGCTTCAGCGAATGGGTTTAGAGCAAGATCAATCAACGCTGTTACACCACGACCGTGCGCTGCAGCGATTTGGTACATGTCTTCTACGCCTAGTTGCCAGAAATCAGCACTTGCAGCATCAGGGTCGATACCATCAACCTTGTTTACTACTAGCATTGAAGGCTTTTCTAGTTGACGAAGGTGCTTAGCAATAGCTACGTCTGAAGGTGTTAGACCCGCACGGCCATCTACCATAAATAGAACGACATCAGCTTCATCAATCGCCGCTAGCGACTGTTCAGCCATTTTAGTTTCAACACCTTCTTCGGTACCGTCGATACCACCAGTGTCGATAACAATAAAGTCATGCTCGCTAAAATGAGCATGACCGTATTTACGGTCACGCGTTAAGCCAGGGAAATCCGCAACCAATGCATCACGAGTTCGAGTCAATCGGTTAAATAACGTAGATTTACCTACGTTCGGACGCCCTACTAGAGCAACAACAGGTACCATAACAACCTCTACAATTTCTTCTCTAAATGTAGTTATAGGTAAGCACTTGATCGCAAGTTTAAACTCTTACCTATAACCACACGGTTTATTAATTTATAACAACAAAACGGCTCCTAGCTGTTACCAACCAGGAGCCGACTGTGAATTGTATCACGCTTTTATTGGCTAATCGTTAGTTTCTTTACATCGCCATTGCGAGTCGTCACTAAGTAGCCTTCAGGCATTTCAATTGGCGCAACCGCAAAGCCGCTACCATCGACGAGCTGTTGAGCAACAAACTCACCCGATGAACGATCTAACCAGTGCAGATAACCTTCTGTATCACCCACAACTACATAACCATTAATAATAGCAGGTGCTGTCAGTAAGCGGTTTTCTAACAATGGAGTGCTCCACAGTTCAGTGCCACTACGCGCATCAACTGCAACCACATGGTCTTTGTCAGTCACAACGAACAAACGGCTGCCATCACTTGCTAAATCAATCGCTGACGAGTAATTACGTTTCCAAACTGGCTTACCAGAACGAAGATCGATAGCAATCAGCTGACCATTGATACCTACGGTATACAGGGTGCCACCAAGAACAACCGGTGATGCATCAACATCAACCAAACGATCGATTTCCGTTGCACCTTTTGGCGTGCCTACTGGCTGTTGCCAAATAAGCTGACCACGATCAACGATCGCTGCAGCTAAACGACCATTTGCCGTACCCCAGAATACACCACCTGAAACAGTAACAGGCGAGCTATCGCCACGAAGTGTTAGGCTTGGTACTTCAGTACTGATGGTCCATTTTTGCTCACCGCTTTCTTGATCTAACGCGGTCAACATGCCACGACTGGTATGAACAATAACCATGTTGCTTTCAGTTGCTGGGGATGCAAGCACCTCACCATTCACTGATACACGCCACAGCTCTTCACCGGTTGATTCATCCAGCGCGATCACTTCGCCATTTTCAGAACCAACAAATACCTTGCCGTAAGCTGCCGTTAAGCCACCCGATAAACGAGCCAGTACTTCTTTCTCAAGATCGACTTTCCAAAGCTCTTTACCTGTTTCAGGGTCAAGCGCTTTAACCATACCTTCACGGCTTGCAACAAATACTTTGTCGTAAGCCAATTCCGGCGTTAGTTTTGAAAAGTAGTGACCAACACCATCACCAACCGACGTAGACCATTCCTGGCTAGGAGTAAACTCGCTGTTTACCGTTGGTACTGGTGCCATGATTACGGTGTCTTCTTCACTTGCACAGCCCGCTAGCAGGCCAAGAGCAATCGCACACAACGCCGCTTTTGGAAACATCTTCTTCATTCAAAGCGCCTTATTTAGCTAGGTCGTCAAGTTTGATTTGAAGCGTTTGGCTCGCATCAGCAGCTTGTTGAGCTTCAGAGTAAGCACTGTAAGCTGCATCTGTGTCGCCTTTACGAAGTGAGATATCACCACGTAGTTCAGCAACACGGCCTTTCCAAGATTCGTCAGTCATCGCTTCAAGATCAGTCAATGCAGCGTCAAATTCACCTTGCTCAGCTTTGATACGAGCAACACGGTAAGTCAGTAGTGGCGCTAATGCCGCGTCCTTAGTTGCCGATTTTGCCCACTCAAGTTGTTCTAGTGCAGCTGTAAGGTCACCCGCTTGAACTTGCGCTTTTGCTAATTGCATAGCAGCAAGTACTGAATATTCAGCGTCTTTGTTTGCGTCGATGAAAGCTTGAATATCAGATTGAGCATCAACGCCTTTAGCATCTAGAGCTGAGATTGCAGAGGTGTAGCTTTCTGAAGCGGCTTCACGCGCTTCAACGACTGAATCTTGGTAATAGCGCCAACCAAATAGGCCACCTAAACCAATAACCGCACCAAAGATTACGGCTTTGCCATTCTCTTTCCACCAATCTTTAATGGCTTCAACTTGTTGCTCTTCGCTATCGTAAAGTTCCACTTCCTGTCCTCTTTAATTCTTTAAACGCCAGCATAGTGCTGACGTTGATATTCATGATGAGCGTTTGCTCAATGGCTAATTAGATTAGCGCAGCAACTTTCTCTGCAACTTCCGTTTGAGACACGGTTTGTTGCTCGCCGCCAACCAAATCTTTTAGCACAACTGTATTGTCAGCAACTTCGTTCTCACCAAGTACCAACGCCACAACAGCACCTACTTTGTCAGCACGTTTGAATTGCTTCTTGAAGTTACCACCACCGAAGTGGTTCATTACACGTACGCCTTCAACGGTGTCGCGTAATTGATTCGCTAACTGCATGCCCGCGATCATAGTACCTTCGCCAGCAGCAACCACGTATACGTCAACGCTACGACGAACTTCTGTAAGCTCTAGCGTTTCCATCATAAGAACCAGACGCTCTAGACCCATTGCGAAGCCAACAGCATTGGTTGCTTTGCCGCCTAGTTGCTCAACAAGACCATCGTAACGACCGCCGCCACAAACAGTACCTTGAGCACCAAGACTGTCAGTGATCCACTCAAATACGGTGCGGTTGTAGTAATCTAGGCCACGTACTAGACGCTCATTAACTTGGTATTCGATACCAACAGCGTCAAGAAGTTCACACAAACCAGTAAAATGTTGCTTCGATTCTTCACCTAAATATTCAGATAGTCGAGGTGCGTCACCTAAGATCGCTTGAACATCCGGGTTCTTAGTATCAAGTACACGTAGAGGGTTAGTGTGCATGCGACGTTTGCAGTCTTCATCTAACACATCAATGTGTTGCTCAAGGAAAGCCACTAACGCTGTACGATAGCTTACGCGATCTTCTTGAGAACCGATTGAGTTCAATTCAAGACGAACGTGCTTATCGATACCTAGTTCACGCCATAGACGTGCTGTCATCATAATAAGTTCAGCATCAACGTCTGGACCGTCTAGGCCAAACACTTCAACACCACATTGGTGGAATTGACGGTAACGACCTTTTTGAGGACGCTCGTGACGGAACATCGGGCCCATGTACCATAGGCGCTGCTCATCACGGTTGATAAGGCTGTTTTGAATACATGAACGTACACAACCTGCTGTGCCTTCTGGACGCAGCGTTAGGCTGTCACCATTACGGTCATCAAAGGTGTACATCTCTTTAGAAACAACATCAGTCTCTTCACCAACCGCACGGCTAAACAGGTTTGTTTCTTCAACGATAGGCATACGTACTTCGTTGTAACCGTATGCACTCACCACACTTTTAACTGCGCTTTCTACTTTCTGCCACAGTGGTGATTGAGTTGGAAGGCAGTCGTTCATGCCTCGAATTGCTTGGATATTTTTAGCCACAGTATTTATTCCGTAATTTCTCACGACCAGGTATCAGTGCGAATAGACAATCACACCCCATCGCGTTGTATTAATCTTCTAAGTTTTCTACATCAATGCGATTTGCTTTATCAAGCACTGATGCTTTTGCACGAATCTTAGCTTCAAGTTTGTCGACAAGGTCATCGTTATCGAAGCGCTCTTTCTGACGCTTACCGTCTTCGTAGAAAGCACTCTTACGTGCACTACCAGCTAGACCTAAGTGAGACACTTCAGCTTCACCAGGGCCGTTAACCACACAACCGATGATAGATACATCCATTGGAGTAATCACGTCTTCTAGGCGCTCTTCAAGGGCATTAACGGTGTTAATAACATCGAACTCTTGACGAGAACAGCTCGGGCACGCAATGAAGTTGATGCCACGCGAGCGAATGCGCAAAGATTTAAGAATATCAAAGCCAACTTTGATCTCTTCAACAGGATCAGCCGCGAGCGAAATACGCAGCGTATCGCCGATACCTTCAGAGAGAAGCATGCCTAAACCTACCGCTGACTTCACAGAACCTGCACGTGCACCACCCGCTTCGGTAATACCAAGGTGCAAAGGTTGATCAATCTGCTTGGCAAGCAAACGGTAAGAACCGACGGCTAGGAATACATCAGAAGCCTTAACGCTGACTTTAAATTGATCAAAGTTCAAACGGTCTAGGATATCGACGTGACGCATTGCAGATTCAACAAGCGCTTCCGCTGTAGGCTCTGTGTATTTCTCTTGGATCTCTTTTTCAAGAGAACCACCGTTAACACCAATACGAATCGGGATATTCATATCACGAGCACAATCCACAACAGAGCGAATGCGGCTTTCGTTACCGATGTTACCTGGGTTGATACGCAGACAATCAACGCCGTACTCTGCCACTTTAAGAGCAATACGGTAGTCGAAGTGAATGTCAGCAACCAAAGGAACAGAAACCTGCTGCTTGATTAGCTTAAAGGCTTCAGCGGCATCCATAGTCGGTACAGATACGCGAACGATATCAGCGCCAACTTTTTCCAGAGCTCTAATTTGAGCAACGGTCGCGGCTACATCTGTTGTTCTTGTGTTGGTCATGGATTGCACAGCAATTGGTGCACCATCACCGATCGGCACATCACCCACATAAATACGGGTTGATTTGCGACGAATAATAGGAGATTCGTGTTGCATATTAACTCTAAGGTAAGGTTATTCTAGCTACTTTGCCTGAAGTATACCCAGAAAGGTCGACAGGTTCACTTGCAAATGTCATCGATACGCCCTCTGGCGCACCTAGAATCACTTTATATGGCGCAGTTCCTGATAGATTTAACGACTGGCCTGCTTTTTTGATGCCAGTCGACAAGGTTTTGCCCGAAGCATCTTTCACTTGGATCCAGCAATCAGCAGAGAACTGCATCACTAACTCGTTAATCACAGCTTCAGGCGCAGTGCTTGCTTCAACAGCTTCTGCATTAGCAGCAATTTCAGCAACTTCAGCAGTTGGTTCTGTCTCTGTTGCTTGCTGTGCAGTAGTTTCGTCAGTTGAAGTAACAGAATCTTCCGCATCGCTTATCGCAGCAAGGTCATCAGTACCTTCAACAACAGAAGTACCCTCTTCATTTTGTTCAGCTTCAATCACTTCTAAAGAGGTGAATTCAGGGGCAAGTGATTCTTCTACAGCTAGCTCTTCTGAGCTTTCAGTATTAGCTAAAGATTGAGATAGGGTGTCTTGTTGTTGATTCTGCCACCACCACAGTGAGGAGATACCCGCAATTACCGCAAAAATGCTCCAAGTAAGGATCATAATACGGCTGTTGTGCTTCTCGGTTTTAGTCTTACGAGAAAAGCTCAACATTTCTTGTTCTTGATGTTGAGCGTCACCAGCATGATGGAGTGCGCTCAATACGACCTTTTCGTCAAGATTGACGTATTTCGCGTATGAACGAATGTAGCCACGCATAAAGGTAGCAACTTGATCTGACTCGAATTGGTTTTCTTCAATTTGTTGGATCAGCGTAACGCGCAGCTTTAAACGATCAGAAATCTGCTTTTGTGTTAAACCAAGAGATTCTCGTTTATTTTTAAGCAGCGTTCCCGCTTCGATTTCTGGAGCGACAGTTTCTTTTGTTTGTGTTTCGTGTTCTGTGTTCATAGAGAGTGAACTTCTAAAGTATTATCGCAGGTTGATGAGAGCATTTTTATTGTCGTTTAAGCTCAATCTAACAACCCACTTTATGTGGAATTTTTCCTGTTATCTAAATCATCAACCCTTAAAGACGAACATCACCTATTGACTATGGATGACCTTCTCAGGAAGCTAGTTTATCAAGTAGCCAACCTAAATAGACACATTGACGATTATCGGGTAACAAGCGAGCACTTAAATTAATTTAAGATGAGTTAATCATAAGCTAATGCCATTGCAAGGCAAAAACACTTTAAACAAAATTTACCGTCAGCTCATGGTTTTGTCCAAAATTTGACGAAAAATGTAAGAAAGCATGGGGAAAAAATCCAATTATTGGAAATTCACCTTCCAGAAAAGCAACAAGCCAGAAGGAATCCTTCTGGCTTGTTTAGATCTAAATGGTATTTAAACCGCTTTTACTTGAATCACATCACCTGCGATCAAGTTAGCTTCAGAGGCGGCTTTCAGCATTTTAGTACGCTTGGTTCTATCAATAACATCACCAACCAGCTGACCACATGCGGCATCAATATCATCACCACGAGTTTTACGAACCGTAACTGTGTAGTTGTATTCCATCAGCGTTTTTTGGAAGCGATCAATACGAGAGTTGCTTGGCTTCTTATAAGGCGAACCCGGATAAGGGTTAAATGGAATCAAGTTGATCTTACAAGGCGTATCTTTCATTAGCTCAGCAAGTTCACGAGCGTGGTCCATATCATCATTCACATGATCCAACAGAACGTACTCAACCGTTACTTTGCCGCGGTTAGCATTTGAAGAAGCAATGTAGCGACGAACCGATGCTAGGAAGTCTTGGATATCCCAACGGTCGTTGATTGGCATGATTTGGCTACGTAGTGCATCGTTTGGTGCGTGTAGAGAAATCGCCAGAGCTACATCGATGTTGTCTGTCATCTGATCAAGACCAGAAACAACACCAGATGTTGATACTGTTACACGACGCTTAGACAGTGAGAAACCCAGATCATCAAGCATCAGCTCCAATGATGGAATTAGGTTCTTCATGTTCAATAGAGGTTCACCCATACCCATCATTACGACGTTAGTAATTGGACGACGACCCGTTTCTTTCTCTAAACCGATTTCACGTGCTGCACGCCAGATTTGACCAACAATCTCTGAAACTTTCAGGTTACGGTTGAAGCCTTGTTGAGCTGTAGAGCAGAATTTACATTCAAGCGCACAGCCTACTTGCGAAGATACACATAGCGTCGCACGGTCACCATCAGGGATGTATACCGTCTCAACGTCTTGGTCACCAACGCTCATCGCCCATTTAATGGTGCCATCCGCAGAGTGCTGAGCTTCAGAAACGATAGGTGCAACAATCTCACAGCGATGCAGCAGTTTCTCACGTAACTTTTTATTGATGTTGTTCATTTGTTCGAAGTCATCGACACCGAAGTGATAAATCCACTTCATCACTTGCTCTGCTCGAAACGCTTTCTCATTCAGTTCTTCTGTGAAAAATTTACGAAGACCTTTACGATCAAAATCGAGTAGATTGACTTTAGCTGTGGTCATGATGCCTCTCAATGACGGAACAATAATTAAGGGCGCGAATTGTACAGCCTTTACGCAACTTCAACAAGCACTGTAAAACCTTGTGTTTACTAAGACGTTCAAACTTAAGTGATTAAAATTTACACAACCAAACTTACCTACTTAAATTTGGCCAATTCAAAGAGAGATTCCCGATTACGCTCCTCCGTCGCTTTCGGGAATGACGGGCTTTAACCACCTAATACTCGCACCTTCTCCGACCGCCAGCTAACGCTACCCGTTACCTTTCCTGCCTTCCAACTAACACTACTTGTTCGTCATTCCAGAACCGAGAAACGAGGTATCTGAAATCTCCAATAACAAAAACAGATTCCCGACGGCACTCCTTCGTCGCTTTGGGAATGACGTAAATAATCACCAACAGCTCAACAATATTTACTAGGAGGTTGTGACTCCAAAACTCCCCGTCATTCCAGAACTGAGGGACGAAGTATCTGGAATCTCGCTTTCACTACACCTCTTTTTCCATAATCCATCAGAAACGAAAAAGGCTTCACCGAAGTGAAGCCTTTATTGATATTTGCTGTTGTCTGCTTATTCAGCTGGACGCGGGCAAATTTCAGATTCAGGGAAGAAGAATTCGATTTCGCGAGCCGCAGATTCAGGGCTATCGCTGCCGTGTACTGAGTTGTAACGCATGCTGATTGCGTAGTCAGCACGGATAGTGCCGCATGCTGCTTCTTCTGGGTTTGTTTTGCCCATCAATTCACGGTAACGAGCAATCGCGTTTTCGCCTTCAAGTACTTGAACCATGATAGGACCAGAAGTCATAAACTCTTTAAGAGCCGGAAAGAATTCTTTGCCTTCGTGTTCTGCGTAGAAGCCACTTGCTTGTTCTTCAGTAAGACGAACCATTTTAGCAGCAATAATTTCTAGGCCTGCCTTTTCGATGCGGTGGTAGATTTCACCGACAAGGTTACGCTTAACTGCATCCGGCTTAACAATTGAGAACGTTCTTTCTAGAGCCATAGGGATTCCTTCACTTCATTTTTTTGTTATTAAATACTGAAATTACTAAGATCATTCGATCTGAGTTTATGAATAAGCGGTATCGAAATACCGCTCACTCTTATTATTATTTTGCTTGGTCGATAAGAAGACGAGCCAGTGTACGAACACCCATACCAGTCGCGCCTGCAGCCCACTTATCACTTGATGACTTGCGGTAAGTACCCGCGCAATCCATGTGAATCCAACCTTTTTTGTAGTCATCTACAAAGTAAGAAAGGAACGCGGCAGCTGTACTTGCACCCGGAGTGTAATCACCAGAGCTGATGTTTGAAAGATCAGCAAAGTTTGAAGGCAACATACCACGGTGGAAATCAGCAAGCGGCAATGGCCATAGACCTTCTTTCTCTTGGTTCGCAGCCGTTAGTGCTTGATGAGACAACTCATCATCAAAGCTCAATAATGCGTGGTAGTCGTTACCTAATGCATTTTTAGCCGCGCCGGTTAGCGTTGCACAGTCGATGATCAACTCTGGATTCTGAGCGCTTGCGAACATCAGGCCATCAGCTAAAACTAAACGACCTTCCGCATCGGTATTCATGATCTCGACAGTCTTACCATTTTTGTAAGTAATGATGTCGCCAAGCTTCAATGCACGACCAGAGATCATATTCTCTGCACAACATAAGATAAGCTTAATGCGCTTGTTCAGGCCACGTTCAATCGCTAGACCTAAACCACCGGTAATAGTCGCTGCGCCACCCATGTCAGCCTTCATTGCTGTCATGAATTGACCTGGCTTAATGCTGTAACCGCCTGAGTCGAAAGTGATACCTTTACCCACAAGACAAGCAAACACGGGGGCGTTTTCATCGCCGGTTGGGTTGAAGTCCAGTTGAAGCATTGCAGAAGTACGCTCAGAGCCTCGGCCTACCGCATAGATGCCTTCCCAACCTTCAGTTAGGAGATCTTTGTCTTTAACGATTTTCGCTTTAACAGTGCCTGCTGGTGCCACTGACTTGATGTATTCAGCTGCCATTGTCGCTAATTGACGAGGGGCAACTTCTTCAGCCGTTTTGTTGATGATGTCACGAGTCCAATCTGTCGCGCGGATACGAGCTTCCAATTCAACCTGATCAGCTTCAGCTAGAGCATCCCATTCCAATGCATTCTTTTTCTTTGGTCCACGGTAGCCTTGGTAAAAAGCCCAAACACTTTCTAGATCCCAGCCTTTACCGCTAAGTGCAACCAATGCGATACCTTGTCCGTCAAGCGTACGACCCGCACGTTGAACCGCGCCTAGATCGTGGCCTTCACCAATGTGAATTGTCGCTCCCGCTTCTGAGAACGATAAAATAGCTCTTGCTCCCCACTGAGGCTGGGCAGCTTCTTGACTTAAAAATACTGACATCTGTGTAGACATGATTTCTCCTTGTCATGAACCACTTTGAGTATGTGATTCTGATTGTTTTTTATTAGCGCACTGATGTTAGCATTATGTAGGAGGAAAATGTCATTTTGATAAAAAAACGGACCATAAGGTCCGCTTTTTTTAGTAAGAATTGTTAACTTGGCTGCGTTTTACATTGGACTGATACCAACCCGCGACCAAGTGATTAGACAAGAGGATTAATCCATCTCATCCATCCAGCACAATATAATGGCCTCTAGAATTTTCTCATTCGAGTGATTCGGCTCATCATCAAAATCTTCAAGATCTAGCACCCATTGATGCAAGTCCGTGAAGCGTACTGTTTTAGGATCGGTATCTGGGTATAAATCACATAGTTCAATCGCAATATCTCGCGAATCAATCCATTTCAAACTCATAACATTTCCTTATCTTTATCAGCGACGATTTGTCATCTTAGTGACTTATATTCTATGCCAGCTTTACTAACAGTTTAGTCGAGCTTATTTCTTAATGCTCTTCAGAAGCTAAGTTCAACGTGTACTTTGGAATCTCTACAACAAGATCCGAATCAGCTACTTTAGCTTGGCAACCAAGGCGAGATTCCATCTCTAAACCCCATGCTTTATCTAGCATGTCGTCTTCTAGGTCATCACTCTCTTCTAAAGAGTCGAAACCTTCACGAATCACGACGTGACATGTAGTACATGCACACGACTTCTCACATGCGTGTTCAATACCAATACCGGCCTTCAATGCAACATCAAGAACCGTCTCACCAGTTTTTGCTTCTAAAACAGCGCCTTCTGGACATAGATCTTCGTGAGGTAAAACAATAATCTTTGGCATGTTTATCTATTCTCTAACTATTAAATATTATCGACTGACTGACCTGACAGTGCAGCTCGAATTGATTTATCCATACGACGAGAAGCAAAGTCTTGGCTCGCTTTGTCGGTATTCTTAATTTCTAGTTCGATGGCATCAGCGCTTTCGCCATTGCGCACTTCAATCAGTGCTTCAATAGCTTGTAGAAGATGCTGCTTTTCTTGCTCATCAAGCAGCTCATCGCCATCAGCTTGCATTGCTGCAATAAGGCCTTCGATAACACGATCTGCTTCTACACGTTGCTCAGCTAGAGCACGCGCTTGCATGTCTTCTTTAGCAAACGTCATCGAATCTTTCAGCATGCTCGCCACTTCATTATCGCTTAAGCCGTAAGACGGTTTAACCTGAATTTCAGCTTGAACACCTGTGCTCTTCTCCATAGCAGTAACCGATAGCAGGCCATCCGCATCTACTTGGTAAGTGACACGAATATGCGCCGCACCAGCCGCCATTGGTGGAATACCTTTTAGAGCAAAACGAGCCAATGAACGACAGTCATCAACCATCTCACGTTCGCCTTGCACGGTGTGCACTGTCATTGCAGTTTGACCGTCTTTGAACGTGGTAAATTCTTGTGCGCGAGCAACAGGGATCGTGGTATTGCGTGGAATGATCTTTTCGACCAAGCCACCCATGGTTTCGATACCTAGGGAAAGAGGAATAACATCAAGCAGCAGCATTTCAGAGTCAGGCTTGTTGCCGACTAAGATATCCGCTTGGATAGAAGCGCCAATCGCAACCACTTCATCTGGGTTAATGCTGGTTAATGGCGTACGACCAAAGAAGTCACCCACCATGTCACGTACAAGCAATGTACGAGTTGAACCGCCGACCATCACGACTTCTAAAACATCATCCGCGTCAACTTCGGCATCTTTCAATGCACGACGGCACGAAAGCAGTGTTTTCTTAACCAGTGGCTTGATGATGTCTTCAAACTCTTCACGAGTTAATGAACCAGCCCAACCCAACACTTCAACATTAACGCTTTCAGCTTCAGATAAGCCAATCTTCGCTTCTGTTGCTGCATCTAGAAGAATACGATTCTGTTCTGCAGTTAGCTCTGATAAGCCCATTTGCTCTTGGAAGTGCTCTGCGATCAAGTGGTCAAAGTCGTCTCCGCCTAATGCAGAGTCGCCACCCGTTGCTAATACTTCAAAAACACCTTTAGACAGGCGTAAGATAGAGATATCAAACGTGCCACCGCCAAGGTCATAAACCGCAATCACCCCTTCTTTACCTGAATCCAGACCGTAAGCAATCGCTGCCGCAGTAGGTTCATTAAGAAGACGTAACACGTGAAGACCAGCAAGTTGAGCCGCGTCTTTCGTACCAGCACGCTGTGCATCATCAAAATACGCAGGAACCGTAATTACGGCGCCAGATAACTCACCGCCTAGCGTAGACTCAGCACGTTGGCCAAGCGCTCGTAGAATATCAGCAGAAACCTGGATTGGGTTCTTGTTGCCTTGTTCTGTACGGATCACAGGTAAACCATTATCACTTTCTTCAAACTGATATGGCAGAGACGGGTATCGCTGTTGAATATCTGACAGTGAACGACCGATTAATCGCTTAACTGAGATAATGGTATTTTTAGGGTCAGTCTGCGCGTTAGCACGAGCTTCATCGCCAGTCGTATAAGATTCCGACTGGTAATGAACAACGGAAGGTAAAATGCTTCGACCTTGTTGATCAACGAGTGTACTTGCCTCGCCACTGCGTACTGCAGCAACCAACGAGTTTGTTGTACCTAAATCAATACCCACAGCAAGCTTGTGCTGGTGAGGAGCGGCGCTTTGCCCTGGTTCTGCAATCTGAAGTAGTGCCATGGATGTGTCCTTGTTATACAAACTAGCCGATCAAACGATCTTCAACTAATTCGATTTCATTCTTTAATTTTGCAATAAACTTAAGCTTTCTTACTCGGTCTGCAGCTTCTAGCCAAGCTTCGCTTTCAAGTTCTTGTTGGATAGCGCTTAATTGTTGTTTATACATTTTGCTAACCTTGCCTTCAAATGCAAATAGCGCATCTTCGGGATCTGAACTGTCTGCGATATCTTCCAGCTCTTCACGCAGTTCCATTTGCTCCATCAGGAACATCGGATCTTGCATGGTTTGTTGTTCGCCACGAATGTCTTCACCGTGTTGAACTAGCAGGTATTCTGCTCGGCTGATTGGATTCTTCAATACCTGGTACGCATCGTTGATTTGTGCCGCTTTTTGCACGGCTAATAAGCGGTCACGCTCAGAAGCTATCGCAAATTTATCAGGATGGAATTGGCGTTGCAGATCTCTAAACTGAGAAGAAAGAAGGCTACCATCCAGTTGAAACTGAAGTGGTAGCCCAAATAATTCGAAATGATTCATGTAAAGGTGGTCCTAAGTTTAGGCTCTTTGTTCAGAGCCTAATTTTATTCTTCGCTTACAACGCTTAACGATTCAAGCGTTTAAACATTGAAGCTCTCACCACAACCACATTCGCCTTTCGCGTTCGGGTTGTTGAATTCAAAACCTTCGTTTAGGCCTTCTTTTACATAATCAAGCTCAGTACCATCAAGGTATACTAGGCTCTTTGGATCAATGATGACCTTAACACCTGAATGCTCAAACACTTCGTCTTCTTCGTTAAGCTCGTCAACGAATTCCAGTACATACGCCATACCCGAACAGCCAGTAGTTTTTACTGCTAAGCGTAACCCGAGACCTTTACCACGGTTATCTAGGAAAGCTTGAACTCGGCTTGCTGCCGTATCTGTCATGGTGATGGCCATACTACAACCTTGTGTTTTATATAAATTGAGAACTCAGGGGGAGCACAAAGGATGCTCCCAAATATTACTTTTTTGTCGACGTAATTACGTTATTGAAGCGATTAGTGCTTCTTTTTGTAATCCGCAACAGCTGCTTTGATTGCATCTTCAGCAAGAATTGAACAGTGAACTTTCACTGGTGGCAACTCAAGCTCTTCTGCGATTTCAGAGTTTTTAATAGCAGCTGCTTCATCAATACTTTTACCTTTAACCCACTCTGTAACTAGTGAGCTAGAAGCGATTGCGCTACCGCAACCGTAAGTCTTGAATTTTGCGTCTTCAATAATACCTTCTGCAGATACTTTAATTTGCAGTTTCATTACGTCACCACAAGCCGGTGCGCCAACCATGCCGCTACCTACACTTGGGTCTTCTTTATCAAACGAACCTACATTACGTGGGTTTTCGTAGTGATCAATTACTTTTTCGCTATATGCCATGATAGTTACCTCGAATCCTCTATTTCCGTGAGATTAGTGATGAGCCCACTCAACAGTGTTCAAATCAATCCCTTCTTTATACATATCCCATAGAGGAGACATGTCGCGTAATTTGTTTACCGCTACACGGATTTGTGCAATCGCGTAGTCGATTTCTTCTTCCGTTGTGAAACGGCCGAATGAGAAACGTACTGAGCTGTGTGCCAGTTCATCGTTTAGACCAAGAGCACGTAGAACGTATGAAGGCTCTAGGCTTGCTGATGTACATGCAGAACCTGATGATACCGCTAGGTCTTTTAGAGACATAAGCAGAGACTCACCTTCAACGAAAGCGAAGCTCACGTTTAGGTTGTGTGGTACACGTTGGTCTAAGTCGCCGTTTACGGTTACTGCTTCTAGATCTTGAACACCTTTCAATAGGCGCTCACGAAGTGCTAGTGCGTGATCGTAATCTTTCTGCATGTCTTGCTTAGCGATAGCAAACGCTTCGCCCATACCCACGATTTGGTGAGTAGCAAGCGTACCAGAACGGAAACCACGTTCATGACCGCCACCGTGCATTTGCGCTTCAAGGCGAATACGTGGCTTACGACGGACGTACAAAGCGCCGATGCCTTTAGGGCCGTATGCTTTGTGTGCAGACATAGAGATAAGATCAACTTTCATCTCTTTTACGTCTAGTGGGATTTTACCCGCAGACTGCGCTGCATCAACGTGGAAGATGATCTTGCGTGCACGACATAATTCGCCGATTGCACCGATATCTTGGATTACACCAATCTCGTTGTTTACATGCATGATAGAAACTAGAACAGTATCTTCACGCATTGCAGCTTGTAGCTTGTCTAGATCAATGATGCCGTTTGCTTCTGGCTCAAGGTATGTCACCTCAAAACCTTCACGCTCTAATTGGCGACATGGATCAAGAACCGCTTTGTGTTCTGTTTTGCACGTGATTACGTGCTTACCTTTCTTCTCGTAAAAGTGCGCAGCACCTTTGATAGCAAGGTTATCTGACTCTGTAGCACCTGACGTGAAAACAATCTCACGTGGGTCTGCATTTAGTAGATCGGCAATTTGCTCACGAGCATTATCTACTGATTCTTCTGCCTGCCAGCCGTAACGGTGTGAACGAGATGCAGGGTTACCGAAGTTACCGTCCATCGTCATGCACTGAACCATTTTTTCAGCAACACGTGGATCGACTGGGCATGTAGCTGAATAGTCAAAGTAAATAGGCAGTTTCATTTTCTACTCCAATGTAAAAACTGACCGCTAAGAGCGGGCATTAACACCGTGAGGTGCTGCACTAATCGTTGTAGTGCTCGTATTTTTATGTGCAAAACCATTATTAACCGCAAGATCGATATCTTGACGATCAGAAATCTCTAAAACTTCATTATCTTTCATTAGCTCACCGAGCGTAATGTCGTTTAAGAAGCTGCTGATTCGGGAGCTTAAATCACGCCATAAAGTGTGAGTTAAACAACGAGTACCACCTTGGCAATCTGCTCGACCGTGACACTTAGTTGCATCGACTGATTCGTCAACTGCAGCAATTACAGTTCCGACAGCGATGTCGCTCGCTTCAGCACCTAAACGGTAACCACCGCCAGGACCACGAACACTAGCAACCAAGCCAGCTTTACGTAACTTAGAAAAAAGTTGTTCTAAGTAAGATAACGAGATGCCTTGTCGCTCTGAAATATCAGCCAGAGGAACTGGGCTTTTTTGCGAATGCAGTGCTACATCTAGCATAGCTGTTACCGCATATCTTCCTTTAGATGTAAGTTTCATATCACACCGTATCCACATTGTTTATGTGGTTGGAATCTTCCCATACCCGACTAAATTGGTCAAGTATTTAGTTGACTATTTTAGTCAGGTATTCACCCTTAGGGTTTGTATGGGCTTTATTTGTCGTTTTTGCTCTTCTCAATTGAAGTCAAAATGCCGCGTAGAGTGTTGATCTCTTGCAGCTCTGGACGAGCTCGACTGAACAAACGACGTAGCTTATTCATCACCTGACCCGGCTTATCCTTAGAGATAAATTGGGTATCAATGATCACTTTTTCAAGGTGCTCATAGAACATTTCTAGTTCTTCGTGACGAGGGTACTCATCTTGTTGCTGCGGCTGGTACTGGCTCGCCACCATATCAAGGTGTGCTACACGCACTTCATAGCTAAGAGTCTGTACTGCCATTGCTAGGTTTAGTGAGCTGTATTCTGGGTTTGCAGGAATACATACATGGAAATGACACTTCTGAAGCTCATCATTGGTTAAGCCAGTACGCTCACGGCCGAACACTAACGCTACAGGGTGCTTTTGACCTTCAACTGCAAATTTTTGTCCACATTCACGCGGCTCAAGCATTGGCCATTCAAGCGTACGAGAGCGTGCACTAGAACCAACCACCAAACCACAGTCTTTTACTGCTTCATCCAGTGTAGAAACGATGGTCGCGTTTTCCGCGATGTCACCTGCACCCGCAGCCAGTGCTAAGGTCTGCTCGTCAACTTCACATTGAGGGTCTACAAGAACTAACTGACTCAAACCCATCACTTTCATTGCGCGAGCTGCTGATCCGATATTTCCCGAATGAGACGTACCAACCAGAACGACTTTTACATTGTCTAACATGCTATATGACACCACTTTAAAAATAATCGCGAGATATTAACACATAGCTAAGTAAAATGGTCAGACCCTTCTCGGAATGTGAAATCAAGAGTTCAAAAAATAACCACTTCCCTTTTGGGGAAACTTTGGTATACTCGCCGCCGCTTTAAACTGTTCTTTAACATCTTGTGAGAAAAACCATATGCATCCAATGCTAAACATTGCGATACGCGCTGCGCGTAAAGCTGGCAACCATATTGCTAAATCTCTAGAAACAACTGATAAGATCGAATCGTCTCTAAAAGGTAACAACGATTACGTTACTAACATTGCTCAAGAAGCTGAGTACATGATCATTGAGACAATCAAATCATCTTACCCAGAGCACAGCATTATTTCTGAAGAGTCAGGCCTAACTGAAGGTAAAGATTCTGACGTACAATGGATCGTTGACCCACTAGATGGCACCAACAACTTTGTAAAAGGTTTCCCTCACTTCTCTGTATCTATCGCTGTTCGCATGAACGGTCGTACAGAAGTTGCTTGTGTTTATGACCCAATGCTAAACGAGCTATTCACAGCTCAACGTGGCGCTGGCGCTCAACTTAACAACGCTCGTATGCGTGTTACTCAACTAAAAGACCTTCAAGGTACTGTTCTAGCGACTGGTTTCCCATTCAAGCAAAAACAACACTCTGAATCTTTCATGAAGATCATCTCTGGTCTATTCGTTGATTGTGCTGATTTCCGTCGTACTGGTTCTCCAGCTCTTGACCTATGTTACCTAGCAGCTGGCCGTGTTGACGGTTACCTAGAACTAGGCCTTAAGCCATGGGATCTAGCAGCTGGCGATCTAATCGCTCGTGAAGCGGGTGCTATCATGACTGACTTTGCTGGCGGCACTGATTACATGACGTCTGGTAATGTTGTTGCTTCAAGCGCGCGTGGTGTTAAGTCTATTCTTAAGCACGTTCGTGAGAACTCTAACGAAGGTATGCTGAAGTAATTCAGACCTTGCGTTAATGCTCTTTAGTTAGAGCAGAAGATTTTCAAAGCCTCGCTATTGCGAGGCTTTTTTGTATCCGCGATACGAGATTCGACCAAAATGTCGGTTAGTTACAGTGAGCACAAATCACTGCTCTGTAAGCTGTATTTAGATCGCCACTAGATAGTGACTTAGCTACTTTGGCACTTGGTATTGGTATTGGTATTGGTATTGGTAAATACGGCAATGTTCAGTCGGATACAAAAGCTAACCCACAATATACAGACATAAAAAAACCGCTAGTTGCCCAGCGGTTTTTTTGGTTTAGCGAAAGTTGTTAAGCCGCGGCCTAAGGCATTTCGTCAAACTCTTCACCTTCTTTATCCACTTGTGGTGGCATTAGGTGTTCACGCGTAATACCCAACTTCATAGCTAGTGCAGATGCAACGTAGATAGAAGAGTAAGTACCAACGGTAATACCCAGTAGAAGTGCAGTCGCAAAGCCGTGAATCATAGCACCACCCTGAACGAACAGTGCGATAACTACGAATAACGTTGTACCAGAAGTAATCAATGTACGGCTCAATGTTTGTGTGATTGAGCTGTTCAGTACTTCAGGTGCTTCACCCTTACGCATCTTGCGGAAGTTCTCACGAATACGGTCAAATACGACTATGGTATCGTTGAGGGAGTAACCGACTACCGTTAGCAAGGCTGCCACGATAGTAAGGTCGACCTCAATTTGCATTAGAGAGAACACGCCTAGTGTGATGATAACGTCGTGCGCTAGAGCTAATACAGCACCTGCAGCTAATCGCCATTCAAATCGTACGGATACGTAGATCAAGATACAGATCAGAGAAACTAAGATCGCAAGACCACCAGCTTCTGTTAGTTCATCACCCACGTTTGGACCAACGAACTCGATACGACGCATCTCAACTTGCTCACCAGTACCATCTTTAATTGCAGACAGGATTTGGTTACCAAGCGTTTCGCCCGCAACACCATCACGTGGACGTAGACGAACCATTACCTCACGCGCAGAACCAAAGTTCTGAACCGTAGCATCACCAAAGCCTTCAGCTTCTAGTGCGCTTCGAATGTCAGGTAGGTTTGCTGGCTCCTCAAAGCCCACTTCAATCAGAGTACCGCCGGTAAAATCTAGACCCCAATTCAACGATTTCGTTGTTAGGGTGAAGATAGCAGTACCAATCATCAAGATTGAGAACAAAAAGGCAACCTTTGACCAACGCATGAAGTCGATCATTTTGTCTGCTTTTAGAATCTGAAACATATTAATTCCTAGCCTTAGATCGACAGTTTCTTAACGCGTTTGCCGCCATACATCAGGTTCACGATACAACGTGTTCCGATAATAGCTGTAAACATTGAAGTCAAGATACCAATTGATAACGTTACCGCGAAGCCTTTAATCGCACCTGTACCGACAGCAAATAGAATGATTGCTGTTAATAGTGTGGTGATGTTGGCATCGGCGATTGTACTAAATGCGTTTGCATAACCTTGGTGAATCGCTTGTTGTGGACTGCGTCCATCTCGAAGTTCTTCACGTATACGCTCAAAGATAAGAACGTTGGCATCGACTGCCATACCGACCGTCAATACGATACCGGCAATACCTGGTAGCGTCATTGTCGCGCCCGGGATCATCGACATCACACCAATAATCAACACTAAGTTAGCCATCAGAGCGACGTTCGCAATCAAACCGAAAGTACGGTAGTAAAGCAGTGTAAACAGCATTACTGCAGCCATACCCCAAACCATCGCCATGATACCCATATCGATGTTTTGTTGACCCATAGATGGACCAATCGTACGTTCTTCTACAATCGAGATAGGCGCAATCAATGCACCTGCACGTAGTAGAAGTGCCAAGTTATGAGCTTCAGCCGTTGAGTCGATACCTGTAATACGGAAGTTACGACCAAGCGCAGATTGAATCGTCGCTTGGTTAATCACTTCTTCGTGCTTACTTAGGATCACTCGGCCTTCAGGTGTTTTACGACCGCTGTCTTTATACTCTGCAAATACGGTTGCCATTAGCTTACCGATATTTTGACGAGAGAATGTAGACATCTTGCTACCACCTTCGCTGTCTAGCGAGATGTTAACTTGTGGGCGACCATATTCATCAACACTTGAGCTTGCATCTGTAATGCTAGAACCGCCTAAGATAACGCGTTTCTTAAGTACTACAGGACGACCATCACGGTCTTGCTTAATTTCACTACCAGCAGGAGCACGGCCAGAAGCTGCAGCGGCCAAATCGGCACTGCTGTCCACTTCACGGAATTCAAGAGTCGCGGTTGCGCCTAAAATTTCTTTAGCACGAGCCGTGTCTTGAACACCTGGCAATTCCACTACGATACGGCTAGCACCTTGACGTTGAACCAAAGGTTCAGCAACACCAAGTTCGTTAACACGGTTACGTAGAATAGTAATGTTTTGCTCTACCGCATAATTGCGGATTTCTTGAAGACGAGTTTCAGTGAAGCTAGCAATCAAAGAGAAACGACCGTTAGATTCTGAATCTACGAACGTCATATCTTGGTGCTTAGATTGCAGAAGCGATTTCGCTTCAGCAAGCTGCTCTTCGTTACGCAGAATCACTTCAACCGCATCTTTACCCGATGGGCGAATAGCACGGTAGCGGATTTTCTCTTCACGAAGTTCACTGCGGAACGCTTCTTCTTGTTGGCCAACCAGTTTTTGCATCGCAGCGTCCATATCCACTTCCATTAAGAAGTGAACACCACCACGTAGATCAAGACCCAGTTTCATTGGTGCAGCACCAATAGATTCAAGCCAATCAGGAGTTGAAGCCGCTAGGTTTAAAGCTACGATAACGTCATCACCTAGTGCTTCTGTGATGATATCACGGGCACTGATTTGCGTATCTGTATCGTTAAATCGAACAAGAATGGAACCGTTTTCGAGAGCAACGGATTTAGTAGAAAGGTTTTCTGCTTCAAGAACATTGGTGACAGCATCCAGCGTAGACAGATCTACAGAGGCGCCACGCGCCCCTGTAACTTGAACTGCCGGATCTTCACCGTATATATTTGGAAGTGCGTACAACGCAGCGATAGCGATGGCAAACATCACCATCAAATACTTCCATAACGGATAACGGTTTAGCACAGCGAGGATCCTCTAGCTGTTTATAGTGATTTCAGAGTACCTTTTGGTAGCACTGCTGTAACGAAGTCCTTCTTGATAACAACTTCGTTGTTTGCGTTCAGTTCGATAGCAACGTAGTCGCTGTCTTCAGCAATCTTAGTGATCTTGCCGATTAGGCCGCCGCTTGTAAGAACTTCATCGCCTTTGCCCATAGAAGACATAAGGCTCTTGTGCTCTTTAACACGCTTAGCTTGTGGACGGTAGATCATGAAGTAGAAGATCACAGCGAACATACCTAGCATGATAAGCATTTCGAAACCGCCGCCTGCTGGTGCACCTTCTGCTGCTGCGTGAGCTTGAGAAATAAACATTTAAAACATCCTCTATTATATTTTCGTAATTGTTTGTCTAATTGGGTCGCATCCCTTTATTTTCAAGCCCCATCCCTCGGAAGAGAGATAGGGCTCGCAAAAAAGAAATACTAAGATTCTTTACCTAGTGGTGGCACTTCACGCCCCATTCTTGCGTAGAACTCTGCAACGAACTCTTCAAAGCGATCTTCATCGATAGACTGACGAATGTCTGACATTACTCGTTGATAGAAACGCAGGTTGTGAATCGTGTTCAGTCGAGCACCTAGGATTTCGTTACAACGATCCAAATGGTGTAAGTACGACTTACTGTAGTTCTTACAAGTGTAACAGTCACACTCTGAATCTAGTGGTGTTGTATCGGTTTTATGCTTCGCATTACGGATCTTGATCACACCTTCAGTCACAAACAAGTGGCCGTTACGTGCATTTCGCGTTGGCATAACACAGTCAAACATGTCGATACCACGGCGAACACCTTCAACTAAGTCTTCAGGTTTGCCTACGCCCATCAGGTAACGTGGCTTGTCTTCAGGCAGTTGAGGACATGTGTGCTCAAGAATACGGTGCATGTCTTCTTTTGGTTCGCCTACTGCTAGGCCGCCAACAGCGTAACCATCAAAACCAATTTCTGTTAGGCCTTTAACGGATACATCACGAAGATCTTCGTATACACCACCTTGAACGATACCGAATAGAGAGTTCGGGTTTTCTTGCTTGTCAAAGTGATTGCGTGAACGCTGAGCCCAACGAAGAGACATCTCCATTGAGTCTTTAGCTTCTTTGTGCGTTGCTGGATAAGGCGTACATTCGTCAAAGATCATTACGATGTCTGAGCCTAGATCCTTTTGGATTTCCATCGACTTCTCAGCGTCCATGAAAATCTTGTCACCGTTTACAGGGTTACGGAAATGAACACCTTCTTCAGTGATTTTACGCGTTGCTCCTAGGCTGAATACTTGGAAGCCACCTGAATCAGTCAAGATAGGACCTTTCCAGTTCATGAAATCGTGCAAATCACCGTGCAGTTTCATGATTTCTTGACCAGGACGTAGCCATAGGTGGAATGTATTACCTAATAGGATTTCAGCACCTGTGTCTTTTACTTCTTCAGGTGTCATGCCTTTAACCGTACCGTAAGTACCTACAGGCATGAATGCTGGGGTTTCAACGGTACCGCGTTCAAACTGAAGTTGACCACGACGTGCGCCGCTATTAGTTTTTTTAAGTTCGTATTTTAATTTCACGAAGCCTCCAATATGCCAGAGAAACAATCTGACTGTTAATTCAGAACCTTAGGCCGAACAAAAGTTCAGTCTAGTGGGTTCTATGAGGAGCGGTCGCGTATTCCTTGCGAGAGATTAGACAGACACCCTGCCCGACTCCTAGCCTACTGCTAGCACCCGTAAATTCTGCTTATATCGTTTACAACCAGCTAAAATTAGCTCGTTTTCTTATTGATGAACATCGCATCACCGTAGCTGAAGAAACGGTATTCGCTCTTCACTGCGTGATCGTATGCGCCCATCACATTGTCATAACCAGCAAATGCACTCACCAACATAATCAGCGTTGATTCTGGTAAGTGGAAGTTGGTAATCAAGCAATCCACCAGCTGATATTCATAACCAGGGAAGATGAAGATTTCTGTGTCACCAAAGAAAGGAACTAACTCAGTGCCATTTTTCACTGCATCTTGAGCCGCACTTTCTAGTGAACGCACAGAGGTTGTACCAACGGCAATGATGCGTCCGCCACGTGCTTTTGCAGCAGCTACGGCATCCACCACTTCTTGCGGTACTTCAACGTACTCAGCATGCATGTGGTGGTCATTGATATTATCGACTTTTACTGGCTGGAACGTACCAGCACCAACGTGAAGTGTCACGTAAGCAAACTCAACACCTTTTTCTTTCATGTCAGCCATTAGCTTATCATCAAAGTGAAGGCCTGCTGTTGGCGCAGCAACCGCACCCGGCTTTTCATTATAGACAGTTTGGTAGCGCTCTTTATCGGCATCTTCATCTGGACGATCGATGTAAGGAGGCAGTGGCATGTGACCAACACTGTTAAGAATCTCTAAAACGCTTTGATCGGATGTGAAATGGATTTCAAATAGCGCATCGTGACGTGCCACCATTTCAGCTTCATACTCATCGTTCTCACCAAGGAACAATTTGGTACCCGGTTTCGGTGATTTAGAACAACGAACATGCGCAAGAATGCTTTTCTCATCAAGCATACGTTCAACCAAGACTTCAAGCTTACCGCCTGATGCCTTGCGACCGAATACACGAGCAGGAATCACGCGAGTGTTATTAAAAACAACAAGATCGCCTGGCTCAACCAAGTCTAAAACGTCCTTAAACGAACCATCAGCTAGGTTGCCATTGTTGCCATCTAATTTAAGTAGGCGGCTTGCTGTGCGCTCCTCTTGAGGGTAGCGAGCAATGAGTTCATCTGGTAGGTCAAAGTGAAAATCTGAAACTTGCATGTGTCGAGTCTTGTCTTAGTTGATGATATTTGTGCCGTTGACGAATAATAAGTCGAAGTTGCCGAACAATCGTTTCGGTAAGTAAATCGTTACCAGAAACACATCGTAAACATGACTAAAAATTTCGCAGTGGGCTAGTATAGGCACACGAGCCGCAATAGCAAGGTTTACAGCATTGGATTATTGTAAAGAGTCGTAAAATAATACGACCATTCCCCCTCATAAAAAAAACAAAATTAGTTGCATGAAACTCACCCAAAAATGCGTTAGATCTCAGTTATTTTTTGGATAAAAAACTATAGTAATAGCAACAAATAAAAAAGAAGGAGGTCCGTATGATCAAGGTTGAAGATATGATGACTCGCAACCCTCATACCCTATTGCGCTCACACTCACTGGCCGATGCAAAGCACATGATGGAAGCGCTTGATATCCGCCATATTCCGGTTGTTGATGCCGACAGACAACTACTTGGCGTCGTCACACAGCGAGACGTTCTTGCCGCTCAAGAATCTAGCCTACAAAACATCCCACAAGCTCAATCCTATACTCTTGCAACACCACTCAATGACATCATGCACAAGAGTGTTATGTCTGTAGAGCCGCGCGCAGGACTAAAAGAGTCTGCTGTTTATATGCAGAAACACAAAGTGGGCTGTTTACCTGTCGTAGAGAACCACGAACTCGTGGGCATCATTACAGACAGCGATTTCGTTACGATAGCCATTAACCTGCTAGAGCTACAAGAAGAAGCGGAACCGGAAGAGGTAAATTAACCACTCTTCACCAATAGACACGCTAAGGAAAGAGAGCGAATCCTTAGCGTTGCTGTACGTTATTACGAAGAATTTCAGGGCTACGTGAAATAGACGGAACTTTAGGTGTATGTCGGATAACGACTGTCGGTTCTAGCAACATAGCTTTTGGAAACGACTCTCCGATTTGAATCAACTCCATCATCATATCAAAACCTAACAGCGCAATTTGATGTATTGGTTGCTTAACACTTGAAAAGCCCAATGACTGGGCAATAAATGTGTCATCAAACCCTACAATATCAACCCTTTCAAGCAGTTGACTGTCTACTGATTTTAACCCATTAAATAGATGACTAGCCGATATATCATCGGAACAAAATACAGCTTCCAGTGGCGAAAAATTATCGACGATCAAGTGTTGGATATATTCTGTCAACGACTCCGTAGTATAGGGAGCTAACACATGTTTTTTATCCAACAGGATATCGCGAGACTTTAGTTCTGTTTGAAAACCAATAAAACGATCCGATTGAATATCACTGGCTCCAATAAAGCCAATACGACGATACCCTCGCCTAGCAAAATAACAGGCAACTTGCTCACCCCCGTGCTGGTGATGAGTTCCTATACTCGCAACAGTAGGGTCTGTCGCTGTCAACAATACGACAGGAAACGGTAGCTCACCTAATGGCTCTAGATGTTCTTTTTTCAACGAGCGAGGGATTAGAAAAACACCATCAACCTTATGGTTGATGCACTCCGAAAGAAACGTCTTCTCTAACTGTAAATTATTCCGGCTATTAAACAACAGTATACTTCGGCCATGCTTGTAGGCCTCTTCCTCAAGAACATCCACTAACTGAGTAAAGAAAGGATTCGACATATTTCGCACAATGACAGCAAACAGCTTAGTTGGCTTTTTACGCTTCGCAGGCGGTTTCTGATAGTTCAGAGCTTCCATCGCACTAATCACAGACAGCTTTGCTTGCTCTGAAACACGATCACTACCATTTAGCACCCTTGATACTGTCGCGATTGATACACCCGCACGTTTAGCAACATCCCTAATAGTCATGTTCACTCATTCTCTTTAACAATCTACCAACCCAATACATTAACCAAAAACATGTAACAAGACTTGGTGTTACATCACAAACGACTACAGATTTAGCCAACATTCACTCAGAACTGCAGGAGAATTCGTCCTCACTATTTTATCAAATCGTCACCCTACCTATGATTTAAACCAAGCAACATGATTAGGTAAGCCATCGTGCAAGAACAAAAATACAAAACAATCAATTTAGCAACGGCTAGTGAAATAACTAAGTTTACTGAAATAGAAAGATCATCAGAAATGAGACCTTTATTTCATATTACGCCTCCCCATGGTTTATTAAATGATCCAAATGGTTTTTGTTTTTTCAATAATCAATACCATTTATTTTACCAATGGTTTCCATTCGATACCTATCATGGAATGAAGCATTGGATGCATTTAACCTCTAATGACCTATTAAATTGGAAGAGGCATGGTTCTAAAATAACACCAAAAGAAAATTACGAATCTCACGGAGCATATTCCGGCAGTGCTTTTGTAGAAAACAATAACGCTTATTTATTTTATACAGGAAACATTAAAAAAGGCTCATCTCGAGATGCAAACCAATGTTTAGCATTACTCGATAACACTAATGCCGTCACCAAGTATAGTCTGAATCCAGTGATTAAGTCGGTTCCCAAAGGGTATACCGGGCATGTACGAGATCCCAAAATCGTTAAACACAATGAGCACTATTACATGTTGCTCGGTGCGCAGCGAGAAGCCGATCTATCAGGGGCAATCATCATATATCAATCGGATGATTTGCTCAGTTGGGAATTCAAAGGAGAATTAGATCTTCAGTTCTCAGGGGAATTCTTAACCGGTTACATGTTCGAATGTCCTGATCTATTAAACGTTGACGGCCATGACGTTTTAATTTTTTCACCGCAAGGTAGCAAGGCAAACGGAAGTCGATTCCATAACCGATTCAACGTTATCTATTGTTTAGGCAGCATCAACTTCGAAAAACTGACATTTGAAGTTGAACACTGGGATGAATTGGACCGTGGGTTTGATTTTTATGCCCCACAAACTATGGCGAACACCCCAGATGAGCAAACTCTTATTGCATGGGCAGGGACCGATGAAGAACTACCAAGTCGCCAATTTGGCTGGGTTAACTGTTTAACATTGCCGAGAACACTATCAATTCTTAATCGTCGCTTATACCAACAACCGAAGATTTTGCAATCTGACTCTTTTAATAAGCGTCCATTGGAAATAAATAAAACCAATATACCCATTGAGTTAGAGCAACTTTCATTTTCACTCGATGTAAATGAGTTCAATGGAAATATAAAAATATCCATCGAAACTAAAAATAAGAAATTGTTATTCTCTATTAAAGACAGAGATATTCACTTAGATCGAAGCCAATATAACCACCATCCAGAAGATTGGGAATTTGGAAGCGTCAGACATCACAGAACAAATTATGACATAACGGATATCAAATTTATATGTGACCAAAGCATCATTGAGATATACCTCAACAATGGACGAGATGTATTTACTTGTTTGTTTTTCCCTGAAAATGAAGAACACAGACTAAATATATTACAAAAAGAAGATACCGATATAGATATCAAACTTAACTACCTTACAATATAATAAAATGGTGAACAAAATGAATTATGACGCTACCGTAAATGAGATACTCGAGAGTATCGGGGGCATAGAGAACATCCGCAACGCAGAACACTGCGCCACCCGCTTGCGCCTCATCCTAAAAGACAACGAAAAAGTTGATTCTGAAAAAGCAAAAGAAATTAAACAGATCAGCGGCTACTTTTATCAATCAGGTCAACACCAATTTATTATTGGCACTGGTACAGTCTCTCACGTTTATGACTCATTAAAGCACGCATTAGGCGGAGAGCTTGATAACTCAGATTTTAAACAAGATGCCTTCGCAGATATGACCATAAGTCAAAAAGTGGTTCGCATTCTCGCCGATATTTTGATCCCACTGATCCCAGCTCTAGTGACCACCGGCTTGCTGATGGGTTTGCGTGGCATGATGCTGCATTCTGGCATGAGTTTCTCACCAGAAACGCTTGCCCTATTTAGTATGCTAACCGACACAGCCTTTGCCTTCTTACCCGTTTTAATCGCTTATTCTGCGGCAAAGAAATTCGGTGGCAATGCTATTATTGCCATCGTTGTTGGTTTGATGATGGTCGCCCCACAATTACCTAATGCTTGGGTGGTAGCCTCTGGCGGTGCCGAGCCGATGATGGTCAACTTATTGGGAATCAACTTCCCATTAGTAGGCTACCAAGGCACTGTACTCCCAGCAATATTCGCAGGTTGGTTTGTCTCTTACTTGGAGCGTAATCTACGCCGCTTCATTCCAGCAAGTATGGACCTAGTCTTCACTCCATTTTTAACCATTACGATTGCCGTATTTGTCATCTTGTTTGGCTTTGGTCCGATTCTACAAAGCATTGAACACGGCTGTACTTCTCTAGTACGTATGGCGCTCGACCTACCTCTTGGTATTGGTTACATCCTTTATGGCGCCGTTCAGCAAATGATCGTGATCACCGGTCTACACCATGCTCTTGGTGTCATTGAGATTGGCTTATTAAATGAAACTGGTGTTAACCCACTGCAACCTCTTGGTACTGCTTCAATGGCAGGTCAATTTGGCGCTGCGATAGCCGTCGCGACTCTACTGAAAGATAAACTGAAAAAAGGTAATGCCTACAGTGCTTCGATCTCCACATTATTTGGTATTACAGAGCCACTTCTGTTCGGTGTGAACTTACAATATGGAAAAGTCTTTGTCTTTGGCATGGTAGGCGGTGCTGTAGGTGGTCTTGTTACTTACTTACTCAACATCAGTGCAACCGGTATGGGCATTACCTTTATTCCAGGTATTCTTCTTTATTCGCAATCACTTTCGGCAGTCATTGGTTACCTAACCGTTATTGCTAGTGCATTTGCCACAGCATTTATGCTGACTCGCATCTATAACCCAGTTAAAAACGCTTAATCAACTTTGGGTGATTTGCTTCCCCCTAGGCAAGTCACCCATTTCCCACCTACTTATGCTCAGGTGGGCTTCTATATGAGGAAATAATGATGAATAAGGTATGGTTAACTGGCGATGCTGTGGTGGATTTAATTCCTGAGAGCGACTCTACCTACTTAAAATGTCCAGGCGGTGCCCCCGCAAACGTTGCGGTTGGTATTGCTCGTTTATCAGGCCAAGCTAGTTTTTTTGGCCGAGTTGGTAATGATCCACTTGGTCGTTTTATGTCAGAGGTTCTCCAAGAGCAAGGGGTTGATACTTCCCAACTCAAACTTGATGAAAAACACAAAACATCAACCGTGCTGGTCGATCTTGACCAAGATGGCGAACGAACTTTTACCTTCATGGTAAAACCCAGTGCAGATCAGTTCATTACAGAAGATGATATCCCCACTTTTAATCAAGGTGAGTGGCTACACTGCTGTTCAATCGCATTAGCAAATGAGCCAAGCAGAAGTACTACGCTGAAAGCGCTTAAAGCAATCAAATCAAAAGGAGGATTTGTTAGCTTTGACCCCAACCTAAGAGAAGAGGTTTGGCGAACCCCTGAAGAGATTCGTCCAATCGTTATGCAAGCCATCGCCTTAGCAGATGTGGTTAAGTTTTCAGAAGAAGAACTGCTTTTTCTTACAGAAAGCAACACTTTAGAATCAGGACTAACAGCACTAGACCAATTGAAAACCCCAGTCACTTTGGTCACCTTAGGTGCTACGGGTTCGTTGATGATAGTAGATGGACAACGAGAGCACATTGCTAGTCAAAAAGTTCAAGCTATTGATACTACTGGTGCGGGAGATGCCTTTGTCGCAGGTCTACTCGCCTATCTCTCACAATACGAGGAATGGCATCAACCTGAAATCATTCGACAAGCAGTAATGTGGGGCAATGGCTGCGGGGCATTAGCAACAACACAGAAAGGCGCAATGACCGCTTTACCAGAGAAAAGAAAGCTACTCACATCCCTAAATAAGCTTTAACCCAACAATATAAATAGCCTAATAATCAAAATATTAGGCTATACCAAACCGAACTATCCCACTCCAGGACTTTATAATAAAAATTAAAGATGCATTAATAATACGGAAGCGACCTAAGCAATAACTCTCAGTCGATGTGAAACCAGACGAATAATAAGTAAAATTCAATAATATCAACAACCTATTTACCCATCATTCTTAGACATAAAAATATAGTGGATACATACTATTTATTGATATATTTATCGTTAGAATCATGTAAGAATTTGTTAAGAATAAAAACAAGCTGCCTTACTAGGAATGATATTTATGAGTTTAAAGAAATTGCTGTCCTTAGGTTTTGGCGTGATTCTCGCGCTGATCTTGGTCATTTCAATCGTTGCTTCATTACGCTTTTATCAATCAAGTAATGGGTTCAATACTTACCGTTCTCTTGCTGTAACCAGTGTCTCGACAGGTCGAATCCAAGCCAACATACTGGAGGCTCGTTTATCTGCACTTAAATATATTAAGAACCCTACTCCATCACATGCTTCTGAATTGAATAGGCGTATCGCCGCATCAAATCAATTGATCGATGACATTTTAAGTTCTCATCTTGACGATCTACACAAGAATGAATTCCTAACAATCAAAAAACAGCTTGATCAATATAGCCAAGGCTTTAACAAGGTTGTTCAACTTGTTAATACTCGAAACAACCTAGTTCAAGAGGCCTTAGACCCATCAGGGGTCAATATGCGTGAGGCAGTGACTAACCTAATGACCCAGGCTTCAGCTGAAGAAGATTTAGAAGTTGCTGTCAGTTCAGGACAGCTTCAGCAGCATGTATTGCTATCAAGATTGTACGCTTCTAAATTTCTGACGAGCAATAAAACAGAAGATGCTCAGCGTGCTGAAAAGGAGTTTGACTCTGTAGTAATACTCGCAGAAACAATCGAATCTCAACTCATGTCGATGGAACAAATCAACTACTTAAACGATTTCACTAGTGCCTTCAAAATTTACCGCAACACATTTTCAAAGATCGTTGACACTATAAACACGCGAAATGGCATCATTTCAGGGACTCTTGATCTTGCTGGTGTTAATGCAGCAAAAACAATTGAAGAGATAAAGCTATCAACAAAGTCAGAGCAAGACTCTGTCGGGCCTAATATGGTCGAGCGATTCTCTAACGCGCAATTTGTGCTTGGCGTTCTTTCAATTCTCGTTGTCGCCGCTTCTCTTAGCATTGCCGTTTCGATTTACCGCAGTGTATGGAAAGTCGTTGGAGGAGAGCCAAGTGACATCCAAGCAATTGTTGCCGAAGTCGCCGCTGGTGATCTTTCAAAGCAGATTCCAATTACGGGTAAAGAAACCGGTATATACGCAAACATTTTAGAAATGCGCCAGGAACTACGTCGAATCATCGATGGTTTCCACCAAATTTCAGATAATGTTTCAGCAGCCTCCGTTGAGCTAACCGCAGTGATGAGCCAAACAGAAGGAAATGCTCAGCAAGAACTGAGTCAAATGGAGCAAATCGCAACTGCTATCAATGAACTTTCTAGTACCGCGAGTGAGGTTAGCCAGAATGCAGCTAGCGCAGAGAGCGCTGCAACTGGGGCAACGACAAATGTCAAAGATGGCAGTGTTTCACTCGATGCATCAGATGATATATCACGAAAAGTTGAAGACTCGATCGAAGAAACATCAAACATCGTTAATCAATTGCAAGAGTACTCGGTAGAGATCGGTAGTGTGATTGAAGTGATCAATTCAATTTCTGAGCAAACTAACTTACTTGCGTTAAATGCAGCCATTGAAGCCGCTCGAGCGGGAGAGCAAGGCCGAGGCTTTGCGGTAGTTGCAGATGAAGTTCGTTCTCTTGCCGCTAAAACACAACAATCAACGGTCGATATTCAAGAAATAATATCTCGCCTTCAGGCTCAAGCGAAAGATGCGAACCAATTTATGCAATCCAACCTTTCGTTAGCAGAAGAATCTAGACAGTATAGCGAACAGCTTCGTGCTGCATTCGCTTCTATCACTGACTCTGTACAACTAATATCTGATATGAACACACAAGTAGCCACAGCGTCTGAAGAACAATCAGGCGTAACACAAGATATTTCACAAAATGTTTCTCTGACCTTTGATATTGTTCATCAAAATGTTTCAGGAATTGAGCAGAGCAAACAGGCAAGTGAAGAACTCTCTTCATTAGCTGTTAAGCAAAAAGACTTGCTGAGTTTTTTCAAAATCTAACGTTATAGTAAAATAGATAAATAAGCTTCTAACGCCACTATTTGTGGCGTTTTTCTTTTCAAATGAACAAACAAAAAGAGCAGCAAAATAGCTGCTCTTTTTCTTTTGAATTTTATTTTCTAGTTTTTTAAAGTAATTCTGAGACCACATCAGCTAACTGATGAAAGGTTTCAAGACGTGACGAACTTGGTCGCCATACAAGGCCTATGTCTCGGTATGCCTGTTGGCCTGGCGGGTCGATCACCACTAAATTCTGATTTTGCAACAAACCATGGTCGATAGCCATCTGAGGAATAAAGGTAGTACCTAAGCCATTTGCCACCATTTGTACCAACGTATGTAGGCTTGTGGCGGTGAACGGGTTTATCTTCTCTTTGTCGGTTAGCTTACAAGCTGATACCGCGTGCTCGGTTAAGCAGTGCTCGTTCTCCAACAAGAATACTGATTCGTCTGGCAGGTCATCATATTTAATCGGAACACGAATACCATCGGCTTGATTGCGGCTGATTACCATTCTGAAAGGGTCTTGCCCAACAACTTTGCTCTCCATGTTGTCGATATCGACAGGCAAAGCCAGAATCAGTACATCCAACTCACCATGACGCAACGCAGCCAATAGGTTAGTGGTCGTGTCTTCCCGTAACAACAAGTTCAACTGTGGAAAACGTTGGTTCGCTTCTTGTACCAAATCGCACAATAGGAATGGAGCAATAGTAGGAATACACCCTACTCGCAACTGCCCTTGCATCGCGTCTCCATTACATAGATTTCCGAGCTCAACCAAGTCTTGCCCTTTCGCCAATAACTCTCGACCGTGCTTAACCACCAGCTCACCCGCTTGAGTGAAAACCAATGGGCTCTTTTTATCTTTCTTCTCATAAAGCGGGCAACCAATGAGTTCTTCCAGATTTTGAATGCCTTTACTTAGTGTCGATTGACTCACGAAGCAGCGATCCGCAGCGTCGCTAAAGTGGCGAGTTTCGTGAAGAGTAACAAGATAGTGAAGTTGCTTAAGACTTGGCCATTTATTCATGAAATTACTTTGTAATATGAGTTGGATAACTTAAGTGAAGGTCATTTGACCTAAGGAACGGACAAAGAATAAGCTTATCGCTTTTTTCGATTAACTTAATCTATTTAATTCGCTTTTTTCTATAGTACCGATTGTACTATAGTTTGTCCCGTAGAAACGGAGCCCAAACAAAGATGTGTTGGGCCAACTAATTTTTTAGGAGATTCCAAATGGTACTAGTAGGTCGTCAAGCCCCTGACTTTACTGCAGCAGCTGTTCTAGGTAACGGTGAGATCGTTGATAACTTCAACTTCGCAGAATTCACTAAAGGTAAGAAAGCGGTAGTTTTCTTCTACCCACTAGACTTCACTTTCGTTTGTCCTTCAGAGCTAATCGCTTTCGACAACCGTCTAGAAGATTTCCAAGCTAAAGGCGTTGAAGTAATCGGTGTTTCTATCGATTCTCAATTCTCTCACAACGCATGGCGTAACACTGCTATCGCTGACGGCGGTATCGGTCAAGTTAAATACCCTCTAATTGCTGACGTTAAGCACGAAATCTGCAAAGCATACGATGTTGAGCACCCAGAAGCAGGCGTTGCTTTCCGTGGTTCTTTCCTAATCGACGCAGACGGCCTTGTACGTCACCAAGTAGTTAACGATCTTCCACTAGGTCGTAACATCGACGAAATGCTACGCATGGTAGACGCACTAAACTTCCACGAGAAGAACGGTGAAGTATGTCCTGCACAATGGGAAGAAGGTAAATCAGGTATGGACGCATCTCCACAAGGTGTTGCTGCATTCCTATCTGAGCACGCTGACGACCTAAGCAAGTAATTACCTCTTAAGCCCGAACTCAACGCGGGTTAATGGTTGGAAGACTCTCTATAAAGAGAAATAAAGCATAAGCTAATAGCGCAAAGCGCACCGCCAATCAGTTAAGAAGTAAAGTCCTATTAAAAGCCCGAAGTTAACGCTTCGGGCTTTTTTCATCTCTCTCCGACGACAATTCTCTACCTAAAACGCCTCTGAAACATTTAATAGAGGCAGTTACAAGAACAAACTTTACCCCTATTTTCCTCTGCTACCACCTATTCATATCCGTATCTAGGTTGTTATGATTTCGTCCGTATCTTTTTGAACGGATAAATGCGATGAACACCGAAATTGAAGTCTGTATCGATAACTTAGAATCTCTATATAACGCACTATCTGGTGGCGCGAATCGAATTGAGCTTTGCTCTTCATTAGCACTTGGCGGGTTAACTCCAAGCTTCGGAATGATGAAGCAAGCGGCAAAAATTTCGTCCGTACCAGTTTATGCCATGATACGACCGAGACAAGGTGACTTCATATTCGATTATGACGATATACTCTGTATGCTGGAAGATATTGAAGCTTGTGCGAGAGCAGGGTTGAATGGCGTCGTTCTGGGTGTACTCACACCTGACGGTGAAATTGATATGCCTGCAATGCAAACTCTCGCGAACAAAGCTCATCAACATAAGCTAGGCATCACCTTCCACCGTGCAATCGACCAACTTCAGGATTATAAAGTGGCCCTAGAGCAGATTATTGAGCTTGGATGCGAAAGAGTCCTGACGTCAGGGCTTGCTGTTAATGCTGAGCAAGGCATCAATGTGCTCGTAGATATGGTCAATCAAGCCGATGGCAGAATCGATATTATGGCAGGGGCAGGCGTCACAGCTAATAATGGTTATGAGATTCTAAAGCATGCTAAGGTTCAGGCTCTTCATCTATCAGCAAAATCGACAAGACCAAGTCTCATGACTCAAACATCTCAAGCTTTAATGGGGCACGATGATTTGAATGATTACTTAATTCCAGTAGCTAGTAGTCATAAGATTAAAGAACTGAGAACAGCCCTCGATAAATAGGTAGGCTCCTATAGCTGACTGGACACTGATGTCACACCTCTAATAAGGACCGAGATTTCAGGTATATTGGTGGTTCAAAGTCCACGGTGGGTTACCACCCACCGTTTCCTCTAAATAAGTTCAGCTAAAAGTGATGGATTGAATATTACTCTTCAGGGCGCCAGCTCAGTGCGCTAGCAATAGTACCGATGACTAATGTGTCTTTTTCAGCGTCATTAAGTTCAGGTAACGTCTGTAGCGTTATCATTCCATTTGTTTGAGCTGCAGCAACTTCTTTAGAAGCTTCTTTAAAGCTATACCCTAATGGCTTTTCCACCGACATTAAAAGGTCTTTACTTGAATGGACAGTTTCTACGTCATATTTATTCGCGCCAACTCGGATATAGCCAGCTTCTTTCTTTTCTAAGCTGACACTGATCATCCCAGATTGAGGCTCTAAAACGAACTCTCCTATGTTCTCATTACTTTGAGACACCGAACAGCGGTAAGGCTTATTGCCACCGAAATCAACACCCATGTAGTTAACTGAAGTCCCACCACCAGAACAGACTAAGTTCCACACTTGACCATTATCGACTCTAGTGATTTCAGCAGCCAGCTCACCCTCTTTAAATGAAACTGTTTCAAACCATGTTGAACCTGATGAGTTTCGGCTGTATTTACCTTGGTACATACCTGCAATATCAAACGTCCCTTCTTGCCCTAATCCCCAAAAATCACCATCTGTTTTAACAATGAGTTCTGGCTGCTGATTAACCGCATCTGATTTGTCCATGATGGCAACACTGCCGCACGCAGTTAACGTTAAAAGAGGAGTCACAACCAAAAGAAACTTCTTCATACTGATATCTACCTAGTAAATGAGTGTAAGTGATAAATTCAACGATAGGATAAGTCAAAGGTTTACTGGAATACAGTTCCAAAAATAAGACATACCAGAATTGCCACTATTGTGAGCTTTCCATCTTAATAAATACAATAAAGAACATAAGGTTAGGCAAGCATATTGCCTAAGAATTCATTTTGTAAGATTACGTAAGAGCATTGCGAAAGCTGCTTGAGGGAAGAGAGGGGAATGCAATGCTTTAGCTACGTGTTGATATGAATATCTTTGATCACAATAAGACCTTCGTGCCTTACGACACAACAATCAACCTTAACCTTGGTGCAATTATTCGATTCTAAAGTTAATACCTACTTCAGTGCGTCATCTAGGCTTTGATCACCAAGGTGGCGTACATCTTTACCCTTCACAAAGTAAATAATGTATTCACAGATATTTTGGCAACGATCTCCCACTCGCTCAATCGCACGAGCTGACCACATCACTTGCAGGATATTGGGGATGTTCTTAGGATCCTCCATCATGTACGTCATCAACTGACGAATCACAGCTTCATATTCCGCATCCAGCTTATCATCAAGTTTATGTACTTCTGCCGCCGCGTCTACATCCATACGAGCAAACGCATCTAATACTTGATGCAGCATAGTAATAGCCTGACGACACAATGGCTCTAACGAGACGTGAAACTTTTGCTCTTTCGTTGAAGGGATCTCAATCGCACCCTGTGCGATTTTAGAAGCCACATCGCCAATACGTTCTAGATCAGTAATGGTTTTGATGATCGCCATAATCAAACGCAGATCTTTGGCAGTCGGCTGACGCTTCGCGATAATACGAGTACATGCTTCATCGATTGAAACTTCCATCGCATTCACTTTATGGTCGTCACGAATTACTTTTTTGGCCAATTCAACATCGTCTTTATGGAGCGCCTGCATTGCAAACGAGAGTTGCTGCTCCACTAACCCGCCCATGGTCAATACATGAGTACGGATCGATTCTAACTCGACATTAAATTGCCCTGAAATGTGGCGACCGAAATGCATACTTGCTCCTTGAAAGAAATGAAGAAAGCCATTTTTGTAGAGTGACTTAGCTCTAGATGACACCTTTGTAGAGGTTAGCCATATCTACCAGTAATGTAGTCTTCCGTCTGGTTTTTCAATGGAGACGTAAAAATTGAGTCAGTATCTGAGTACTCGATCAATTTTCCCATATGAATAAAGGCAATATGGTCACTCACGCGCGCGGCTTGTTGCATGTTGTGGGTAACAATCACCACTGTGTATTGGGTTTTTAGATCGTTGATCAGCTCTTCAATCGTCAGAGTAGAAATCGGATCGAGTGCCGATGTTGGCTCATCCAATAACAGCACTTCAGGTTCGATGGCAACCGCACGAGCGATAACCAAACGCTGCTGTTGACCACCCGATAAACCAAAAGCGTTCTCATGCAATCGGTCTTTCACTTCATCCCATAGCGCGGCTGCACGCAAAGAGCGCTCAACTGCATCATCAAGATCTCGGCTGTTGCTCACGCCTTGCAGCCTCAATCCATAAACCACATTCTCATAGATAGATTTAGGAAAAGGGTTTGGACGCTGGAATACCATACCAACACGGCGTCGTAAGGTCGCGACATCTACCTTGGGATGATAGACATTCTTACCATGAAGCTTCACTTTCCCGGAAACCTTACAGCCTTCAACAAGATCGTTCATGCGATTAATGCAGCGCAGCAGAGTCGACTTACCACAGCCAGAAGGGCCGATAAACGCCGTCACCTGCCCCTTCGGGATCTGCATCGAGATATCATCAAGTGCTTGGCTCTCTTTATAATAAAGATTTAGCCCTTCAATCGAGATAGCAATTTGCTCATCCTTCAGGTTGTGAACATCAAGTGGTGCTTGGTAACCCAAGGTTTCATTAATCGAGAACATCTAATCTTGTCCTAAGGTTCGGTATTTTTCACGCAAGTTATTACGGATATTGATGGCTGTTAAATTCAACCCAACAATCACCGTAACCAATAAAAATGAAGTCGCATACACTAAAGGTCGTGCCGCTTCGATATTAGAGGTTTGAAAACCAACATCATAGATATGAAAGCCTAAATGCATGAACTTTCTGTCTAAGTGGAGATAAGGGAACTGACCATCGACTGGCAAGCTGGATGCTAATTTCACAACACCCACCAGCATGAGTGGTGCAACTTCCCCCGCAGCTCTCGCGATTGCCAAAATCAAACCAGTGATAATCGCTGGGCTTGCCATCGGTAAAACAATGCGCCAAAGCGTCTCAAATTGAGTCGCACCAAGCGCTAATGAACCGTGCCTCACTGCACTAGGAATGCGCGTTAAGCCCTCTTCAGTAGTTACGATAACGACTGGAAGCGTTAAGACCGCTAAGGTTAGTGCTGACCAAAGTAGACCCGGTGTGCCAAATGTCGGAGCGGGTAACCGTTCTGCGTAAAACAAAGAATCGATTGAGCCACCGATGGTATACACAAAGAATCCTAAGCCGAATACACCATACACAATCGACGGTACACCCGCTAAGTTAATTACGGCAATACGAATCAAACGTGTTAATGCGTTGTTTTTTGCGTATTCATGAAGATATATCGCAGCGACTACGCCAAGAGGCATCACGACGATCGACATAAGAATAACTAACAGTACCGTGCCGAAAATGGCAGGAAATACACCGCCTTCAGAGTTTGAGTCTCGCGGATTCTCTGATAAGAACTTCCAAACTTGTTTGCCCCAGTGCCCAACCTTTTCTAGGTAAGACATATTATTCGGGTACCAATAATCCAGAATGTGGCTGAGTGAGATCTCGACCAACTCGCCCGTCATATCCTCAACCAGCAAGCTTTCGACATTAAGCTGCGTTCTAAGGTGCTCAAGCTTAACTTCGGCTTCATCCAACTGGCGGTTTAATTCCAGTTTAGTTTGAGTATAGGTTGTAAGGTATTCATCGCTCACTGACTCATTGAGTTCAAGCTTGCGCTTTTCTAAGCGCAGGTTTTCCAATTGCCAGCTGATATTGCGAATTTCTTGGTTCACGACACGTGACGTTTCTTTACGTAACGTATCAGCGAACGCCAAGCCTTGTTCGAGCTTTTGGTCTATGTTCGAGTCAAAAGTGCCAGAAGCGGTTTTAAAACCCACAGGTTTACCAAAGAAATAACCACCTCGACTTCGTTCAATCACAACCCAATTAAGCGGCGTTGTTGGTTCACGTAAATTGACATCCAAAATGGAAACAAAGTCCGCTGGATAAATTTCCCTGTTGGCAACTTTGATACTTAAGCGCTGTATTAGCCCAGTCGACAGGTTTTGAGTCGACAAGAGGTCGTGTACTTGTGGGACTTGCTCTATCGGGATGTATTTTCGTTCATATAACTGACCAATCAATACATCTTGCTTTGATACCGTTTCATCGAGGCCGACAACTAACGATGCGTCTTTAGAATCCACTTGCCATTGATACAAAGGAGCAGGCCAAAAATAGGTTAAGCCCTTCCAGCCGATCAGCAGCATTAGGCCAAGAACCGACAGCATACTGATGCTCACCGCCCCGCCCGTAAGCCAGATCCACGGAGAGCCTGATTTAATCCAAGACAATAATGACTTCAGTTTATTCATCATGAACGACCTTGCTCTGACGTGCTGAACCCAAGAAAGAGCCAAGTTCGTGAGATACGCTAATCAAACAGCGAACAGCCATTGATAGAGATTGAGGTAGAGTTTTAAAACTACAGCGCACGATATTTATCTCTCAGTCTTTGTCTAACCCACTCTGCGACAGAGTTCACCGCGAACGTAAAAATAAACAGTAAGAGTGCTGCTAAGAACAACAATCGGAAGTGAGAACCACCCACCTCGGACTCTGGTAACTCGACAGCAATTGTTGCCGATAATGTCCTCATCCCTTCCAAAACATTCCAGTCAAGAATAGGGGTGTTACCTGTCGCCATCAAGACAATCATAGTCTCGCCAACCGCTCGTCCTAGCCCCATCATGATTGCAGAAAAGATACCTGGGCTAGCCGTCAATAACACCACATAAATAAGGGTCTGCCACGCTGTTGCGCCCAGCGCCAGTGAGCCATCGGATAAATGTTTTGGCACAGAGAAAATAGCGTCTTCTGCAATCGTGAAAATTGTAGGGATGACAGCAAAGCCCATAGCGAAGCCAACCACCAGCGCATTACGTTGGTCAAAGTCGATGCCATAGTTAGCCAAGAAGGTACGAATATCACCACCAAACAACAAGGCTTCCATACCATTTTCACCAGCAAAGACTGCCATCACTGTAATCACCAATACCGGGATCAATATCAGAGCATGCCAACCATTAGTAAAACGGCTCGTCACCATTTTTGGCAAACAGAACCAAACAAGCCCAGTCAGTAGCGTGCTCAGTGGTAATAGCACCATTAACGAAAAGACGGCCGTTAAATGCGTTTCAACAATGGGAGCAAACCAAAGCCCAGCCAAGAACCCGATGATAACGGTCGGAAGAGCTTCCATCAGTTCTATCGACGGTTTCACGACTCTTCGCATTCTTGGAGACATAAAGTATGCGGTGTAAATGGCTCCGAGCACAGCAACCGGCACGGCAAACATCATCGCAAACAGAGCAGCCTTGATGGTACCGAACGTAATAGGGACTAAACTGAATTTTTCTTCAAAGTCATCGTTCGCCGACGTTGATTGCCAAACGTATTGCGGCTCTGGGTAGCTTTCGTACCAGACTTTTTGCCAAAGCGATGAGAATGATATTTGCGGATATTCATTATCGACTTTAGCCACACTGATGGTGCCATCAATCAGCGTAGCCAAATGCAGTTCGTTAGCAGACATAGTCGCTAATTGTGGTGATTTATCAAATGCGCGCTCGAACAGCGACAACTTTTCACTGGTCGTATAGTGGCTTTGTAATGTGCCATTCTTATAGAAACTATAAAAACCCTTCCTATAAGTATCGGGCAGGATAAATTGCACTTGTTCAGCAAGTTGGAAGTCTCGAATATGGGTCAGGCTACGCTTTTCATCTTTGAGTACATCGAACCACTGAGAAACCTGTCCGTCCTCATGCGTAACCAACAGTGAATAAGCTCCAGACAGTAAATCGATACTTTTCACCGAGTGCTTCGCATCATTCAAACTAAGATCAATCACTTCACGAACATTGAAGCCGCTATCGGATAGCTTCAATACCACTAAATCAGATTGCGCTCGAAGATATAAGGTTTGGCCATCAGGTGTGACTAACAACTGTTGCTGTAAACCCAACTTATCCGACAGCCATTGACTCTTCTGAAAAACATACTGACCAGTAAGGTCACTCTGGTACCACTTAACCAAAACTCGTTGATCGCTTAGCTGAGCGGCAACCGTGATACCACGTCCATTCTTAGAGAACGCGAATTTTTCGATTGTTGCTCCGTTTGATGATTCATCATTTAAAAATGGTTCAGGGAGATCGATTTGCTCAATTTTAGGTTCGGCTTCACTGCCCTTTTGCAGCACGGGCGCACTATACTCAGGGTAGAAAAAGGTAAGGTTGCTTGCGCTATCGGCAAAGGCAAACCAGTTTTCAGATGGGGTATTTCGAGAAAAAGCGATGGGGTTAGCTAAAACATTACGCTCAAAGTAAGAATGTGTATTTTGAGACTCTAAATCCCAAAACTGAACCAAACCGGATTTTTCAATAGTAAACGCATGCTGACCGTATTCATCTACGGATAAGGCGATAGGCTTTTCTACGGCAACGGTCTTCACGGCTTGGTCAGTCTCTAAACCAGTATCAGAAAATACCGGTAAAATGACCATCGCCAAGTAAACAAAGATCAGCACCAGAGCGGCTAGAACACTGACTGCACCACATGTCACCGAAAAACGGACGAGACGATCTTTCAACCATCTTTTTTTGTCGCGCTCTTTCAATGAAAATTGGGCTGAAGCCATCTGTTTATCTACCTTTTTTTAGCTACTGACATAATATGTACGTTAGATGACAATTATATTACAAGTTACGTTAAACAACTGAAACTAATAACAAGTTTGTTGACCATATTTCTTAAAGTAAGATCATAGATTTTGTGAATCTTGTCATTCTAAATTAAAGTAACCAGCTCTATAGCCAGCACTCAAGGATTATCATCTCGATGGAAAAAGACTATGTCACAAAAGAACTTAGCTGGTTATCCTTCAACGAAAGAGTGCTCCAAGAAGCAGCCGACAAATCAGTACCCTTAATCGAAAGAGTTCGTTTTTTAGGTATTTACTCGAAAAACCTCGATGAGTTTTACAAAGTCCGATTTGCTGATGTGAAACGAAAGATCTTACTTCAAGATCCTCAATTACCTGCCAACTCGCAGAAAACCCTGCTAACTCAAATGCAGAGCAAAGCAAGTAAGCTCGATGCTCGATTCCATGAATTGTATAGTGAATTACTATTGGAACTGGCGCGCAATCGTATTTTTCTGGTCAACGAACAGCAAATCAGCGAAGAGCAAAGTGAGTGGATCAAAAAGTATTTTAAGAAAAAAGTGCTTCCACATTTAACTCCGTTTCTCTTGAACGAAGATAGCCAGTTGCTCAATATTATCAAAGACGAGCAAAGTTACTTAGCCATCGACATTGAGCGAGAGACATCTTCTCAATATGTCTTACTCGAAATACCATCAGAAGCCCTGCCTCGGTTTGTTAAGTTACCAGACACTTCTGTTTCACAGCGTACAACTTTGATCTTGTTAGATAATATAGTTCGATTTTGTTTAGATGACTTGCTTAAAGGATTCTTTGAGTATGACTCATTACGTTGTTTTGCGATAAAAATGACGCGTGATGCCGATTATGACCTTCAAGAGAGCAATGAAAATACTCTACTAGAATCTATGTCGTTGGGTTTAGAACAGCGCTTAACGGCACTACCGATCCGCCTTATCTATGAGTCAGAAATGCCTGCTGAAATGCTCAGTTTCTTACAAGTCAGGCTTAAGCTGTCTGACTATGACAGTGTCATTGCGGGTGGTCGCTACCATAACTTCAAACACTTCTCTGAGTTCCCAAGCCTTAATCGACGTGATTTAGTTAATCGTCCACTACCCGCGATTAAGTGCGCGCATTTCAGCCACTACCCAAACTATTTCGAAGCGATCAAAGCTCGTGACATCTTGTTGCATTACCCTTATCACACCTTTAATCACATTACTGAACTCGTGAGGCAGGCTTCCTTTGACCCGAAGGTAACTTCCATAAAAATAAACGTTTACCGTGTTGCAGAAGGTTCAAAACTCCTTAGCTCGATCATCGATGCGGCGCACAATGGTAAGAAAGTAACTGTCGTCGTTGAGCTTCAAGCTCGCTTTGATGAGCAAGCCAATATTCAATGGACCAAGAAACTTCAAGAAGCCGGTATAAAAGTCATCCATGGCATCCCAAGTTTGAAAATCCACTCCAAGCTGCTGCTCATTAAACGGAAAGAAGGCAAGCATACGGCGCATTACGCTCATATTGGCACCGGTAACTTTCATGAAGTAACAGCGCGCGTGTATACCGACTTTTCTCTGCTCACTGCGAATGAAGATTTGATCCAAGAGGTGAGACAAGTCTTTAAGTATATTGAAAACCCTTATCAAAAATCGCAGTTCAAACAACTGATTGTGTCACCAAAGAATACAAGAAAACGCCTGTCTCAGTTGATAGATAATGAAATACAAAACGCGATAGAGAACAAACCTGCAAGCATCACTCTAAAACTCAACAATTTGGTCGACCGAGAGATCATTGAGAAGCTCTATCAGGCCAGCCAAGCCAATGTAAAGGTGAGAATGGTCATTCGTGGTATGTGCTCTCTCGTACCGGGAGTCTCCAACATCAGTGAGCAGATTGAGATTGTTAGTGTGGTCGATCGTTTTCTCGAACACCCAAGAGTGATGATCTTTGGTAACGCTGGTAATCCAAAAGTCTATATCTCCTCTGCCGACTGGATGACACGAAACTTCGATCACCGCATCGAAGTCGCCACTCCAATTTTAGATCCAAAGATCAAGCAAACCATTATCGATATCACCGAGTTTCATTTCGATGACAGCAACAAAGCTCGAGTGCTAGAGCAATCGATGAGCAATCCTTACATACAAGCTCCAACAAACCCACTCGATTACCCGACGTCACAACTCTCCACTTACCACTATATTAAACGTATGGAGAAACTTGCTCGCAAGAAGTACAAACAAGAGAAGAAATCATGCCGCTAATTGATAACAAACATTCTCGATGTATTGCCGCTATCGACTTGGGTTCGAACAGTTTTCATATGGTGGTTGCCCGAGTATTCGAACAACACCTGCAATTAGTCAGCAGACACAAACAGAAAGTGAGATTAGGTGATGGGTTGGATGAGTTTAACTTCTTATCCGAAAGTGCTATCGAGCGAGGCTTGGAGTGCCTCAAAGTGTTCGCAGAACGACTGGCTGATTTTGAACTTGATGATGTAAGAGTTGTTGCGACTCATACCCTAAGAAAAGCCAAAAACGCTCAAGACTTCTTAGAGCAAGCCAAACCACTGTTTCCTTTTCCAATAGAGATCATTTCCGGTCAAGAAGAAGCTCGAATAATCTATAACGGTGTAGAACACACTCAAACCGCTTCTGAATCTAAATTGGTTATTGATATCGGTGGAGGGAGTACGGAACTCGTCTCTGGGCAAGGCTTTACGCCCCTAATTATGCGCAGTTTACCTATGGGATGCGTCAGCTTCACTCAACGTTTCTTTGCTGACGGAGAGCTAACCTCACAACACTTCTCAGATGCTTATACCGCAGCTACTCGTCTATTGATGCCATTGATTGAAGAATACACAAAGGCCCCTTGGGAAATCGCCTTTGGCTCATCAGGGACGGCTAAATCAATAAAAGAGGTACTCATTGGCTTAGGCTTTACCGATGGTCTCATTACGCCGCAACGTCTGTCCTATTTGAAAAATCACTTATGTGAGTTTTCATCATCCAAAACCTTAGACCTTTCAGGTTTAAGTGATGAGAGAAAGCCAGTGTTTGCTGCTGGCGTCACCATTCTTTTAGCAGCCATGGATACGCTAGACATAAAGGAGTTACATTTTTCTGATGGCGCTCTGAGAGAAGGCGTTCTTTATGACATGGAGGATAGATTTAAAGATATTGATGTTCGAACCAGAACCGCCGAAACGCTCGTATCTCGATACCATGTTGACGTAGCTCATGGCCAGAAAGTCAAAGAACTCGCCCTTGCATTACTGAAACAAGTGCAGCCTCAAGTAACTACTACGGTCACTAATGAGCTGTATGATCTGGTTGGTTGGGCTGCACTACTTCATGAGGTAGGACAAAGCATCGCATTCCAAGGCTATCACCGCCATTCGGCTTATCTGCTTAAGCACACGACAATGCCCGGTTTCAATACTGAGCAACAACGTCTTATCTCGACATTGGTTCGCCACCAAAGAAAAGCGATTAAGCGACAAGACTTGCCGGAACTGTCTCTATTTTATCCACAACAAATAACGCTACTAATTCGCATATTAAGACTCGCTATCTTACTCAACCGTCAGCGAAATCAAGCACTAGCCCCAGACGTGACTCTAACGATTGAACAACAGGATAACTGGGAATTGAAAGGATCTAACAGCGATTGGTTGGCCCAAAACCAACTGCTTGAATATGAACTCAAAGAAGAACAACAACGTTGGCAAAATGCTGGATGGTCGTTAAAGGTAGAATAACGAACAGTCAAAACAAAAACAGCCTGCGACTTAGCAAGCTGTTTCTACATATTTTTTATCTGGATCATAGCCCGACTTTTGCCAGTTCTTGCTCTGCGAACTCAGGCGGTATCGCTAAATAGCCATCTTTCTCTACCAGTTCTTGTCCTTGCTTCGAGAATACAAAAGTGAGGAACTCTCTCTCTACAGGAGAAAGCGGTTTATCTGGGTGTTTATTCACATACACATAGAGAAAACGCGATAGAGGGTAATCTCCGCTTAAGATATTCGCTCGGGTCGGTTCTACATAATCAGAGCCATGCTCAGCAATAGGAATTAACTTAACACCAGCTACTCGATAACCAATACCTGAGTACCCTATCCCGCTGATTGATGAAGCGACCGACTGTACAACCGACGCTGAGCCTGGCTGTTCATTGACTCGGTTCTTGAAGTCGCCACTACATAATGCGTTTTGTTTGAAGTAGCCGTAGGTTCCCGAAACGGAATTACGACCGAACAGTTGGAATCTATGTTTTGCCCACGGCTGGCTGATACCTAAATCTTGCCAATTGTTTAGCGGCTTAGTCGCGCCACAGCGCAATGTCTCTGAAAATATGCTGTCAATTTCGCGAAAATTAAGCCCCTCGATAGGATTATCACGATGCACAAAAAGACCAATCGCATCGATAGCAACTCGAAGCGCTGTCGGCTTATAGCCATGCTCCCTTTCGAACGCTTCCACTTCTCGTAGGCGCATTGGACGACTCATAGGCCCAAGGTGAGCAGTACCTTCGGTTAATGCAGGAGGTGCAGTGGATGATCCAGAAGCCTGAACTTGAGCATTCACGTTCGGGTAGTAAGACTTAAACTCTTCAACCCATAACGTAGTCATTCCCGCTAAAGTATCCGAACCGACAGACAACAAGCTGCCAGAAATACCCGGAACCTTAGAATAATCAGGAAGAGAATCGACACCTTGCTCGGCATGAACAGGGGTAACCAAAGCTAATGCTAACAATGAACTGATGGGGAAACGCATCCTGCGTATTAAAGAACTCATGACACTGTCAATCGGCTAGGCAGCGTGAAATGGAATCGGCTACCAACACCCACTTCACTTTGAATTTCTAAATGTGAATCATGGTGACTAAGCGCATGTTTCACAATCGCGAGTCCAAGACCACTACCGCCAGTATCGCGTGAGCGTGCTTTATCAACACGATAGAAACGCTCTGTAAGTCGATGCAAGTGTTGTGGTTCGATACCGTCTCCAGTGTCTGACACATCCAAACACGCACCTTGACTGGTTTGATACCAACGAACCTTTACGGTCGCACCCGGCGGCGTGTATTTCACTGCATTGTAAACCAGATTCGATATCGCACTTCTTAACTGATCTTCATCCGCTAATACGCGTAAGCTCTTATCAATATCAAATTCCAGCTTGTGTTCTCGCTCTCCACTGAGACTAGCGGCTTCTTTTTCAAGAACTTCCAACATCGCCGGAACGTTAACCACTTCATCCAATTCATGCATTGGCGCCGCTTCTATCTTAGAAAGAGTTAAAAGCTGATTGACCAGACTGTTCATGCGATTCAATTGCTCAGTCATCACACCATGAGCCTTAGGCCACATAGGCCCAACGACCATGTCTGGATCTTCCGTCATTTCAAGATAGCCCTGAAGTACGGTCATTGGAGTGCGTAGCTCGTGAGAAACGTTAGCGAAAAAGTTACGACGCATGCCTTCTAGCTGTTTTAGCTGAGTAACATCACGTACTACCATGAGGTGTTCGCCCTCGGTATACGGTACGATACGAAGCTCAAGCATGCGCTCCACATTAAGTGGCGAAGGCATCTCTAACGGCTCTGAGAAATCTTGTTTATTAAGATACTTGATGAAGTCCGGCGTTCGGATCAAGTTAGAGATCGGTTGACCTGAATCGTCTGGCCAGCGAAAACCCAGTAAATACTGAGCAAGCTTGTTACACCAAACAATATTGCCTTCACCGCGAAACACCACAACGGCATCGGGAAGGGATTCAGCACCATTTCTGAAACGGCGGATAAGGTTGGTCAATTCTTTGCGTTTACGACGCTGTCTCTGCTGCATACGATAGATACCATTAAACAGAGACTCCCAGTTTCCAGAACCTGAAGGGGGTGTTAACCGCTTTTCATCCCACAACCAAGCAGACAAACGCATTTGATAGTGTAGATGCCATGCTAACTGTAATACTGTTGCAGCCAGCAATAACCAAGGTAAATAACCGAATATCCATCCGACTATAATCCAAGGTGCGTAAAAAAAAGCCAGCTCCCAAGCCAGCTTTTTCCAGGTTAACTTCTCAACCATTCAGGACTCCATAAACTGGGCAGTGAAGCCACGTTAAGCCTTTGTAGAAAAACGGTAGCCTGCGCCGCGAACCGTTTGAATTAATTTGTCATGACCAGCAGATTCAAGTGCTTTGCGTAAACGTCGAATATGAACATCAACCGTACGATCTTCAACGTAAACGTTGGTACCCCAAACGTTATTGAGCAGTTGCTCTCGACTGTATACTCGCTCTTGGTGAGTCATAAAGAAATGCAGCATTTTGAATTCGGTTGGGCCCATATCAACTGGACCTTCACTTGCGGTAACGCGGTGAGATACAGGGTCTAATTTAAGCCCTTGAACATCTATCACATCTTCCAATGCCGTTGGTGTTACACGGCGAATAACCGCTTTCAGACGAGCGACCAACTCTTTTGGCGAAAATGGTTTGGTAATGTAGTCGTCAGCACCAACTTCTAAACCGCGAACCTTATCCTCTTCTTCACCACGAGCCGTCAGCATCACCACTGGGATGTTGCGAGTTAACTCTTCACGCTTCATGTGCTTGATAAAGTTTATCCCACTACCACCAGGTAGCATCCAATCTAGTAATACTAGATCTGGGAAAGGTTCACATAGCTTGTTTACCGCTGTATCGTAATCTTCAGCCTCTACTGCTTGGTAGCCTTTTTGTTCAAGTACAAAACACAGCATCTCACGAATAGGTGCTTCATCTTCAACGACCAGAATCCTTCTCGACATAATTGAATAGCCTTAGTATTTAATCAACGCATTGCATTATCTGGTTTAATTATGACACTTTTGTGACCTTTGAAAACAAATTTTCATATAACTGTCTCAAACATTTCACTTTTAATTTTTATTGCAGGTATAAGACAAATGGATCGAAATCTCCTATGATGAGCGTCTTCAGATAAAGGTATGAGAAATATTTATGTGGTTTAAGAATTGCCTCGTCTATCGCTTTAATCGTGATATAGACTTCAACGCAGATCAGCTAGAGAAACAACTTGAAGAGTTCCGTTTTACCCCTTGTGGTAGCCAAGACAAACAGAAGTTTGGTTGGGTAAATGCGATGGGTAGACACGGCGATATGATGACGCACGTATCAGAAAACCGCATTCTAATCTGTGCAAAGAAAGAAGAGAAAATGCTTCCAGCTTCTGTGATCAAAGATTCATTGAATGCAAAAGTAGAAACGCTTGAAGCGGAGTCTGGTACTCCTCTAAAAAAGAAAGAGAAAGACAGCCTAAAAGAAGACATCATCATCGATCTTCTTCCTCGTGCTTTCAGCCGCAGTAACTTCACTTACGCACTGATCATGCCGAAAGAAGGCTTTATTGTTGTTGATGCTAGCAGCTACAAAAAAGCAGAAGACGTACTAGCATTACTACGTAAAACAATGGGTAGCTTGCCAGTAGTGCCAGCTATTCCAGAGCAAGCGATTGAAACAACGTTAACGGAATGGGTTAAGTCAGGTGATACGCCTCAAGGCATCACTATGCTTGATGAAGCAGAGCTTAAATCAATCCAAGAAGACGGCGGTATTGTTCGAGTTAAGAAACAAGAACTAGAAGCTGATGAGATTAAGAACCACATTGAAGCCAACAAAGTTGTGACTAAGCTTCTGATCAACTGGCAAGATCGCATTGAGTTCATTCTTGCTGAAGATGGCAGCATCAAGCGTCTAAAATTCAGTGATGAACTAAAAGATGAGAACGACGATATTCCTCGTGAAGATCAAGCTGCACGTTTTGATGCAGACTTCTCTCTACTTTGTGGTGAGTTCAGTGTTTTCCTACCAAACCTATTTGAATCATTAGGCGGGTTAACTCAACCTAACGCTTAATTGTTCCGATTTGAAGCTCAGGTATCGACGATATCTGAGCTTGTTTTCTTCTCCACCCCGCCTATCAACACCTAACAACACTCTTCGCAATACCATTGTTATCTTTAGGGCTATCAACCAAACTCATTTTAGCGTAAAATTTGCGCCCCTTTGATATCACTTGGTGGTATCAACCTGACTTGAGATCAGATTAGAGAACGAAGCAATGACGACACAAAAACCATTTGTACCTGAACTATTATCACCGGCAGGAAGCCTTAAAAACATGCGTTACGCATTCGCCTACGGCGCAGATGCAGTTTACGCTGGCCAGCCACGTTACAGCCTTCGTGTTCGTAACAACGAGTTCAATCACGAAAACCTACAAATCGGTATCGATGAAGCTCATGCTCAAGGCAAAAAGTTATATGTTGTATGTAACATTCAGCCACACAACTCTAAATTAAAAACATTTATTCGCGACCTTAAGCCAGTTGTTGAGATGGGCCCAGACGCACTTATCATGTCAGACCCAGGTCTTATCATGATGGTACGTGAAGCATTCCCTGAAATGCCAATACACCTTTCAGTTCAAGCAAATGCAGTAAACTGGGCGACCGTTAAGTTCTGGTCAACTCAAGGCGTTGAGCGTGTGATCCTATCTCGTGAGCTATCTCTTGAAGAGATCGAAGAGATTCGCGAACACTGCCCAGAAACAGAGCTAGAAATCTTTGTTCACGGTGCTCTATGCATGGCTTACTCTGGTCGTTGCCTACTTTCTGGCTACATGAACAAACGCGATCCAAACCAAGGTACTTGTACTAACGCTTGTCGTTGGGAATACAAGACAGAAGCTGCGAAAGAAGACGAAAACGGTCAGATCGTTGAAGCTAACCCTACCGGCGTTGCTATTCAAGAAGTAGAAACTCAAGGTATTGAAGTTCAAGACGAGCGCCCTGACAACACATTAGGCCTTGGTAAACCAACTGATGAAGTCGTTTTACTTTCTGAATCACACAAACCTGAAGAGAAAATGGCAGCGTTTGAAGATGAGCATGGTACTTACATCATGAACTCAAAAGATCTTCGCGCAATCCAACACGTTGAGCGTTTAACTAAGATGGGCGTTCACTCTCTGAAAATCGAAGGTCGTACTAAGTCTTTCTACTACTGTGCACGTACAGCACAGGTTTACCGTAAAGCTATCGACGATGCTGTTGCAGGTAAGCCATTTGATGAGAGTCTAATGGGTACGCTAGAGAGCCTAGCTCACCGAGGCTACACTGAAGGCTTCCTACGTCGTCACACTCACGATTCATACCAAAACTACGAATACGGTTATTCTATCTCTGATACTCAACAGTTTGTTGGTGAATTCACAGGTAAACGCCGTGGCGACCTAGCTGAAGTAGAAGTGAAAAACAAATTCCTAGTTGGTGACAGCCTAGAAATGATGACACCGAAAGGTAACATTGTTTTCAAACTAGAAGTGATGGAAAACCGTAAATCTGAAGCAGTAGACGATGCGAAAGGTAACGGACACTTTGTGTTTATTCCTGTACCTGCTGATCTTGATCTAGAATTTGGTTTGTTAATGCGTAACTTGAGCGCAGGCCAAGATACACGTAACGCTTCAGGTAAATAACGGTTACTTTGGAAAGATAAATGGCTCTACTAATAACTGACAAGTGCATAAACTGCGATATGTGTGACCCAGAATGCCCAAATGGTGCAATCACTATGGGTGACAGTATCTTCGAAATCGATCCTAATTTATGTACTGAGTGTAAAGGTCACTATGAGAAGCCAACATGTCAGTCAGTATGTCCGATTACAAAATGTATCATTACTGACCCGAACCATATTGAAACTGACGACGAATTATTAGAAAAGTTTGTCATTATTCAAGGCTTGACCTAAAAGATAAAAGGTTCAACTTAATCATCAAGTTGAACCTTTTTTTAACCCGATTTCTCAATGGGATATATGTTGCAGAACATCTCTTTCTCAAATTGATATTCGAGTCGTTCACGCCAGTTTATTGATTGAGCTATCGGAACAAGATAGAAGTTTTCTCTACTGGTATCAGTCACAAATGCCATTCCATACTGCATTAATTCATAGTGAACATCATTTACGAAGCTAGGGTCTAAACGTTGTCTGCCTGTTAGCTGATTGATATCAGCTCTTGAAATAGAAATACCCGAGCTTTCAGCGTTGAACCTATGTCTTAACCATTCGGAAAATTCCTTTGCACAAATCATAGTCATAGTCTTATCCTTGAATTATCTATCGACGGGCATCAGACTCTGATTTCGCATACTGCGTATAAGCCGCATCTTTCACCCCAAAAAACACTCAATCCCTGACCAAACCTTGTCAAATTCGTCATCGTCGCCTTTGCTGATATCGTTATTGGTTTTATTTATATCAAACGATGTTCTTAATCTCGTGTTTATAAACTCTAGACAAAAGTGTGATATTTCTCCAGTTTTAGAGTCGAGAAAACCAGTGGAGTTACCACAGTAATTAACCTCGATAGATGCGATTACTTATTGGATATCAAGGCCAAACACTGACTCGGCATCACTTTAACTTTCTTTTTTTTCTTACTTTTAGCTACTTTTTTAGATGGAGGAACTGGAATGGTCTGCGGAGCCCAACTGGCAAGTTCATCTCCACAGCCATCACCTTTAGGAGGGCTTGCTTGAGCTATACAGTTTGAGCTGTCATCAGGACACTTTAAACGAACGTGGAAGTGGGAATGATGCCCCCACCAAGGCCTGATTTTTCCTAACCAAGCTCTCTCATTGGCATCAGAGATTTCTTGGTCACAAAGAGTTTGTTTAATAACAGGATGGACGAAGATACGTACCACTTTTTGATCTTTGGCTGCATAGCGAATCACTTGAAAATGGTCATCGGTCCAATTTGATTTACGCAGTTTGTAATTAGTAAGGTCGACAACGCTTATTGGCTTAGGAACAGCGAGTTCATTTTCGGAAAGTCTCTCATCAGTGAGCCTTAACCATATATCAATATCCAAGCCAGTCTGGTGGCTTGAATGACCAGATGAGAAACGTCCCCCTCTAGGTAGCGAAATATCGCCAACTAATAAGTTAGTGTTGAGTTGTTCGCTTGTAATGACACCTAACCTTTCAATAAACTGAATAGCCTCGGCATGGCCATAATAGCGCTCTCTCTGAGGTCGGATCACCTGATAACCTTGCCCATTAATTGGCAAAGCTTGCGCCCCGTCAAGACAACCATTAGCGTAACTACCTATGGATGAGGTTGAATTTCTTGTTGGGCTTTTCTCTTTTTCCCACGAGGTTGCTGATACAACAAACGAACAAAAGATAAGAGCCAATGTACAAAATAACCTCATAACAATTCCAAATAAACGATCACTGTTTTTATACTAGTCGTCATTAGGGAATTGGTGTATGTCGAGAGTGATATTTTTGGGATAGCTTGAGAGTTATCTACTGACTTTAGATATTTAAGTGAAAAAGCTTCACTATTCCTAGCGAATCTTCTCAATCTGTAGCGATATTATCGTAGTCGAAGACAAAAACTCACAGCCCTGAAACGACGAAAGCCTAGTCGTCAGACTAGGCTTTCTAATATGTGCCGGAATAGCGTGAAGTGTAGGGTCTCGATGCCTTTACAGCACTCATACAATCTACAAGCAAAACTCTTTTCTTCAAATATAAAAAAGCCCTGCTATTTCTAGCAGGGCTTCTCTAATAAGTGGCGGAGTGGACGGGACTCGAACCCGCGACCCCCGGCGTGACAGGCCGGTATTCTAACCAACTGAACTACCACTCCGCAGTGGAATACTTGTCGTCGCTGACAAGTGTTCAAATTTAAAGCCTGGCGATGTCCTACTCTCACATGGGGAAGCCCCACACTACCATCGGCGCTATTGTGTTTCACTTCTGAGTTCGGCATGGAATCAGGTGGGTCCACAATGCTATGGTCGCCAAGCAAATTTTGCTTTTACTTTCAGTTTTTAAAAACTGAAGGCAAAATAATCTGGAAAACTGCTTCTCTATTTAATAGAGCTATAAAAGTATCTCTTCAAACTCATTCAAGCGTTTGTACTTTGTTTCTGCTTTTAAAAAACGGAGACAAATAGTTTTGAGTCCACAAAACCCCTTGGGTGTTGTATGGTTAAGCCTCACGGGCAATTAGTACAGGTTAGCTCAATGCCTCGCAGCACTTACACACCCTGCCTATCAACGTCGTAGTCTACGACAACCCTTTAGGACGCTTATAGCGTCAGGGAAAACTCATCTCAAGGCTCGCTTCCCGCTTAGATGCTTTCAGCGGTTATCGATTCCGAACTTAGCTACCGGGCAATGCCATTGGCATGACAACCCGAACACCAGAGGTTCGTCCACTCCGGTCCTCTCGTACTAGGAGCAGCCCCTTTCAATTTTCCAACGCCCACGGCAGATAGGGACCGAACTGTCTCACGACGTTCTAAACCCAGCTCGCGTACCACTTTAAATGGCGAACAGCCATACCCTTGGGACCGACTTCAGCCCCAGGATGTGATGAGCCGACATCGAGGTGCCAAACACCGCCGTCGATATGAACTCTTGGGCGGTATCAGCCTGTTATCCCCGGAGTACCTTTTATCCGTTGAGCGATGGCCCTTCCATTCAGAACCACCGGATCACTATGACCTGCTTTCGCACCTGCTCGAATTGTCATTCTCGCAGTCAAGCGGGCTTATGCCATTGCACTAACCACACGATGTCCAACCGTGTTTAGCCCACCTTCGTGCTCCTCCGTTACTCTTTGGGAGGAGACCGCCCCAGTCAAACTACCCACCAGGCACTGTCCGTAATCCCGATTCAGGGACCAACGTTAGAACATCAAAACTACAAGGGTGGTATTTCAAGGACGACTCCACCACATCTAGCGACGCGGTTTCAAAGTCTCCCACCTATCCTACACATGTAGGTTCAATGTTCAGTGCCAAGCTGTAGTAAAGGTTCACGGGGTCTTTCCGTCTAGCCGCGGGTACACTGCATCTTCACAGCGATTTCAATTTCACTGAGTCTCGGGTGGAGACAGCGTGGCCATCATTACGCCATTCGTGCAGGTCGGAACTTACCCGACAAGGAATTTCGCTACCTTAGGACCGTTATAGTTACGGCCGCCGTTTACCGGGGCTTCGATCAAGAGCTTCGACCGAAGTCTAACCCCATCAATTAACCTTCCGGCACCGGGCAGGCGTCACACCGTATACGTCATCTTACGATTTTGCACAGTGCTGTGTTTTTAATAAACAGTTGCAGCCACCTGGTATCTGCGACTCTCGTCTGCTCCATCCGCAAGGGACTTCACTGATAAGAGCGTACCTTCTCCCGAAGTTACGGTACCATTTTGCCTAGTTCCTTCACCCGAGTTCTCTCAAGCGCCTTGGTATTCTCTACCCGACCACCTGTGTCGGTTTGGGGTACGATTCCTTACAATCTGAAGCTTAGAGGCTTTTCCTGGAAGCATGGCATCAATGACTTCACTACCGTAGTAGCTCGACATCGTATCTCAGCGTTAAGAAAGTCCGGATTTACCTAAACTTTCCGCCTACGTACTTGAACCTGGACAACCGTCGCCAGGCCCACCTAGCCTTCTCCGTCCCCCCATCGCAATTGTAAGAAGTACGGGAATATTAACCCGTTTCCCATCGACTACGCCTTTCGGCCTCGCCTTAGGAGTCGACTTACCCTGCCCCGATTAACGTTGGACAGGAACCCTTGGTCTTCCGGCGAGGGAGTTTTTCACTCCCTTTATCGTTACTCATGTCAGCATTCGCACTTCTGATACCTCCAGCAGCCCTTACAGACCACCTTCAACGGCTTACAGAACGCTCCCCTACCCCACATACCCTAAGGTACGTAGCCGCAGCTTCGGTGTATAGCTTAGCCCCGTTACATCTTCCGCGCAGGCCGACTCGACCAGTGAGCTATTACGCTTTCTTTAAATGATGGCTGCTTCTAAGCCAACATCCTGGCTGTCTGAGCCTTCCCACATCGTTTCCCACTTAGCTATACTTTGGGACCTTAGCTGGCGGTCTGGGTTGTTTCCCTCTCCACGACGGACGTTAGCACCCGCCGTGTGTCTCCCGGATAGTACTTACTGGTATTCGGAGTTTGCAAAGGGTTGGTAAGTCGGGATGACCCCCTAGCCTTAACAGTGCTCTACCCCCAGTAGTATTCGTCCGAGGCGCTACCTAAATAGCTTTCGGGGAGAACCAGCTATCTCCAGGTTTGATTGGCCTTTCACCCCTAGCCACAAGTCATCCGCTAATTTTTCAACATTAGTCGGTTCGGTCCTCCAGTTGATGTTACTCAACCTTCAACCTGCCCATGGCTAGATCACCTGGTTTCGGGTCTAATCCTAGCAACTGTACGCCCAGTTAAGACTCGGTTTCCCTACGGCTCCCCTAAACGGTTAACCTTGCTACTAAAATTAAGTCGCTGACCCATTATACAAAAGGTACGCAGTCACACCACGAAGGTGCTCCTACTGCTTGTACGTACACGGTTTCAGGTTCTATTTCACTCCCCTCACAGGGGTTCTTTTCGCCTTTCCCTCACGGTACTGGTTCACTATCGGTCAGTCAGTAGTATTTAGCCTTGGAGGATGGTCCCCCCATATTCAGACAGGATATCACGTGTCCCGCCCTACTCGTTTTCACTGATTATGATGTGTCGGTTACGGGGCTATCACCCTTTATTGCGAGACTTTCCAGACTCTTCACCTGCATCATTAAAAGCTTAAGGGCTAATCCAATTTCGCTCGCCGCTACTTTCGGAATCTCGGTTGATTTCTCTTCCTCGGGGTACTTAGATGTTTCAGTTCCCCCGGTTTGCCTCCTGTTGCTATGTATTCACAACAGGATACTTGCTTATGCAAGTGGGTTTCCCCATTCAGGAATCCCAGACTCAAAAGGTTATTACTACCTAATCTGGGCTTATCGCAAGTTATTACGCCTTTCATCGCCTCTGACTGCCAAGGCATCCACCGTGTACGCTTAGTCACTTAACCATACAACCCGAAAGGGTCTCTATTTGCTTTCACTTTTGAAAAGTGAAAACAAACTAGTATGGCAACTAACCAAGGTTTTTGGTTGTCATCAAGAAGGGTTAATTCTCAATGACTGTTTGCCGGACTCAATTGTGAATCAATGTAAACATTGATTCGAATACAAGACACTTGAATGTGTTTGTTGTGTTTATCTAATGAAAGATAAACATTGAGAACTTTTAAATTTGATTGAATTACTCGTAAGTAATCAATCAGTCAGCTTTCCAAATTGTTAAAGAGCTTGCTTTCGTTAGCAATAAAGCTTTCGAAACCATTTTTAAATATTTTCAGATAAAAACACTTAAAGATGGTGGAGCTATGCGGGATCGAACCGCAGACCTCCTGCGTGCAAGGCAGGCGCTCTCCCAGCTGAGCTATAGCCCCATCTTTGTTTCTAATCGATATTGGTGGGTCTGAGTGGACTCGAACCACCGACCTCCCGCTTATCAGGCGAGCGCTCTAACCAGCTGAGCTACAGACCCAATATCGTCTCTTTTACTTTCTAAACCTAATCAATCTGTGTGGACACTCATCGTAAATATCTTCGTATAAGGAGGTGATCCAGCCCCAGGTTCCCCTAGGGCTACCTTGTTACGACTTCACCCCAGTCATGAACCACAAAGTGGTGAGCGTCCTCCCCGAAAGGTTAAACTACCCACTTCTTTTGCAGCCCACTCCCATGGTGTGACGGGCGGTGTGTACAAGGCCCGGGAACGTATTCACCGTGACATTCTGATTCACGATTACTAGCGATTCCGACTTCATGGAGTCGAGTTGCAGACTCCAATCCGGACTACGACGCACTTTTTGGGATTCGCTCACTATCGCTAGCTTGCTGCCCTCTGTATGCGCCATTGTAGCACGTGTGTAGCCCTACTCGTAAGGGCCATGATGACTTGACGTCGTCCCCACCTTCCTCCGGTTTATCACCGGCAGTCTCCCTGGAGTTCCCGACATTACTCGCTGGCAAACAAGGATAAGGGTTGCGCTCGTTGCGGGACTTAACCCAACATTTCACAACACGAGCTGACGACAGCCATGCAGCACCTGTCTCAGAGCTCCCGAAGGCACACCTGCGTCTCCGCTGGCTTCTCTGGATGTCAAGAGTAGGTAAGGTTCTTCGCGTTGCATCGAATTAAACCACATGCTCCACCGCTTGTGCGGGCCCCCGTCAATTCATTTGAGTTTTAATCTTGCGACCGTACTCCCCAGGCGGTCTACTTAACGCGTTAGCTCCGAAAGCCACGGCTCAAGGCCACAACCTCCAAGTAGACATCGTTTACGGCGTGGACTACCAGGGTATCTAATCCTGTTTGCTCCCCACGCTTTCGCATCTGAGTGTCAGTGTCTGTCCAGGGGGCCGCCTTCGCCACTGGTATTCCTTCAGATCTCTACGCATTTCACCGCTACACCTGAAATTCTACCCCCCTCTACAGCACTCTAGTTCACCAGTTTCAAATGCAGTTCCGAGGTTGAGCCCCGGGCTTTCACATCTGACTTAATGAACCACCTGCATGCGCTTTACGCCCAGTAATTCCGATTAACGCTCGCACCCTCCGTATTACCGCGGCTGCTGGCACGGAGTTAGCCGGTGCTTCTTCTGTTGCTAACGTCAAGATGTGCAGCTATTAACTACACACCCTTCCTCACAACTGAAAGTACTTTACAACCCGAAGGCCTTCTTCATACACGCGGCATGGCTGCATCAGGCTTTCGCCCATTGTGCAATATTCCCCACTGCTGCCTCCCGTAGGAGTCTGGACCGTGTCTCAGTTCCAGTGTGGCTGATCATCCTCTCAGACCAGCTAGGGATCGTCGCCTTGGTGAGCCATTACCTCACCAACTAGCTAATCCCACCTAGGCATATCTTGACGCGAGAGGCCCGAAGGTCCCCCTCTTTGGCCCGTAGGCATTATGCGGTATTAGCCATCGTTTCCAATGGTTATCCCCCACATCAAGGCAATTTCCTAGGCATTACTCACCCGTCCGCCGCTCGACGCCCAACAAATCCTCCGAAGATTCAGTATTGTCGTTTCCGCTCGACTTGCATGTGTTAGGCCTGCCGCCAGCGTTCAATCTGAGCCATGATCAAACTCTTCAATTTAAGATTTTGTCGGCTCAATGAATACTGACTTCAAAACTACAAAAAGTAATTCTAAAGCTATTATCTTTCCAACAGAAAGATAATGAATTGACTGTGCCAAGCCCTAAGACTTGATTGGTCACTCAGTTCATTGAAACCAAAGTTGATTCCGAAGAATCTGTTTTACTTCTCTTAATAAAAAGGGAAGATAAAACGTTTTGATATTCATCAACGAGTGCCCACACAGATTGATAGGTTTAAATTGTTAAAGAGCTTTACTTATTGAGCGTTCCTTTTAGGAAGGAGTCTCTCTAAGTGGACGGCCATTCTAGCGAATTGGATTCCAGTGTCAAACACTTTTCCCAGCTAATTTTTCAAAGCATCTTAAATGCTTAATGTCGTCTCGTTACTTACTTCAAACCGCTTGGTTATCCCTAGCAACGGAGGCGCATTATAGAGAGAATCCCCCTTTACACAAGACCAAAAACAGAAAAAAATCGCCACAGGCGATCGTTCGGACACTATTCACTCAAAACGTTCAAAATAGGTACGATTGCGTCTTAATTTCGACTAATCGTACCTATCGTTCTTACCTTGATTATTGGTGAGCAATAATTCGGTCGTTATTCACTAATAGCTGCACTTTCTTATCCGGATTGATTTTCCCCGCAAGTATCGCTTTCGCTAATGGGTTCTCAACACTCTGCTGAATTGCTCTTTTAAGAGGCCTCGCACCATATACAGGATCAAAACCGACTTGAGAAATCAGCCTCAGTGCTTTATCCGATACTTCAAGCTCATAACCATTGTCTTCCATTCGCATTTTCAAATGATCAAGCTGAATAGCGGCAATTGACTCAATGTGCTCTTGGCCTAATGGATGGAACACCACGCTTTCATCAACTCGATTCAAAAACTCAGGTCGGAAATGTTTACCCACAACTTCCATAACCTCATTTTTAATGCCTTGGTAATCCAATGTATTAAAGTTCTCTTGAATACGAGTTGAACCTAGGTTCGATGTCATGATTACCACGGTATTTCTAAAATCGACCGTGCGACCTTGTCCGTCAGTTAATCGTCCATCATCTAAAACCTGCAATAGAATATTGAAAACATCTGGGTGAGCTTTCTCTACCTCATCAAGCAGAATGACAGAATAAGGTTTTCGACGAACAGCTTCGGTTAAGTACCCACCTTCTTCATAACCCACATAACCAGGGGGCGCACCAACTAAACGAGCGACAGAATGTTTTTCCATAAACTCAGACATATCGATACGCACCATCGCATCTTCACTATCAAACATAAAGTTCGCTAATGTTTTACACAGTTCGGTTTTACCGACACCTGTTGGCCCTAAGAACAAGAACGAACCAATCGGCTTATTCGGATCAGACAAACCAGCACGGCTACGACGAATCGCATTGGATACCACTTCGACCGCTTCCGCTTGACCGATAACCCGCTTATGAAGAACACCTTCCATTTTCAGAAGCTTCTCCTTTTCTGCTTCTAGCATTTTAGAAACAGGAATACCGGTTTGCTTTGAAAGAACATCGGCGATCTCAGCGTCGGTCACCTTATTACGTAATAAGGTCATTTCTTGCATTTCAGCTTGAGTCGCGAGATCTAACTGCTTCTCCAATTCTGGGATTCGACCATATTGCAATTCAGACATACGGTTAAGGTCACCAGCACGTCGTGCAAAATCCATATCCATTCGAGCTTGTTCTAGCTCTGATTTAATATGTTGCGTACCAGACAGCGCCGCTTTTTCAGCGTTCCAAACTTCTTCAAGCTCAGCGAAATCGCGTTCTTTCTCAGAAAGTTCGCTTTGTAACGTACGAAGCCTCTTTTCACTGGCCTCATCATTTTCATTGGTCAGAGCTTGCTGTTCGATCTTCAACTGAATGATTTTGCGTTCTAACTTATCCAATGACTCGGGCTTTGAATCTATCTGCATTCGAATACTCGAAGCCGCTTCATCAATGAGATCAATCGCCTTATCTGGTAACTGACGATCTGAAACGTATCGGTGAGATAACGTTGCCGCCGCTACGATAGCAGGATCGGTAATTTCTACATGGTGGTGAAGCTCATAACGTTCTTTCAAACCACGAAGAATCGCTACCGTGTCTTCAACAGTGGGTTCATCCACGATCACTTTTTGGAATCGACGCTCTAAAGCCGGGTCTTTCTCTATATATTGTCGGTATTCATCGAGCGTTGTTGCGCCGACACAATGCAGTTCACCACGAGCTAATGCTGGTTTCAGCATGTTACCCGCATCCATAGAGCCTTCGCCTTTACCTGCGCCGACCATAGTATGAATTTCATCGATAAAGAGAATGACATTGCCTTCTTCTTTCGATAATTCATTAAGCACTGATTTTAGACGCTCTTCGAATTCACCACGATATTTAGCACCTGCTACTAATGAGCCCATATCCAATGAAAGCACTCGTCGGCCTCTTAAGCCTTCAGGAACTTCATTATTGATAATACGCTGAGCCAAACCTTCGACAATCGCGGTTTTACCCACACCGGGTTGACCGATAATGACAGGGTTGTTCTTAGTACGACGTTGAAGGACTTGAATCGTGCGACGAATTTCATCATCACGACCAATCACAGGATCTAGCTTGCCTTGCTCAGCTCGCTCGGTCAGATCAATGGTGAACTTCTCTAAAGCTTGGCGTCTATCTTCCGCATTCGGGTCATCAACCTTTTGACCACCGCGAACTTGCTCGATAGCTTGAGATAGTTTTTGCTCAGTAAGGCCTAACTCTTTAAGTAAGTTACCTAGAGGTCCTTTGTCTTCTATTGCAGCGAGTAGGAATACTTCTGAAGATATGTAACTGTCTTGACGCTTTTGCGCGACCTTGTCACATAGGTTGAATAGCGTTCCCATTGCATTAGAGAGCTGAACATCACCACCGATACCGCTTACTTTTGGGACTCGGTCTAATATTTCGCTCAATTTAGAACGCAATTGAACAACGTCAATATTCAGCATAGTGAGCAATGGACGAATCGCACTGCCACCTTGATTAAGCAAAGACACCATTAGGTGTACAGGTTCTATATATTGGTGATCACGACCTAATGCGAGCGACTGAGCATCAGATATCGCAATTTGGAATTTACTAGTGAATCGATCGAGACGCATGCCAACCTTCCTACTCTTAGATATGTTTATCTTATGGTTAGAAGATGGATACGGTAACGCAGATTTTCAAGGGATAAGGATGAAGAATAGAGCTGATATGAAAATATAAATGAACTGGATGAGTAGTTGTGCTAGTTAGAGGTTACTCTAACCAAATAAATGTCGCCTGACGCCCAGTAATACCATCACGACGATAAGAATAGAAAGCATCCGAATCTGCATATGTACATAGATTCGAATCTGTCACCGAAGTCACGCCAACGTTCATTAGTCGTTGAGTCGCAAGTTGAGACATGTTTGCTAACCACTTGCCAGGTTCAGATTTAGCTTTAAATGCTAATTTCGCTTGAGGGTCAAAACGAACAAAAGCGTCCAACACATCGTTGCCCACCTCAAACGCATCTTTACCAATAGCAGGACCAAGCCAAGCAATTATCTGGTTATCTGAATCTAGGTTTGAAAACTTTGCGACGGCATTTTCAAGAATGCCACCAGCAAGACCACGCCAACCCGCATGAACGGCAGCAACTTGAGTGCCTTTGGTATCGGTAAGGATGACCGGTAAGCAATCGGCTGTCATCGCAGAACACACAACACCCTTTGCAGTGGTAAATGCACCATCCGCATCAAGCACATTCGCCACAGGTTCTAAAACCGTAACGACATCCGTTGAGTGAGTTTGATTTAGCCATACCGGAGCCGTGGGCATCTTAGATTGTTGCTTTAGCCATGTTCGATTACTTTCAACAAGTAAAGCATCATCCCCAACATGCATACCAAGGTTTAATCCTTGATAAGCACCTGTAGAACAACCATCAAAACGAGTCGAAGCAAATGCTTTCACGTTTTTTGGTGCATTCCAGTCAGGGATGATCATTGACACGATTAAATGTCGTCTTCTATGTTTTCGCGAGCATCAACACGCAACGCTTCAGCCATCACAACCATGTCATTTGGCACAGGTGCGTGGAACTCTACTTCTTCACCAGTAATCGGGTGAACAAACTTCAGCATAACCGCGTGTAACGCTTGGCGATCAAAAGAACGAATCATTGTCGTTAGCTCTTCAGATGCACCTTTTGGAATACGAGCACGACCACCGTACGCAATATCACCTAACAGCGGGTGCTGAAGGTATGACATGTGAACACGGATTTGGTGAGTACGACCCGTTTCTAGGCGCAGACGAATACGAGTATGTTCGCGGAAGTGCTCAGCAACACGGTAGTGAGTTACCGCAGGCTTACCCAATTCATTAACGTCCATTAACGTACGCTTAGTTGCATGACGGCTAATGCCTTTCTCAACCACACCACCAGCGGTCATTTTACCAATAGCAATTGCTTCATATTCACGAGTAATACGACGTTTAGCAAGAGCTCGTACAAGGCGAGTTTGAGCTGGAACCGTTTTAGCCACAACCATAAGACCAGTTGTGTCTTTATCCAGACGGTGCACAATACCCGCACGAGGTACTTCAGCAATCTGAGGGTAATGGAAAAGCAATGCGTTTAGTATGGTTCCATCCGGCGTACCTGCACCTGGGTGTACAACCAGATCGCGAGGTTTATTGATAACCAATAAATCATCATCTTCATAGACAATGTCTAACGGAATATCTTGTGCTTCCCAGCGCTCTTCATCCGCAAGCTCTGCTTGTAAGATGATCGCTTCACCGCCCAAAACTATGGTGCGCGGTTTAGTGATAACTTCGCCATCCACTTGGATTTTGCCGTCAAGAAGCCACTCTTTAATACGAGAGCGAGAAAAATCGGTAAATAGTTCAGCGACAGCTTGGTCTAAACGTTGACCTAACTGGCTGCTTTTTACTGTGTCTGTTAATGTTATCTGCTGAGCCATATCGAACTTTTTTAAAAACCGTGAGACTAATACCCATTAGTATGGATAAAATAGAATAATTGCATCATTGTATCTGTTACTGGTTAGAAAGTAACGGAAGCTTACGAAATATTTAATTCAAGGAATCGACGCCTGACATGAAACACCTTACTTTAACGGGTCTATTAGCCGTATCACTCTTAGTTGGTTGTTCAAGTAGTGAAGAAATAGTACCGGATGTACCGCCATCGGTTCTTTACTCTGACGCCCAAGAATCACTGCAGAGTGGTAGCTGGCTTTCTGTAATCGAAAAGCTAGAAGCCTTAGACTCACGTTACCCATTCGGCGCCTATTCTGAACAAGTACAACTGGATCTGATTTACGCTTACTACAAAAATGATGACTTGGCGCTTGGCCTTGCGACTATTTCGCGATTCCTACGTTTAAACCCAACTCATGAGAAACAAGATTGGGTTCTTTACATGCGCGGTTTAACGCATATGGCACAAGACCGAAACTTCATGCATGATATTTTTAATATCGATCGTAGCGACCGAGATCCAGAGCCAGTGAAACTTGCATTTGCTGATTTCAAACGACTGTTAGAACGTTTCCCTGCAAGCCCATACGCTGAAGATGCACAAAAACGCATGTTCGCACTGAAAAACCGCCTCGCGGAGTATGACTTAGCAACCGCTGATTTCTACCTGCGTCGTGAAGCTTGGATTGCAGCTATAAACAGAACACAAGAGTTGCAGAAGACTTACCCTGACACCATTGCTGCACGTAAGTCTTTAGACATTCAATTAGAAGCTTATGAACAACTAGGCTTAGAAGACGCAGTGTTACGAACAGAAAAGTTAATCGAGCTCAATCCACTGCCTTAGTCAGCGAATCACGCTCGTCGTTAACTAAAACAATCACTTCAAAATCGCGCTAATTTGTTAGCGCGATTTTTTTGAACTTCGTCTGGTAAACTTGATGAATGGGAACATAAGCAGTATCTTCAATAGATAACTTTTAACAAAACATCAACATGGAGTGTGGATGTGAGCAGGATGTTATTATTTATCTGGATCGGGTTATTTAGCCAACTTTCCAACGCATTAGAACTGTCCCCATTGAGCAATCAACCTTACATGGGAGACTTAGATGTACTCAAAACAAAAGGAACAGTGAGAGTATTGGTTTCGGCTGATCTGGGCTTTTACTACATAGAAGATGGCAAGCCAAAAGGTATTGTGGCAGAAATGCTCTACCACTTTGAGAAAAGTCTTCGTAAGAAGCACCCCTACCTCAACGTTCAAATCATCCCCGTGCAACGAGATGATCTACTCCCCTCGTTAGAATCTGGTTACGGTGATGTCGCTGTCGCCAACCTAACGATCACCGACAAGCGATTAAGTGTCATCGATTTTTCCGATCCAATGATCAAAGATGGGAAAGAACTGATTATCACCGGAAAAAATTCTCCCCCTATCACCGAAATCAAACAATTGAGTGGTCAAGAGGTCTGGATCCGAGCTAGCTCGAGTTACTTCGAGAGTGTTCAAAGAGTCAACAAAGAGCTTAACGCACTAGGTTTACCACCACTGCATGTCCACTTTATCGAAGAATCATTGCAAGACTACGAACTGATAGAACTGGTTAATCAGGGTTATATACAAGGTACAGTTCTAGATAGCCACAAAGCTAAGCTCTGGCTCGATGTTATGGAAAACATTCAGGTACACACTGAGTTGCCGCTGCGTGAAAATGGTCAAATTGCTTGGGCACTGAGAAAAGACAGCCCTCAGCTAAAGAAAGAGATCAACAAATACGTAAAGACCGCACGAACAGGAACTCTACTTGGGAACGTTATCTATAATAAATACATCGACAACACTCGTTGGTTAGGACGAGCACTCAACCCAAATAAAGTAGACCGAGTGGCAAAACTGGCAGATGTCTTTGAAAAATATTCGAATGAATACGAATTCGACCCTTTGATGATGTCAGCTCAAGGTTTCCAAGAGTCTGGACTTGATCAAAGCAGGGTTTCTCACCGCGGCGCCATCGGTGTAATGCAGGTGTTGCCAAGTACCGCCAAAGACAAAAACGTCAATATAAAAAACATACATAAGGTGGATAACAACATCCATGCTGGTGTGAAATATATGCGCTTTATCAAAGACCGATATTTTGACGATCCAGCGATATCGCCTGACAATCAAATCTACTTCACTTTAGCTTCTTACAATGCAGGCCCCGCTAAGATAAGAAAGATGCGGTACATTGCTAAAAAGAAGGGTTATAACCCAAATATCTGGTTTAAAAACGTGGAAATCATCACTCGTAAGTACGTGAGTAAAGAACCCGTAACCTATGTCGCCAACATCAATCGTTACTTCGTCATTTACAAACAATTGCAAGCAATCAATGCCATCCGAGAGGACGGTACAGCGAGATTACTGAACACTAACGATTAACTTCCCCCTCAACATCAGAGCTTGAGGAACAAAGGTGTTAGATAAGGTTAAAAACATAAAAGCCGCACAAGAAAACTTATGCGGCTTTTGTTTATCTAATTCTGAAGAAGCTTACGTAGAGAGCTACATAATGATACCTATATCACAAAACACTATTGAGTAAATTTCAATCAAGCACTTTCTATAGGCTGTAGTCCGCCCCTAAAAACTGGTTTAATTTTTAGCGAAGCCTTGTCTCCAACTTATCGTTTTTCATAGGGATAACAAGTATTTTTCGACAAAAAGATATCAAGACTTGCGTGAGATCACATTTGATTTTAATGCTTATCCCACCCAACCAAAACAAGATCTAGATCACATTCTTTATTCCTAAAAGTCGTAATCTGAAGTTAACCCATGAGGGATACAACAGAGGAAAACTTCTATGAAAATGAACATCACTGGTAAAAATATCGACATTACCTCTGCAATCCGTGATCACATAGAAAGCAAATTTAAGAAGCTGGATAAATGGCAAGTAGACATCATTGGCTGCCAAGCGAGCTTTAGCGAAGAACCAAATAAAAAGAAAAAATTTGAAGCCGTTCTAACGGTACCAAAAGGCCAACTTGTTGCTTCATCAATTCATGACGACCTCTACGTAGCTATCAACGAAGTAGAACAAAAACTAGAGCGTCAACTCAACAAGCTGCGCCATAAACCAGAAGCACGCCGCGCTGAAAAGCCTGAAATCGAAGAGCTAGAAGCTGAAGTAGAATAAGGAAATATGACAGATTAAAAAATAGCGCCTCAGGGCGCTATTTTTTTGCTTGACGCTCGTAGCTCGCTTGCTTATTGTGTTTAAACATTCATAAAACAATCACTTTTTATGCACTCTCACTCTTTGTTTATTTTTGACTTCTTTTTTCTTCCGTAAATCGGAGGCTAAGTCGTTTTAGAAAAACAAGTCAAAAACGAACAAGAAGCCTCCCACACTAGGGGGGCTTTTTTATAAGGACACATTTATGACTGACCGAACAATTTCACTAGATGATATCCGCCTTCGTCTCAATGATTTAGACGACGAACTCCTAAAATTACTTTCAGAGCGTCGTAAGCTGAGTATCGAAGTCGCTAAAAGCAAGGTAGAAACATCAAAACCCGTTCGTGATGCAGTACGAGAGCAACAACTACTAGTCAAATTGATCAACAACGGAAAAGACAAGTACGAATTGGATGCTCAGTACATTACTAAGCTGTTTCACACCATCATCGAAGATTCCGTTTTACTGCAGCAGTCATACTTACAAAACCTAGCGAATCCGCAAAGCCGTAAACCACTAGCTCGCGTTGCATTCTTAGGTTCTAAGGGATCGTATTCTCACCTTGCGAGCCGTGAATACTTCAGCCGCAAGAATATGGAATTGATTGAGCTGAACTGTAATCACTTCAAAGAAGTCGCATCGACTGTAGAATCGGGCCATGCCGACTACGGTGTACTACCGATTGAAAATACCAGCTCAGGGTCAATTAACGAAGTCTACGATCTGCTACAACACACAACGCTTTACATCGTTGGTGAACTTTCTCAACCGATTGAACACTGCCTTGTCGCGAAAAATGATATTCGTTTAGAAGACATTAAAACGCTCTATTCGCATCCACAACCTCATCAACAATGCAGTGAGTTTTTAAGCCGCCTTAAAGATGTCAGCCTTGAATCTTGTGCAAGCACAGCTGATGCTATGAAAAAGGTGAAAGATCTAGACGGTGATGATGTGGCAGCGATTGGTAATGCATCGAGCGGCAAGCTTTATGGACTTCAACCAATCCAAGGTAACATTGCAAATCAAACTGAGAACCACACTCGTTTCATCGTGGTCGCTCGTAAGCCTGTTGAAGTATCGACTCAGATCCCAGCGAAGACGACGCTCATCATGTCGACTTCTCAAGAAGCCGGTTCTTTGGTTGAAACACTGCTGATTCTGCAACGCTTAGGTATTAACATGACCAAGCTGGAATCTCGTCCTATCATGGGTAACCCTTGGGAAGAGATGTTCTATGTGGATTTAGAAGCACACTTAGATTCAGATAATATGCAGCAAGCGATAACGGAACTAACAGCCATAACTCGCCACCTAAAAGTGTTAGGTTGTTACCCAAGTGAGAACATTAAGGCTACTCAGGTTAAGTTGTCTTAACTTTTTATTATCTGTTCCCCCATTTTACTGCTATAAGCTTTTCACTAATACAAGCATTTGGCCTACTACAGGCCAAATGCTAAAAGAAAGTAACTAATGGAATAAAGCTCGAACTAAGGAATACGCAAAGTCTGTATACTTAAAAATGAATTGGTTGTGTTACTGGTTCTCACTCCTATCCACTTCAATCACCCCCACCGTACTTACTTAAATACTCATTAATGATAATTTAATCAGTAAATACAAAAACTTAAAACCCAAACAAAACTCTTCAAACGCAATATAATCGATGGCAAGAACTCTCGAAATAACATAAACTTGCGCGCTAAAATTTATAAACCATGTTGTGAATAACCATGAAGCTAAGTACTAAAATATTACTTGTGATTGCCCCCGTAATACTGATCAGTACAGCGGCTTCTAGCTATATCATCTATTCCACGCAAAAAAGCAGCTTTATCAAACGTGAAGACAATGCACTGCAATTAAGCATGGAAAAATTAGCAGGCTATTTTCAACAGTCTCGTTCTTTCCTCAACAATTACTCCTACACCCTCACCAATAGTGACCTGGTTAAGCGTTATTTTATGGTTGATGAAAATGTCGACCACCAACGTGAACTGACTGATAACCTAAACGAAACGATTAAGTTACTGCAAGATAGTAACGACAGTTTTACAAGGGTCGCGTTGCTTGATAGCGATCGATCTCTTAAATATTACGCTGACAATACCAATGATCCTTTCGCAAAAATGGATCCCAAGATATTAGAGTTCATTGAGCATCAATATCAAAAAACGTTAGCAACTTCGAGTACGGACTACATACAGAATTCCCAAGGTGAAGGGGTATTAGTTCATTATGATGTTATTGATAAAAAAACAGTTTCGACACCAATAAACGCTCCACCCAACAATGTGTTTTTTGTGGTTGTATCTGTCTCTCTTGATAAGTTTAATTCACTACGAAAACAGATAGAGTTCGACTATCAAACTAGTTTGTTTTTTACCCCTACGTTAGTGACACAGGGGCGTGAGTTAACACAATCTATAAAGCTAGCACCTAGCCTCTACGCCACCCTCGATCCTGCACCATTCTTATTAGACAACAAACTCAAATCTATCTGGAATGAACTGAGCCTATCCTTTGCCCTATCTGCATTTGTCAGTGTTACCTTACTGCTGATCCTGCTATCTCGCTGGGTGATAAACCCGATCACCCGTTTAGATAGGCAGCTTCAAGAGGTTGAGCAAAAACAGAGAAAAAATATTGAGCGCCTAGGAACAAATGATGAGTTGGGACGCTTATCCCAACGCTTTTATGATATGTACCAAGAGTTGGATGACACGTACCAACAGACTAAGTTGTTGGCAGAAAATGATCAGTTGACCCAAATAGCCAATAGGCACCAGTTTCAAACCTTCGTGCAGCAGTCGTTGTCAAAACCTAGCTCGAACACCGAAACCTGGGTTCTCTACTTTGATTTAGATAACTTCAAATTTGTGAACGACAAATACGGACACCAAATCGGCGACTCGATTCTCGTCAGTTTTGCTCAGCGTATCTCCAATATTTGTAACCACTACAAAACAGAATTAAATGCCCACTGTCTGCCAGCCCGACTTTCTGGGGACGAGTTCGTTGTATACATTAATGCTCCCAATCACCAAGAAAATGTCGCACATCGATTTTCGAATGATTTACTCACCCCACTACAAGAGGGGTTTGTCACCGAGTCAGGTAATTTCCCGATTACGGTCAGTATTGGTATTGCGACCCACCCTAATGATGGCGATACAATCGAGAAGCTTCTTTCGAATGCTGATACCGCGATGTATCAAGCCAAACGTGCAGGTAAAAACCAATTCGCAGATTACTCGTTAGACTTAGATAAAACCATTCAGCGTCAAGCCAGTATTGAGAGCGCCCTCAGAGAAAATAACTTTGATGAAGAGTTTAAGCTCGTTTACATGCCTTATATGGACTCAACGGGAAGCTATATTATTGGTGTAGAGGTGCTATTACGTTGGCACTCGAAACACCTTGGTTTAGTACCACCCAATGAATTCATTCCTATTGCCGAACAAACCGGATTATTTGAAATAATTGATCGCTGGGTGATCCAGAATGCATTTGCTTCATTCCATCAACTTCAAGCTCAATTCGATCACTCTATTCAGCTATCGATTAACTTATCTTCAGCCGGGATTAAAACCACTCACCTTGCTGATTTCATCAAAGAGCATGCGAAAATCAATCAGATCCCGCCCAATTTGATCGATTTTGAAATCACAGAAACCTTTTACTCAAACTCTCAAGGTTTTCCATTACTTAACCAGTTATCATACATGGGCTATAGATTAGCAATCGACGACTTTGGTTCTGGTTACACCTCGATCACTCAACTGGTTCAATATCCAACTCAGAAGATTAAATTGGATAAAACCTTTTTGGACACCTTGATTGAGACAGATAACCAGAACATAGTGAAACCCATTATCGGACTATGCCATGCTCAAGGGAAAAAGGTCACAGCCGAAGGAATTGAAACTCAATGCATGCATCAGTGGTTACAAGATGCGCAGTGCGATATGCTGCAAGGCTATTATTTTGGTAAGCCTATGCCATTAGAAGAGCTGACGGAATGGTACCGACAGCATCAACTCAATTTTATCGATAATAAAAAGAATCAACCACATGAAATCTGTAATCATCGCATCGCTGAATCCAGCTAAAATTAGCGCCGTTAAAAGTGCATTCTTATCGGCTTTTCCTGATACTGAATTTGATTTCAAAGGCATCAGTGTCCCTAGTGGCGTCGCCGATCAACCCATGAGTAATGAAGAAACCTATCAAGGAGCGGTAAACCGCGTGCACAATGCAACTCAAGCTCAACCTGATGCGGATTTTCATGTTGGATTAGAGTCTGGAATCGAAGGAAAGGTTACATTTGCTTGGATGGTCGTTGAAGCAAACGGTCAGCGCGGAGAATCTCGATCTGCAAGCTTGATGCTGCCACCTGTTGTGCTTGATAAGCTCCAGCATGCGAATGAGCTAGGGGATGTTATGGATGATGTGTTTGGCACCGATAATATCAAACAAAAAGGCGGGGCGATTGGCCTACTAACACATAACCAACTAACACGCAGCTCTGTCTATCATCAGGCTTTAATTTTAGCGCTGATCCCATTTGTGAATCCAGAGCACTTTCCTATCTAGATCTTCGCTAAACTTCGAAAGTCTCAGAGAACAATCACCAGAAATAAAAAACGCTAACATTCAGTTAGCGTTTTTATCGAATTCATAGCCACACTACTCAGTGGTTGCTTAACTCTGTTATTGTTTGAGCAAAAGGTCGGCGATCACGGCTTTCTCTTGTTCAGATTTGGCCTTTAGCTCATTCGAGCCTCTGGTTATCGTCGCGACACCTACTCCCAGCATTTGGCTAACCTGTCGTTGCGACATCTCACCTTTCATCAGCTCACAAAAGATATTAATTCGAGCAACCAAAGCATCTCGCTCGTCTGGTGTCATCATCATGGTCAACAATAGTTCATGTTGATCTTTTTCGACAGCCGTCTTTACCAAGTCCATCAGTTGTTGCCAATTCTCATATTCAGGTTGTGATGCCATATCTCTACACTTACTTTTAAATTCTGACTTTAAAGAGTCGCTTAACGATTGAAAGCGTCGAACACTTTATACCGAAACACTTGATGTGATCCAATGTAAAAAGGCCGTAAGTGGAAATGGTTCGCACTCACTGCCTTTAATATTACTCAGCTTGGAGAGAAATACAGAAAGCTTAGTATTTTGTTTTTGCCTCGTGAGGTGCTAAAAACGCCCCTTTCTCACCTAGGATATCTCGATAGTAAGTCTCAAACATCAAGATATTCTGAACGTAACCACGAGTCTCTTTGAATGGGATCATCTCGATAAAAGCAAATGCATCGAGCTTTTCATCGCTGCGTGAGCGCCACTGTTTCACACGACTAGGCCCAGCATTATACGCGGCAAATGCGAAGATGCGGTTATCATCATATTGAGCGAGTAGGCCATCTAAATAATGACTGCCTATCTCAATATTCTTACCTACATCATAAAGATCATCGCTGCCCTGGTACTTAATCTTATGTTTGTTAGCCGTGTATTGCGCCGTCTTTGGCATAATTTGCATGATGCCACGCGCGCCAACTGGAGAGCGAGCCTCTGAATCCATCGCACTCTCTTGTCTTGCTAAAGACATCAAAGTAATTGGATCGAGATCGTGCTTCTCGGCATAGAAATTAAACCACCACTTATGAGCGACAGGGAAACGCAACGCAATGTTATCCCACATCTTCGCAGAAATACTCGCCGTTACCGTAAAGTGATTCCATCGCTGCGTCGCAGCATGAGCAGCAAGCATCGCTTTTTGCTCTTTATCTGCATGACTTAATAACCAGCGCCACTCACTCTTTGCAGCCGCTATTTTATCTCGCTCAATCAGCTCACCGATACGAACCAAGGAAGTGTCGAATGGTTTCACCATTTCTGCACTGTATTTAAGGGTCGAAGTTGGATAGCTAACTGGCTTATTTAATTGCTTAGCGGCAGCCACACTGTAGAAATTACGCTGACCCAAAATGTCTGACAGTCGCTTATTACCTTCAGCAGTATCGCCTAGTGCAATCTCAGCTCTACCCTGCCAATACTGCCAGCGAAGCGAAGCTTGATGTTTACCATCTAAGCGCGCAATCCACTCTTTCAAACCCGTCCAATCGGCATGTTGAATAGCTAAGCGAGCTCGTCTTTCCAGCAAAACTTGCTTTGATGAAGTCGCGAGCATTTTGTCTCGCCACGCCATCAACTCTTCAGAGTCGGTATTGATCAAGCGGAACGCTAGGTAATCCGCGAGCTCTTGGGATTTTTCTTTCGAAAATTTTTGAGCTTTCACAACATCATCAAAAACCTCTTGAGCGCTGCTTGCGGATTTCCTTACTAGCTTCTCGAAACCAAATTCAGTTTGAGCTTGGTAGAATTCATTCGCTGGGTGCTTCTTAGCAAACGCGAGTACATTTTCAGGCTTGTTGTACAACGCCTTCATCTGCTTCGCTTGAGTAATTGACTCATCATGATCTAATTGCTTAACCAAGTAGCTCATTAACTTACCGTTTCGACTCTCGAACGCTAAAAGCATTCTGTCCAGAATCAGCTGATCCGTTCTTAAGCCCGCTTCATCCCAACTTTCGAAAAGTGAATCACAGTTATCATCAACACCACTGCCACTTAACCAAAGTTGTTTCGCACCTTTAAAGGCGAGATCTTGATTACCTTGTTCATAATTAGCGCGGTAATAGATACATTGATATTTTTCGCCAACAGGCTCTTGGGTTTGAAACTCAAGGATCGTCTTCCACTGTTTTTGAGCCGCCAATAAATCTAAATAAGGCGCTCGTATACGATTGGAAAACGGCAGTACTTTGTTCTCTTCAATAAAAGCATCCACCTCGCTTGGCGTTCGATCACCTAAGCCCAATAAAAAGGCGCGATAGTCAGTGTAAGGTGTTAACGGGTATGTTTGAATTTTATTACGAAGTGCTGAATAAGCTTTTAGATCACGGTTGTCTAAAACCTCTTGCGCTCTGTCATAAACATCACGCTGCATTTCAAGCTCGGAAGCATTGCTGGCCATAGCCATTGGAGCCTGTGAAAATGAAAACAAAATTGCCGATGCAGCGACAGCAATTTTCGTATTACCAATGCGGAAAAACATTCGCTCTTTCCTTAGTGCGTGTATGAATACGTGAAGTCTATTTACGCCCGACATCACATCAAATGTAAAGAGTTTGAGTGTAAATATTGTTAATATTTAACACATCGCCTCGAAAGCTTATTAAATATAGTTTTAATGACCAATGTGACAATAATAGGTGAGGATTAGTTCAAGAATGGCTTTTCTGTCCTAGGAGTAACATCTTTGAGGATATTGGTATAAAATAGCAAACAATTTTGAACAATAATTAGGATCGATCGGCAATGGCTGAATACGTATATACCATGTCTCGGGTGAGCAAAACTGTTCCACCTAAGCGTCAAATTCTTAAAGACATTTCTCTTAGCTTTTTTCCTGGCGCTAAAATCGGTGTTTTGGGTCTAAATGGTTCAGGTAAATCTACCCTACTACGTATCATGGCTGGTATTGATACTGATATTGATGGTGAAGCACGTGCACAACAAGGTCTAAAAGTAGGTTACCTACCTCAAGAACCTGTACTAGACGAATCAAAAACCGTTCGTGAAATCGTAGAAGAAGCGGTTTCAGATGTTGCTGACGCACTTAAGCGCATCGACGCAGTATATGCTGCTTACGCAGAACCTGATGCAGATTTCGATGCATTGGCGAAAGAGCAAGGTGAGCTTGAAGCACTGATCCAAGCAAAAGATGGTCATAACCTAGAAACAGCTCTAGAGCGAGCTGCAGATGCACTTCGTCTTCCTGAGTGGGATGCGAAAATCGAATTCCTATCAGGTGGTGAACGTCGTCGTGTTGCTATCTGTCGTCTACTTCTTGAGAAGCCAGACATGCTGCTTCTTGATGAACCAACCAACCACTTGGATGCAGAATCAGTTGCTTGGCTTGAGCATTTCCTTGTTGATTACAGCGGTACTGTTGTGGCGATTACCCACGACCGTTACTTCCTAGACAACGCTGCAGGTTGGATTCTAGAACTTGACCGTGGTGAAGGTATCCCATGGGAAGGTAACTACACATCTTGGCTAGAACAGAAAGATGAGCGTTTGAAGCAAGAAAAAGCTGGCGAAAGCGCACGTCAAAAAACGATTGAGAAAGAACTTGAATGGGTTCGTCAAAACCCTAAAGGTCGTCAAGCTAAGTCTAAAGCTCGTATGGCTCGTTTTGAAGAAATGACGACTGGCCAATACCAGAAGCGTAACGAAACCAACGAATTGTTCATCCCACCAGGTGAGCGTTTAGGTGACAAGGTACTTGAAGTTAAGAACCTAACGAAGTCATTTGGTGATCGCGTTCTTATCGATGACCTATCATTCAGCATGCCTAAAGGCGCTATCGTTGGTATCGTTGGTGCCAATGGTGCGGGTAAATCAACACTATTCAAGATGTTAAGTGGTGCAGAACAGCCAGATTCAGGCACAGTTGAACTTGGCGAAACGGTTAAGCTTGCTTCTGTTGATCAGTTCCGTGACAGCATGGACGACACAAAAACAGTATTCCAAGAGATCTCTGAAGGCGCTGATATCATTAAGATCAACAACTTCGAAATCCCTGCTCGTGCATACTGCTCTCGTTTCAACTTCAAAGGCAACGACCAACAGAAGATCATCGGTCAGCTTTCAGGTGGTGAACGCAACCGTGTTCACCTAGCGAAACTGCTAAAAGCGGGCGGTAACGTACTGCTACTCGATGAACCAACCAATGACCTTGATGTTGAGACACTCCGAGCTCTTGAAGAAGCACTACTTGAGTTCCCTGGCTGTGCAATGGTTATCTCGCATGACCGTTGGTTCCTTGACCGTATTGCGACCCATATCTTAGACTACCGTGATGAAGGTCAAGTTAACTTCTACGAAGGTAACTATACTGAATATACAGAGTGGCTGAAAAAGACTCTAGGTGCACAAGCGGCAGAACCTCACCGCATCAAATACAAACGTATTGCTAAGTAAATAAGCTTGTATTTTGAACAAAGGCCGCGATAATAGCGGCCTTTGATATATCTGGTTATATGTTACGTATTGATATAGAGAGATTAGTTATGATTGAAAGACGTCAATTTTCACGAGTTGTTTATCAAACCCCGACTGATATATCACAAGGGAACGTAAATGTATCAGGCTCAGTACAAGACTTATCTCTTCATGGCCTACTCATTCAATGCGATAAATTACAGCAACTCAGAACTGACATTCCTGTTCAAGTCAGCTTTAAGCTCGAAAGCAGTGATATCAATATTCAGTTAGAAGCAACGATAGTCTCGACCATCAATACCTCAATGCGTTTACGTATAGAGCATTTAGATATTGATAGTATCAGCCACCTTAAGCGCCTTGTGGAACTTAACGTTGGCGACGATGAACTGCTTTATAGAGAGATTGAACACCTTACCGATTTAGGTAGTGAGTGACGTCTCCATTCCCCTTTTTCTATTAGAAGCATTTAGTTAATACAGAACCATGTCTAAAAAAGTTTCCATTACAATCCCCTTAACCCAAGGGGATCAGACGTTTTATTTCGGTCGAAAAGCCGTACTACTATGTACTACCGCAATTTTTTCAGTGCCTCTATTGATTGGCGGAGCTGCATACATGCACTTTGAGGGTAAACAAGAACTCGCCCTCCAAGCCGATGATGCACAACAATTGATTGAAACACTGATTGTTGAAAAAGAACAAACCGACTTTCTTTACGCTGAGCAGGTAGAAACCAATCACTCACTGTCTCAAGCATTAACCGAGAAAGAAGGCACTATTCAGTTACTTGGTAAGCGTGTATTTGATGTGGAATCAGTGCTTGGCCTGACCGATGAAGAGCCGCTGACTGATGACGTCTCTTTAGAAGACCGAATTGATGCAGCTGCAGTAGATTCGGCAGTCAGAGCCACAATGTTTCGTTTAATTCCAAATGACAGCCCTATGGCTTATCAACGCATATCATCCTCTTATGGTCGTCGCTCTAACCCTATAACAGGTAAACGCCACGTTCATACTGGTATCGACCTAACGTGTAAGCGTGGTGAAGATATAGTAGCGCCAGCAGATGGCGTAATTGAAACCGTGCGCCCAAGTAAGAAGGGCTTCGGTAACTTTATAACGATGCGTCACTCATTCGGTTTCATGAGCTCTTATGCGCACCTACAGAAGTTCAAAGTACGTAGCGGTCAATTTGTGAGTAAAGGCGATGTGATTGCGAGCTGTGGTAACTCAGGCAACTCAACCGGCCCACACTTGCATTATGAGGTACGCTTCCTTGGTCGCTCACTGAACCCTCAATACTTGATGGATTGGACACCTGAGAACTTCAACTACGTGTTCGAGAAAGAGAAAAAGGTTAAGTGGGGTCCATTGGTTCAGCTGATTGATAATGTGGTTCGCTTGCAGATCAACCTAACGAACGTGCCTTACATTAGCTCGACCATAGACACCGTATCGAGTGAAGATAGCAAAAAACCTATCACGACTAACTAGTTATTAACCATTAGTTATTAGGACTAGTTGGTTTGGCCTATGATGATCTCATTGCTTTTAGCCTACTGTAGGCTAACTACTTTCATAGCGTTCAGCACAAACAAAAAGAGCGACCAGATGGTCGCTCTTTTTTATGATTTCAAATCGTATTAACCACGATGAATCGAATCATGTGCTTGTTTTAGAAGACTTTGGCTCTCTTGCAAGAACTGCTGCGAGTAGTCGCCAAACCAATCACTAACTTGATTAAAGCTATCAACGAATTTAGCTTTATCTTTCCCATCCAAGATTTCCAATGCTTCACCGAAACGACTATGGAAACGTCGAATCATCTCAATGTTCTCGTCTGAAGAAAGAATGATATCACCGTACAAGTTCGGGTCTTGAGCAAACAGACGACCAACCATCGCAATCTCAAGTCGGTAGATTGGCGAGCTTAACTTCAGAAGCTGATCAATGTTCGGGTTCTCTTTACTTAGGTGTAAGCCGTAAGCAAAAGAAGTGAAGTGACGAAGAGCTTGAATCAGAGTCATGCCGTGATCGTGTTCCGCAGCATCCATCTGGCAAAGGCTCGCGCCCCAAATACCAAATTGATTCAGCAACCATTGATAGCTTTCAGAACTACGCCCATCACTGTAAACAATCACTTGTTTCGCAAGGCTTGGAACATCAGGACCAAACATTGGGTGTAATCCAACCACAGGGCCTTGGTGCATGTCTAACATAGCTTGTAGAGGCTTTGATTTTATCGACGTCAAATCACAAAGAATACAATCGCTTGGTAGGTTACCCAACTTCGCAATCACACCTTCTGTCAGGTGAATTGGAACCGTTACAACCACAAGACCGGCATTATCTAAGATCTCATCGGCTTTGTCCCAATCTTGACTGCCAAGGATTTTCACTTCGTAGCCAGAAAGCTTGAACATACGGCCAAACAGACCACCTAGTTGACCATTACCACCAACGATAACCACTGAACGCAAATCTGGGTTAAGGCACTTAAAACCAGAATCTTTTTCACTGGCATAAGACTCACGCATCGTACGACGCAAAATATCTTCGATTAACTGTGGCGGAACCCCTATTTTCTCGGCTTCTTGACGACGAGATGCCAACATCGCGGCTTCACGTTCCGGTACATAAATAGGTAAACCATGTTCACTTTTCACTTCGCCGACTTTCTTTACTAGAGCCAGTCGTTGAGCCAGTAAATCCAACATTTGTTTATCGACAGCATCGATTTGGTCGCGTAATTCGTTCAGTTCAACGGCCATTTTATTCCTTACTCATCTATAAGCCCGTACTAATCTAAAAGCCCGCATTGACGCAGGTTCGTTAGCGACAGATCTTAAAATGCCCCATTAGATGAGGCACTTAAATTTAAACTCTGACTAACCTTTCAAGCGGTTCTCTAAGAACGGGACTAATTCCGTATGTGCATGTTTCAATAGTGCCTCAGTTGAATCCCAATTGATACACGCGTCGGTAATAGATACACCGTATTTCATCTCATTGAGAGGTATATCTGAAGATTGGTTTCCTTCGTTAATATGGCTCTCAATCATCAGGCCGATAATCGACTTATTACCTTCACGAATCTGATGGATGACATCTTCAGCCACCAGCGGTTGACGACGGAAATCTTTACGAGAGTTCGCATGACTACAGTCGACCATTAGTGCCGCCTCTAAGCCAGACTTGCCCAGCTCTTGCTCACATTCGTGTACCGATACTGAATCGTAGTTCGTCTGCTTACCGCCACGTAAAATTACGTGACCATTTGGGTTACCTTGCGTCGTGAGTAGTGCGACTTGACCTTCACGACTGATACCCATGAAACGGTGGCTAGAAGAAGCCGCCTGCATTGCATTGATTGCAGTACCTAGATTGCCATCCGTACCATTTTTAAAGCCGATTGGCATTGAAAGACCACTCGCCATTTCACGGTGAGTTTGTGATTCAGTCGTACGAGCGCCGATTGCTGCCCAGCTGAATGTATCTGCTAGGTATTGCGGACTGATTGGATCTAGCGCTTCCGTCGCTAGTGGGATTTCCATCTCAGCAAGTTCAACAAGTAACTCACGACCAACATGTAAACCATGCTCAATATCGAAAGTGCCGTCTAGATGTGGGTCATTGATCAAGCCTTTCCAACCAACAGTGGTACGAGGCTTCTCAAAGTAAACACGCATTACAATATACAGTTGATCGCTAAGCTGCTCAGATAAAGCTTTTAAGCGTTTCGCGTACTCTTTCGCCGCTTCAATATCATGGATAGAACATGGGCCACATACTACAAGCATGCGATGATCTTTCTTATGAATAATGTTTGCTATAGTTTGACGAGACTCTTGAATGAAACGACGAGCATTATCACTCAAAGGCAGTTTTGCTTTTAACTCCTCAGGAGTAATCAGTACCTGTTCGTCGATGATATTGACATTGCTTAATTCACTTTTCTGCATAACTCAACCTGTATATTTATTTTTACACCCAATATTTCCATTTGGGCTAACAATCTTTAAAAACACAATAACAGCTACAAAAACGATTGCAAGTGTAAACAATAAAAAACATTTGATGTAAATTAAAATTTACACTCTCATTTTAATTCGCTCTAATACACAAACCAGCTTAAACTGCACCTCACACATACAAAAAAGGCGATATTTCTCATATCGCCTTCTTCAAACTTATAGAGTGTTTATTTATCACCCAGCGTTTAACATTCGCTTAATTTGCTCTGAGGCCTCTTTCCATCGACTATCCGAGTGAAGCGTCGATAAATCAAAGCTGTGCTTTTTAAGCAATGAGTTGGCTAAAGGCACCTCTTGAATCGCTAAATGATCAAGAGCCTCAATTTGTGCATCTCGCTTATTACACATCAGCACCATGTCACAGCCAGCATTCAAAGCTGCTTTCGCTCTGTCTGCTGGTCCGCCCATAATGGCCGCGCCTTCCATCGTTAAGTCGTCAGAAAAAACTAAGCCTTTGAATCCAAGCTGCTGCTTCAATACTTTCTGCAGCCAATACAGTGAACCGCTCGCTGGCTGATCATCATAGTGCGAAAAAACCACGTGCGCAGGCATCATCGCATCTAATATTCCAGCTTCAATTTGCGCCTTGAAAATTGCCATGTCGGTTTCAAAGATATCATCTCTAGGATCGTAAGGCGTTTCTAAGTGAGAGTCAGCAATCACACCACCGTGTCCAGGAAAGTGCTTGCCTGTTGTCGCCATACCAACCGACTTCATGCCTTTGATGAAAGCGCTGCTGTGACGAACAATGGTATCAATATCTTCACCAAACGCTCGGCTACCAATCGCTTTACAGTCGTGGCCTTTGTCTAATACTGGCGCAAAGCTCAGATCGATATCATGGGCAATCAATTCCGCCGCCATCAACCAGCCGGCTTGTTCTGCTAACTGCTCACCATCGTTCTTAGTCGCAAATTCTTGAGCTGCAGGGATAATTGAAAAACCATCGCGAAAGCGCTGAACTCGGCCGCCTTCTTGGTCAACGCCAATCAAAATAGGACGTTTCGCTACCTTGCGGATCTCTTTATTTAACGCCGAAAGCTGTTTGCTATCGTGGTAGTTTCGAGCGAATAAGATGAGACCACCAACGGTTGGGTGCTCTAAAATTTCTCTGTCTTCATCTGTCAGTTCGTAGCCCGCGACATCTACCCACAACGGTCCCATATTTATCCCTTATTAAACCTAATTTCATAAACTTCCCGAGATTATTCTCTTTAAATTTGCTTTACAATGTTTTTAAACCAATCTGTGGAAGACTTTAAGAATGCAGTGCAAGAGCTTAGGAATGGATCGTAAAGAACTGTATATCGGTGTGATGTCGGGGACGAGTATGGACGGTGTTGATACGGCCTTGGTTTCGATTGAAGATTCGCGCATCACATTGCTCGCTCATGATGAGTTCCCAATGCCTGATGATCTCAAAGCGCGTCTGCTTGAAGTTTGTATTGGTCAGAAAACGGATTTGATTGCCATTGGCGAACTAGACCACCAGCTTGGTCATCTATTTGCTGATGCGGTTTTGCAACTTCTCGACAAGTCAGGTATGCCTGCATCTTCTGTGACTGCGATTGGTAACCATGGCCAAACAGTATTCCACCAGCCAACCGGTAATTCGCCATTTACCATGCAGTTAGGTGACGCCAATATCATTGCCGCTAAAACACAGATTCAAACGGTTGCTGACTTCAGACGCAAAGACATGGCGCTTGGCGGACAAGGTGCGCCATTAGTACCAGCGTTTCACCATACGATTTTTCACCCGCAAGACAGCTCAGTTGTGGTGTTGAATATTGGTGGTATCTCGAACATTTCAGTACTGCGCCCTAATCATCCTACGCTTGGCTATGATACAGGTCCGGGCAATATGTTGATGGACGCTTGGGTAGATAAACACACGGGTGAGAAGTTTGACCGTGATGCGCAGTTCGCACTTAAAGGCCAACTAAACCAAGCCTTACTCGAACAGCTATTGAACGAATCTTATCTATCTCAAATGCCACCAAAAAGTACTGGTAGAGAACTGTTCAACCTACCTTGGCTAGAGCAACAATTAACAGAATTTAAAGACCTTGCAGCAGAAGATGTTCAGCGCACACTTTGTGAATACACCGCATTGACGATAGCCAATGAAGTTGAGGCTTATCGCTTGGGTAACCAACCTGCGCTGTACGTATGTGGCGGCGGGACGAGAAATCCATTGTTGATGAAGAGACTGTCTGAACTACTTCCTAGCTGGGAGGTTGAGTCGACCACCAGTAAAGGCGTTGATGCCGATTATATGGAAGCCATGGCCTTTGCGTGGCTTGCTCAACGTCATGTTCATCAACTGCCAAGCAATTTACCAGAAGTGACTGGCGCAAGCAGAGCGGCCTCTCTAGGCGTTCTATATCGTGCAGATTAACTTGATAGCCGTGATAACTTAGTAACAATACTGACTTCACGGTGCTGACTAAACCATTTTAGAACCATCATTTTAGAATCACCATTTAAGGACCATTATGAGTAACGACGCTCTCATATCAGCGCTCTCGCACCTCGTTTCGGAGGGGAGAAACCCTGATACTATGGATATTGATCTGCTCACCTCTCTCGAAGTGGTTGAAAAGATTAACCAACAAGACAAACAAGTGCCTCTGGCGATTGAAGCGGAACTGCCGCAGATCGCGAAAGCGGTTGATAAAATTGCTCATGCCTTTCAAAACGGTGGTCGACTGATTTATATGGGCGCAGGCACCAGTGGTAGATTGGGTGTGTTAGACGCATCAGAATGCCCACCGACTTTCGGTGTTTCAGACAAAATGGTTATCGGCCTAATTGCAGGTGGACCAGAGGCGATTTTAAAAGCCAAAGAAGGCTCAGAAGACTCGCTGACTCTCGGTATTGAAGATCTGAAAGCGATTCAATTTTCAGAAAATGATGTCGTGGTGGGTATAGCTGCCAGTGGTCGCACACCTTACGTAATTGGTGCACTCAATTATGCCAACCAGCTTGGCGCGGTGACGGTTGCGCTGTCTTGTAACCCTGATTCTCCAATTGCTGAAATCGCTCAAATCGCAATTAGCCCGGTGGTTGGCCCAGAAGCATTGACTGGTTCAACACGACTCAAATCAGGTACAGCACAAAAGCTGGTGCTAAATATGCTAACGACTGCCAGCATGATTCGTATCGGTAAGAGCTACCAAAATCTGATGGTCGACGTAAAAGCGACCAATGAAAAGTTGGTTGCCCGCGCTGCTCGTATCGTTATCCAAGCAACTGAGTGCGACAAAGCACTGGCAGTATCGACACTTAAAACGACTAATTACGATGTGAAGTTATCGATTCTGATAATTCTAACAGGCCTAGATTTAGAATTGGCCAAGGCGCAGCTTGAGCAACAAAATGGCTTCTTGAGAAAGGCCGTCGAGAATAATCAGTAATCAGCTTCTGTTACTCTCGCTACAAACAAAAAGACCAGTACACATGCGGTACTGGTCTTTTTAGTTCTAATTTGTTATCGCTAGCTTGGGCTTAATAGTCGTTTGAGAACTCATCCCAGCCACGTTGCCATTCCATACGGAAACGTTGAGCGTCTTCCGTACCAGAACACACGCCTTCATACACCTGACCAGATAAACCAATCTGATAAGCATGGTTTGGATTACAATATTCCGTCACACCTAAATGGTAACCTTCTGTATAGCTAGCTTGATCGACTCCGCCAAGCTCGGCCATATCTGAATAAGAACGCTGAGTGTGGCCTTTGATACCATCACGATAGCCAATCTCTTGCCAATTGCCTTCGGCTGCTAAATCTTGAACATTGGCGCTGCATCCTGCAAGGCTAAATGCCACGGCGAATAGTGCGATTATTTTTTTCATTTCAATCCTTTATATTGTTACTTCATCACTTCCTGACGAAGCGCTACCTTTGTGGCGATTCTCCGCTGAACACTGACTGATGTCCACTTATGTCTGTTATCTGCCGTTGATATTTATTGATTACCGCTTAAAGCTGATAAGTCACCACTAACTAGAAGCATGACACTTCTCAACACCAGTAACCAACCGCTCCGCAAAGGTCACAAACCACTAAACCGGTTATAACACCACTTAATTAGCTATTCGACCACTCACTCCAGTAGGGGAAGTTTCTTCTCATACACTCCTTTAATATACACCCTGACTTAATTAATACATTCAGGGATAACAAATTATGATGTGGTTTCTTACCTGTGTTGCAGCACTCATTGGTGGCTACTTTATTTACGGTGCCTTTATCGAAAAGATTTTCGGTGTCAATGAAAAGCGTCAAACACCCGCTCACACCAAGCAAGACGGCGTGGACTACGTTCCAATGTCAACACCAAAGGTTTACCTAGTTCAGCTGCTTAACATTGCAGGTGTAGGTCCAATCTTCGGCCCTATCATGGGTGCCCTTTACGGCCCAGCAGCAATGCTTTGGATCGTGCTAGGTTGTATCTTCGCAGGTGCCGTACACGACTACTTCTCAGGTATGTTATCTATCCGCAATGGTGGCGCTTCGGTTCCAACCATCACTGGACGTTACCTAGGCAATGGCGCAAAACACTTTATGAACATCTTTGCCATTGTTCTACTGCTTCTTGTTGGTGTGGTATTCGTATCAGCTCCTGCTGGCATGATCACTAACCTAGTCAACGACCAAACTGATTTCGTAATGTCTACGAGCACCATGGTTGTCATCATCTTTGCTTACTACATCATCGCAACGATTGTCCCTGTCGATAAAATCATTGGTCGCTTCTACCCACTGTTCGGTGCACTACTTATCTTTATGTCTGTAGGCCTAATCACTGCGATTGGTCTTTCTGACGAGCACCAAATCATGGGTGGCTTCGAGATGAAAGACATGTTCACCAACATGAACCCGAATGACCTACCACTTTGGCCTGCTCTATTCATCACTATCGCATGTGGTGCTATTTCTGGCTTCCACGCAACTCAGTCTCCTTTGATGGCGCGTTGTATGGAAAACGAGAAGAACGGTCGCTTCGTATTCTACGGTGCAATGATTGGTGAAGGCATCATCGCTCTAATCTGGTGTGCACTTGCTCTATCATTTTTCGGTTCTGTTGAGTCTTTGTCTGACGCGATTGCAAACGGCGGCCCAGGTAACGTGGTATACAGCGCTTCATTTGGCCTACTGGGTGTATTTGGCGGTATCCTTGCTTTCCTTGGCGTGGTTATCCTACCTATCACTTCAGGTGACACTGCGTTCCGTTCAAGCCGTCTTATCCTTGCTGAATACTTCAACATGGAACAGAAAACACTGCGTAACCGCCTACTGATGGCTCTACCACTGTTCGTTATCGGTGGTATCCTGACTCAAGTAGATTTCGGTATCATCTGGCGTTACTTCGGTTTTGCTAACCAATCAACAGCAGTAATGATGCTATGGACAGCTTCGGCTTACCTACTTCGTCACAATAAACTGCACTGGGTAACAACGGTTCCAGCTGTGTTCATGACATCTGTGTGTATCACATTCATCCTGAACAACAGTCAGCTAGGCTTCGGTCTGCCAATGCAACTTTCAACCATCATCGGCGTGGTGAGTGCATTCGGAATTGCAGCTTACGTTATCAAAATTTCAAAAGGCAAAGGCGATATCGACCTTGCTGATGACGAATCAGAAAAGGAAGCAAAGCCCGTAACAAAAACAGCTTAGTTTTCCCCGAAACATTCTCACTCTTCATAGAAAGAGGAGAATAAGAAAGCCAAAAACACTTCGCTTGTTCCCGTAATCACCCAGTGATTCGTGGAAATTAAGACTAAAGCCCGTCCTCTGTGATGGGCTTTACTGTATCTCAGCATTGAAAAACAATCGTCGCTCGATATAACCAACGAAAACACAAGCAAAGCTACCTTTCAGCCTCAATGAGCTTTACACTTAGCAAGCATCTCAATTGGTGAAAATATGGAACTCATTCTCTCTCTGCTGCAACAAACCTGTGTCTACTTAGTGATTGCTTACATGCTCAGTAAGACCCCACTGATTCTCCCTTTGTTAAGTATATCTTCGCGCTTGAGTCATAAAGTCAGCTGTTACGTTCTGTTTTCCCTGTTCTGTATTATGGGCACCTATTTTGGGCTGCAGATTAATGACGCCATAGCCAACACTCGCGCGATGGGTGCGGTAATGGGAGGTCTGTTTGGCGGTCCTGTCGTTGGTTTTTCCGTCGGCTTTACTGGCGGTATTCACCGTTACTCATTAGGCGGCTTCACAGACTTAGCTTGTGCGATTTCAACCACCGCAGAGGGCTTGATTGGTGGCCTATTGCATGTTTACTTAGTCAGAAAGAACAAAGCCAGCCAACTGTTTAATCCGTTGGTGGTTTTCTCGGTAACCCTGTTTGCAGAGATCATTCAGATGCTAATTCTGTTAGCGGTCGCGAAACCATTCGAGCAGTCCTATGCTCTGGTTTCTGATATTGCCGCGCCAATGATCATTGCTAACTCGGTCGGTGCGGCGCTGTTCATGAGCATCATCCAAGATCGGAAAACCATCTTCGAGAAGTATTCGGCAACTTTCTCACGCCGCGCATTAACCATCGCCGAGCGTTCAGTGGGTATTTTGCATGGAGGATTCAATTCGGATAATGCGCAAAAAATCGTGCGGATCATTTACGAAGAGACCAACGTTGGTGCGGTGGCGATCACCGACCGAGAAAAAATCCTCGCATTCATCGGCATTGGTGATGAACATCATATTCCGAATACCCCTATTTCATCGCAGAGCACGCTCACTTCGATGGAACAGAACGACATCATCTACCTTGACGGCAAAGAGAATCCATACCAATGCTCCCTTTCGCAAGATTGTAAGTTAGGCTCAGCGCTAATTATCCCGTTAAGAGCAGGAAACGAAGTCATCGGAACCATCAAACTGTATGAGCCAAAGCTAAAGCTGTTCTCGACCATCAACATGTCGATGGGCGAAGGCATCGCTCAGCTATTGTCGAGCCAGATATTGTTTAGTAATTATCAGCAACAGCAAACGCTGCTCACCCAAGCGGAAATCAAACTGCTGCATGCACAGGTGAATCCTCACTTCCTGTTTAATGCACTCAACACCATCAGTGCAGTTACACGCCGTGACCCTGATAAAGCACGAGAACTAATTCAGCATCTCTCTCACTTCTTTAGAAGTAATCTGAAGCAGAACATCAATACAGTGAAACTCAAAGACGAACTGGCGCACGTCAATGCGTACCTAACTATTGAAAAAGCACGTTTTACTGACCGATTAGAAGTTGAATGGGATATCGACCCACAACTGTATGAGTCGCAACTGCCAAGCTTTACCCTACAACCGCTAGTAGAAAATGCCATCAAACATGGGATTTCTAACATGCTGGAAGGCGGAAAAGTGAAGATCTATAGCGAGGCTTTCGTGGGTGGATTCAAGTTAATCGTTGAAGACAATGCTGGTAATTATCAGAAGCCATCCCAAGATCACGTTGGATTAGGCATGGAGATTGTTGATAAACGACTCACTAATTTCTTTGGACAAGATTCAGCACTAAAAATAGAATCTCAACCACAGCAATTTACTCGAATGAGCTTTATCATACCTATACTGAAATAAAGGCATTTTCGGAGACGAATCACTCCGAGTTGAAACATTTAGAAGCAGACATTTAAAAGAAAAGCGTGAAACAAGCAGGGATAGAACCAAAATGAAGATTGTAGGATGTTAAAGGCATTAGTTGTCGATGATGAGCTTTTTGCTCGCGAAGAGCTGATTGAACTACTCACTGAAACCGGACAAGTAGAAATCATTGGCCAAGCGAGTAACGCGATCGAAGGACTGAAACAGATCAATCTGCTCAAGCCTGATGTGGTGTATTTGGATATCCAAATGCCGCAGGTTACCGGAATTGAACTGTTAAGCATGCTTGATCCAGACACCATGCCCTACGTGGTATTCGTCACCGCCTACGACCAATATGCGATTCAAGCATTTGAAGACAATGCCTTTGACTACCTACTCAAGCCAGTTGAACCTTGTCGATTAAATAAGAGTGTTTGTCGTCTGAATAAAGTCATCAAACAAAACCAAAAAGCGCCAGAACAAGATATATCTGCGATCGCTCCCTGCCACTTAGAGCAGATCCCGTGTATCGGCCACAACCGTATTGTGATCATGGCGAGCCAAACGGTCGAGTGCGCCTATTCAGATATCAGTGGTGTACATGTTCGTAGCTCCTCACAAACGGCGACCTCACAGTTGACGTTAAAGATCCTAGAAGAAAAGACCGATTTGATCCGCTGTCATCGACAGTATTTGATCAACATAAAATCGATCCAAGAGATCAAACTGTTAGAGAATGGATTAGCCGAGATCATCACACTGACCGGCTTTGAAGTTCCTGTAAGTCGTCGTTACTTAAAGGCTTTAAAAGAGCAACTCGGTCTCCAGTAACCCCATAAATTTCGACTTTTTTCCAAAGCACGATCAAAAAAGCCAACGTATCAACGTTGGCTTTCTGCTGTTTACAAATCAATACTGTTTGCAAATCGATACTGTTTGCGAATCGATAGAGTTACGAATCGATCTTGTCACCAATCCATAGAGACTAGTCGACTTGCTTAATCTGCAGCTCTTTTGGCACTTCGAAGAACATGTTCTCTTCACGACCTTGAATCTCTTCAACATCAGTCGCACCTAGCTCACGAATACGATCTAAGATTTGGTTTACTAGCTCTTCAGGCGCTGAAGCACCCGCTGTTACACCGATTTTCTTTTTACCTTCAACCCACTCGGTTTGAATGTCTTCAGGGCAGTCTGTTAGATAACCTGGCGTGCCTAGCTTCTCAGCCAGCTCTTTTAGACGAGTTGAGTTAGATGAGTTCTTAGAACCAACCACAATCACGACATCAACATCACCGGCCATCTCACGAATAGCGTCCTGACGGTTTTGAGTCGCGTAGCAGATGTCGTCTTTACGTGGGCCTTGGATCTCAGGGAACACTCGACGCAGCTCTTCAATCACATCTGCGGTTTCATCAACTGACAACGTGGTTTGGCTGACGTAATGTAAATTACTCGGGTCGTTCACGACTAAGTTCTGTACATCTTCTGGTCTTTCAACCAAGTACATACCGCCAGTTTGGCTAGCGTACTGACCCATAGTGCCTTCCACTTCAGGGTGACCCGCGTGACCAATCAGAACCACTTCCATATGTTTGCGGCTCGCTCGAGCAACCTCCATATGAACTTTAGTCACCAAAGGACACGTTGCATCAAATACAGTCAGTTCGCGCTCTTTTGCTTCTTTACGAACGGCTTGAGATACACCGTGAGCAGAGAAAATTACGATGTTGTCGTCTGGCACTTCACTTAGCTCTTCGACAAAAATAGCACCACGCTGCTTGAGCCCCTCAACAACAAAGCGGTTGTGTACCACTTCATGGCGAACATAGATCGGTGGCTGATACATTTCGAGTGCACGCTCTACGATGCTGATCGCACGATCGACACCGGCACAAAAGCCACGAGGGTTAGCTAACATTATTTTCATTTCATTGCTCATCATTTACCGCGGTACTAAGGTTGTTTCTATAGAGTTCGCTGTCAGCGAGGTTCGCATTCTACAGTGAAGCGCCGAGACAGTGAAGCTTCGGGTGACATCACAGCTGTAAGGCTATCTTGTTCTAGCGTGAAGACAGCTATTCTATCGTTATTCCACCGCTAAGATGTTGACGTCAAACGTAACGTCTTGGCCTGCTAATGGGTGATTAAAATCAACCGTCACTGAATCACCCGCGATCTCAGTGATAATACCTGGAATTTCCATACCGTCAGGACCAGAGAAAGCCATAATAGTGCCAACCTCGACTTCAGAATCGCCAACAAACTTAGCACGATCCATATGATGAATATGATCTGGGTTTGGCATACCAAACGCGTCTTCCGCCTTCAATTCGATAGACTTTTCAGTCCCCGTTTCAAGGCCAATCAGACACTGTTCAAAGTTCTCACTTAGGCTGCCATCACCCATCACGAACTTTGCAGGCTTACCCATATTTTCGGTGCTATCGGCAACTGAACCATCCTTCATTTTAATCGTAAAATGTAGAGTTACTGCTGAATCATTTTTAATTGCTGCCACGTTACTTTCCTTAGATTTCTTTATTATTTGAGAATGCATTTTGCTTTGCTCTCATATTAGTTGCAGCATAAAAAAAAGCGCCGTCGGAATCAACCGACAGCGCTTAGGGCTATTCTATTCTGTGAGTCATAGGCTGACTTTAGGACAATCTATTACAAAGCGATTTGCTTGATACTCATTAATGTCTGAGTAGTCTATTGGCTTTCATCTTTCTTACGGAAACCATCTAAGATGATCATCGCGGCGCCGATACAGATTCCCATATCCGCTAGGTTAAATGCAGGCCAGTGGTAAGTACCCCAATAGAAGTCTAAGTAATCGACGACAAAGCCATGTACAACACGGTCGAACACGTTACCAACAGCGCCACCAATGATGATCGCATAAGCAATGTTGTTCCACTTATCTGTTGCTGGTAGCTTGCTCATCCAGTACGTCAGCATCCCCGTTACCGCAAATGCGATACCAGTAAATAACCAGCGCTGCCAACCACTTTGATCACTCAAGAAGCTAAATGCTGCACCGTAGTTATGCACGTACAAAAAGTTAAAGAATGGCAACACCTCAATGCGGTTTGCCCAGCCATAACCCATGTTGTCCATAACAAAGAGTTTGATACCGATATCAGCAAGGAAGACCAGTAGGGCCAACCATAACCAACGCACACCAGATTGTTTTAACGAAACTTCACTCATTTCTATTCCTAGTATTTACGAAGTTGGTATTCACTGTTACTCAATTTAAGTGACCTTGATTACCAAACTTGGCTAAACACATTTCCTATAATTAAAAATAACCCCAGTTGGTACTGGGGCTATGATTTTTACAAAAAGTTCAGTATTTCTCTGAGTCGTTATGCGTACTTACGCACTTCGCCTTCACCGTCGATGTTCGACACACAACGACCACAAACTTTCTCGTGGCCTTCAATTGTGCCTACATCTGGAGTGTGGTGCCAGCAACGGTCACACTTCTCAGCTTCAGTTGCTGCAACTTCAACGTACAGACCTTCAACGTCTGTCGCTTGAGCTGTATCAGACTTATCGCTAAGTGGTTTAACAACCGCAGCAGAAGTAATAAGTACGAAACGTAGCTCATCTTCTAGCTTGTTGATTTTAGCCGCTAGTGCATCGTCAGCGTATAGAGTAACTTCAGCCTGCAGAGCGCCACCGATTGTTTTCTCTTTACGAGCATCTTCAAGAAGCTTGTTCACTGCGCCACGAACTGACTGGATTTCAGTCCAGAATTCGTTGCTTAGATCTTCGTCGTCAGCAAGACCAAATAGGCCTTCGAACCACTCGCCTGTGAATACAAACGTGTCGCGCTCGCCAGGCATCTCGTTCCAGATTTCATCTGCAGTGAACGACATGATAGGCGCCATCCAACGAACTAGAGCTTCTACGATGTAGTAAAGCGCCGTTTGACAGCTACGTTGAGCATGGCTGCCCTGTTTCGCTGTGTACTGACGGTCTTTAATTACGTCTAGGTAGAAAGAACCCATTTCGATAGAACAGAACTGCATTAGACGTTGAGTTACACCGTGAGTGTTGTACTCACCGTATGCTTTAACGATCTCTTCTTGTGCAGCTTGAGCACGGCCAACAGCCCAGCGATCAAGTGCTACCATTTCTTCAGCAGGCACTAGGTCAGTTTCAGGGTTGAAACCGTTCAAGTTCGCTAGGAAGAAACGAGCCGTGTTACGAATACGACGGTAAGCATCAGCAGAACGCTTAAGAATCTCGTCAGAAACCGCAACTTCGTTAGTGTAATCCGTAGAAGCAACCCATAGACGTAGAATATCTGCGCCTAGCTTGTTGGTTACATCTTTAGGAGCAACAACGTTACCGATAGATTTAGACATCTTACGGCCGTTACCATCAACCACGAAACCGTGCGTTAGCACTTGCTTGTATGGTGCTTCGTCTTTCATCGCGATAGATGAAATCAAAGAAGACTGGAACCAGCCACGGTGTTGGTCAGAACCTTCAAGGTAAAGATCAGCACTGTGCGTTCTTTCTTCATTCGGGAAGTTGTACTCTTCACGAGAGTCAACAACAGAGAAGTGCGTTACACCTGAGTCGAACCATACGTCTAGCGTATCAAGTACTTTCTCGTACTTGTCAGCGTCTTCAGCACCCATCAGTTCAGCAGCATCTACATCCCACCAAGCTTGAATGCCTTTTTCTTCCACAAGCTTCGCTACTTTTTCAATAAGCGCTGGGCTATCTGGGTGAAGTTCTGATGTTTCTTTATGAACAAACAGAGCAATTGGCACACCCCAAGTACGTTGACGAGAGATACACCACT